>JANNOF010000363.1:0-14610 GCA_031398925.1 Gloeobacteraceae cyanobacterium SOY_34_metabat_371 | reverse complement strand
AGAACGCTTAACTAGTTATCGTATCAGCTTCCCCAAAGAGCGCGCGTGGATCTATAGGAGCCTTGCCGCCCTTATGCAGTCAACGATTATTGATACCCTTGCACCGGATCAGGCCTCTTATTTCCATAGTGTTGATATGCTTTAGGACTTCCGGGTTTTAGAATGCGCGCTACCCAGACTTTGATATGTCAGACTTAAAACTATGTACGCGATCGATTTTGGCACCAGTAACACCGTAGTGAGCCGTTGGAACCCGGTGACGCAGCAGGCTGAGACCTTAGCGCTTGGTCCTTTAAGTTTTCGGGAGCTACCCCATCCACCCCTTGTTCCGAGTCTGGTGTATATCAAGGGAGCCGAGGATATTTTATGTGGACAAGCGGTACGAGATCAGGGGCTTGATCTAGCAGGAGACCCGCGTTTTTTTAGAGGCTTTAAACGGGGAATTGGTAGTGCGATCCAGGGCTTTATGCCCCAGGTTGAGGGGGTAGACCTGAGTTTTGAACAGGTGGGTCATTATTTTCTAGGGCGCGTTTTTCAACAACTCCAGATCCAAGGTGAACGGGTCGATGATCTGGTGATCACCGTCCCAGTGAATAGCTTTGAAGCCTACCGTCAATGGCTCCAAACCGAAGTCTCCCACTGGGGGATCAATCGGGTGCAATTGGTAGATGAACCCACTGCTGCGGCCTTGGGCTACCAAACCGAAGGACTGGTCTTGGTATTTGATTTTGGCGGCGGGACCTTAGATTTAGCTTTAATTGAACCTCCCCCTAAAGAGCGCGTGGGCCTTTTGATCAAGTGGGGCCAGGTACTCAATCCCCAAAAACAACGCCCCCGTGCGGCGCGCGTGATCGCTAAAGTAGGCCGCACCTTGGGTGGATCCGATATTGATTCGTGGTTAGCGCAGGTTTTAGCCCAAAATCTAGGGATCCTGCGTAGCTATCGCTTACAACAGGTAGCGGAACGGATCAAAATTCGCTTAGCGACTCAAGACGCCTATAGTGAACCCTATTTAGATGAGGAGACCTTTAGTACCTACGAAGTGGGGTGTACCCGTAGCCAGTTAGAAGAACTCTTAAAGGTCCAAGGATTTTTTAAACAACTTGATCAAGCCTTAGCCGAACTCACCCAACAAGCCCGCAACCAAGGGATCAATCTCCAAGAAGTCCCGCAGGTGTTGGTGGTAGGGGGCACCAGTCTTTTACCCGCAGTGCAGCAGTGGCTTAAGGCTCAATTTAGCCAACAGCGCCTCTATTTAGATAAGCCCTTTGAGTGTGTAGCCCACGGAGCGTTGGTTTTAGGGCGCGGCCTCGAGATCAAAGACTATCTTTATCATGCCTACGGGGTCCGCTATTGGGATCATCGCCATTCGCGCCATGGGTGGCAGCCCTTGTTTCAAAAAGGGACGCCCTATCCTTCAACGCCCTACGAATTGATCTTAGGATGCTCCGTTTCTGGACAACCCAACATTGAACTTGTGATCGGAGAATTGGCCGATCAGGGGACCGCTACCGAAATTTATTTTGATGGAACCAGTCTAGTGACCCGCCAAGGAACTAAAAATGAGGCTACGGTGCGTCCCCTCAACGATACGGACCAGGGTCGGACCATTGCGGCGCTGGACCCCCCTGGTTATCCCGGCACTGACCGGATTCGGGTGACATTTCAAGTAGACCAGGCCCGTACCCTGCGGATGAGCGTTAAGGATCTTCTGACGGGGCAGATCCTGGCTCAGGATCAAGCGGTGATTGAATTGCGGTAAATCCTGTTTTGAACTGATTGCGTGAATATTCCATAGATCCCTCCGACCCCTTGCCCCCACTTTAGGATTAACCCCAGCCGCAGGATCAAACCCGGCAAGGGGTCGCTAAAGCGCTTTGCGTTGTAGGGGGTGTCGGGGGCTGCAAGCTCCCTGACGAGGAGGGGGGCGGGTTTGGGAGGGGGAACCCTAGGTTCACACCTCCCAAGGGCTGTTACTCTTATTCTACGTATGGGGTAAAACTAGCTAACTACCCGAACTTGATATCAACCCCCAGGAGGCTTTTATTCTTGGCCTGCTGTATTCATGCAAGCGGTCCATTGTTTGGAGGATTCTCCCGTTAGCACGTCCGCTGGAATACACTGTGAGTTAAGTCTAGGAGTCTCCCATGCCCCGTTCGCAACGTAACGACAACTTCATTGACAAATCTTTTACAGTCATGGCAGATCTGATCCTTAAAGTCATGCCCGTGGCACAGCGTGAAAAAGAAGCCTTTGCGTATTACCGAGATGGTATGGCCGCCCAAGCCGACGGTGACTATGCTGAGGCGTTGGAAAATTATAATGAAGCGCTGACCCTCGAAGAGAACCCCATTGATCGTTCGTATATTCTCTATAATGTTGGATTGATCCGTCAGGCTAACGGAGATTTAGATGCGGCACTGGATAACTATGCTCAGTCGTTAGAAGTTAATCCCCGCAATCTTTCGGCGATGAATAATGCTGCGGTGATCTACTTTGAGTATGGGCGTAAGTGTGAAGAAAGTGATCAAGGGGATCTGGCTAATGATTGGTACGATAAGGCGGCTGAACTCTGGATCAAGGCCGTACGTATGGCTCCGAACAACTATATCGAGGCCCAAAACTGGCTGAAAAATACAGGCCGTGCTGAACTGTATTAACGGTGCGGGTGCTAACAGTATTAGCCCTCGCGGGGGGCATGGGACGGACGACAACGGTGATCCAACTGGCAAGACTGTTGGCACCTAAGCAACGGGTTTTGATTGTAGACTTAGACCCTCAAGCAGGGTGTACCTATCTACTAGGGGGCAATTTATTACCCCAAGAACCTTCTGTTTTGGAGGTACTTTCGGGAGTGATAGATATTCGTCAAGCAGTACGTACCTTAGATAACGGTCTGTCTCTATTGCCAGCGGATTGGGGACTGGGGTTACAGTTAGACCGCTTGCCTATTTATGATCAAGAACAACTTTTAGGACATCGGCTACAACGATTAGAACCAAGCTTTGATTGCTGTCTGATCGATACCCCGGCAACTAAATCTGTGTTGACGGTCATGGCCTGCTGTGCCGCTCAAGATATCGTACTGCCCATGGAGGTTTCTGCCAAAGGGTGGAAAACTTTGGAGGAAACCTTGACCTTTGGGGAGGAATTAAAACTAGCCCGTCTAAACATCGGATCGGTGTTGGGTATTTTACCCTTTCGTGACCCCTGGATCGGGCGACGCAGGCTCCGCAAGGCTACGGAGATTTTGAGTGCCATGCAAACCTTCCATGATCAGCCCCTCTTGCCCGGTGTCCGGGCGGTCCTAGCTCCTAATGGCGATCAAGATTTAGATCCTGTGCCCTATAAAGCCCTGATCGAGCGTTGGTTGGCATCTTCTTAGCCTCCCCGCCGGAATTACACGCAGCTAATGAATAGTACTCAAGGTTGAAGTTTCTCAAAGCAATGCAGTTGGCAAGCACACAACCTTCAGCTTAAGATCCGTTAAATCGATTACATTCATCAAGGAACCCCCATACCGTGACTAAAGCTACCCTTAGTGCCGATCAAGCCCACAAAATTTTGGTTGATCCCGTAGGGAAAGACCCCCAGGCAGTACGTGAAGCCCTACTGTTGATTTCCCGAGATGCTGATTACAAACTCATTGGTATCTGTGCCGAATCCCTAGCAGAATCTGTTAATGCACTTAAGGGCTATTTAGCGGCCTTCGGCTATCAGGAACCACTCATTAATGTTGAAGCGGTTGAACCCATTGAACCATCGGGTGTTTTTCTAAAATTCAATCCGAAAAACAGTACTTGTTTTGTTTCCCCCTATTTAGGGACTGAGCGGGGGGTAATTGTATCTTGTTTCTCACCGGATTCTGGGATCAACAATGAAACCTATGGTAATCTACCCCTAGATTTATTTGATCACCATTAGTTCCCTGCACTCCTTAGTAGGCAGAAGAAGTATTAACTTCTGTTGCTACCGATGCGGTTTAGTTGACTTTGAAATTCAGGGCTATAGAGTCGGAGATAATTCCAATAATTGCCAAAAACCGACTTGACATAGCCCTTAGTTTCTTTAAAAGGGATCTGTTCAATAAAAAGTTCAGGATCATTAATGGGCAAAGTTTTCACCCATTTGGCTACATTTCCTGGTCCGGCATTGTAACTTGCTACCGCCAAGAGCGAATTATTCTGAAACCGATCATGGGTATAGGCTAGATACCAAGTCCCAAAACGGATGTTGTCCTTTGGGTTACTTAGCGAATAATTAGTCACCCCTAAGGACCGGGCGATATCTTTACCCGTCGCAGGCATGATCTGCATCAAACCTGTCGCCCCAACTCTAGAGCGGATTTGAGGTTCAAAGGCCGACTCTTGGCGCATCAAACCCAAAGCCAAAAGGGGGTTAACTTGATTTTGGGCACTCCAAGTCATCAGATCCGTCCAGTGGGGCGTAGGGTAAGCAGCCTCCCAAAAGCCCCGTGACTGATGGAGTTCTGGGAGGGATTCCTCGTAGGCCAAGGGCAAAAGTTGCTTCAGCGCCCGGAGATTTTCGCCATTTTGGGCCACCAGTAGCGCTTCTGTCGCCCTTAATGCGGGTGAGAGGGCTTCATTTTGGTAGTTCTCGGCTTGAAATTGAGCCAAGGCTTCTCGGATCAAGCCCAAACGGTAGAGTTCGCGGAGGGCCGCTGAACCCGCGGGCAGTCCACTAGGACGGTCTTGATCGATCTGCACCGCTACGGGTAACGTACGCGCCTTGAAATCTTCACTGATTAGCCCTAGGTGAACCGCTGAGCGCCAACTATAAAAAGAAGCTGGAAAACGCTGGATCACGCTCCGAAAAAGGGATTGGGCGCGGTTGGTCTCCCCTAGTTCTTCAGCCCACCGTCCCGCCCAAAAGCCTAGGCGCGGTGAAGCATATTTCTCCGATCCAAAATTATTAAAAGCCTGTTCACTCAGGGCAAAAGCCCGCCGCCGGTCGCCTTGACGGTAGGCACTCCAGGCTAGCTCCCAAGCGGCTTCGGTGGCTTCAGGACTCTGGGGAAATTGTTGGATCAACGCCATCAACAGTTGGGGGGAATTGGCTGCATTCTGGGCCGCCAGATCTAACGCTTCCGCACCTACCGTCGGGTAGCGTTGGGCCACTTGACGTAAAAATCCTACTCTTTGACTCTTGGGGATTAATTTGCCCTTGAGGAGTTGGGCTTGGGCCGCCAGAGGACTACTGGGAAATGCCTGTGCTAAACGATCACAGGCATTTTGGGCCAATCCGGGCTGTTTGATCGCCTGATGACTCAGGGCCAACAGCCAATAACCTTCGGGGGAAGACGTACGATTAAGGGCCAAAATTGCTTTTTGATATTCTTTGTTGGCGTGATAGGCCTTACCCAAGGCTAGCCATTCCGCTGGACTCATTACGGTTTGGCGTTCTAAGCGCTGGCTATAGCGGACACTAGCGGGCTGGTCCCCAAAATTCGTTACATAGGCGCGGAGGTAGGTCGTGTTATCGGGGGAAGTTTCAATTAGACGACTCAAGGCTTGGGCGGTGCGGGGATGATCGGGATAACTTTGGATTAAATTTTGCCACTGTAGGGGGTCTAGCAAACCCAATTGATAAAGCGCCTCTGGCTTAAGCGCCCCATTAAGGGCAGAGACTTTTTGCCAAGCACTGGCACTGGCTAAGACCTGCGCCTGTTTGACCAAAACCCGCTCTTTGAGAACGGGGTATTGATCCTCTAGACCTTTTAAAAGCGTTAAGGCGCTCCCCTGATCCCCTTGGTCTTGTAAAAGACTGGCTAATGCATAGCGGAGGGGGGCTTGCTCTTGGGAGCTACGGGCTTGCTGAAGACGGTCTTGGAGGGTGCGGACCTGTTCTGATTTAGGGAGGTCCGTAGGTAAAAAATTATTGGCACTCTTGGCCCAAACCGCTAGTCCCCCAGTCAACGCTGCAATGAGCGTCAACGACCAGATCCTACGCATACACACCCCATAACGTAGCCTTACTGTAGCCGATCATCAGACCTCGTGCATGCAGGCTTTTATAATCTGCTTCAGCGCAGCAGTGGTCCCAAACTTCCCTTCGGCAAGCTTAGGGTAAGCTACTCAAGGAGTTATGGTGCTTGATTAATGCGCGCACGCGCTTAGCGAAACTAAAGCCAGCCGCTATAGTGGTTCAGAAGTCGGCTTATACCCCATGCCCAATCTGCGCCGTTTGATCGTGATTTTTGCCAGCGTGCTGACCCTGACCCTCGGATCTTTTTTTGTTTATCTCAGTTGGGGCTTACCGGATGTCAATCAGGCTGGGATGTTTCGCCCTGATGGGAGCCTCCAACTGACGGATCGTAAAGGTGTCGTGATCTATAACCGAGGGAGTGGCCCCAAAGAACGCCTTGAAGTTAAGGAAGTGCCTAAAAGCCTTAAATTGGCCGCAGTTGCCAGTGAAGACCGTCGTTTTTATGACCACAACGGCGTTGATCTGGCCGGGATCGGTCGGGCGATTGTAAATAATTTCAAACGGGGCCAAGTGGCTGAAGGGGGAAGCACGATCACCCAACAGTTAGCGCGGATCTTGTTTTTGAATCGGGATAAAAATTTAGGCCGCAAATTTCAAGAAGCCCTCTTAGCCCTCAAACTAGAGCAAACCTATACCAAGGACGAGATCCTGGCTTTTTATCTTAACTACAGCTATTTCGGTGCCGGGGCCTACGGAGCCGCCGATGCGAGCAAAGTATATTTCAACAAATCGGCGGCTAAATTAACCACCGCCGAAGCCGCCCTATTGGTGGGATTACTCCCCGCGCCTAGCGTCTATTCACCCTTGAGTAACCCGAATCTAGCCCGCAAACGTCGGGATCTGGTACTCAAAGTCATGGCGGATCAAGGGGTGATCTCCCAGGCGGAACGCAAAAAATATACCGCCAAGGCCCCGCGCTTTCAGATCAGCCGTGACCGCTTGAATGCCAACGCCTACTTCACCAGTTATGTACAGACCCTTTTACCCGGTTTGGTGGACCCAGATCTTTTGGAGCGGGGGGGACTTTTGGTTGAAACCACCCTTGATGCCCAAGCCCAAGCCCTAGCCCAACAGACCTTAAGTCGTAAAGTCCAGGGCTGGCGGTCCATTGATCAGGGGGCCTTAGTCAGCCTAGACCCAACCACGGGGGAAATTTTGGCCCTAGTGGGCGGAACGGATTTTACTAAAAGCCAATTTAACCGGGCCACCCAAGCCCTGCGTCAGCCCGGATCGAGTTTTAAAACGTTTATCTATCTAGCCGCCCTAGATGCCGGATATAGCCCTACCCAAACCTGGGAAGACCGCCCGATCAAGGTGGGCAACTACACCCCTAAAAATTCCGATGGGCAATATTTGGGTGCCATGAACCTCATGCAGGCCCTAGCTAAATCGCGCAACACCATTGCGGTGCAATTGATGCTGGATGTGGGTATTGATAAGACCGTTGCCATGGCGCGCCGCATGGGGATCACCAGTCCCCTCCAAGAGAATGCTTCCCTGGCCCTGGGGTCTTCTGAAGTACAGCTTTTAGAGATCACCCGTGCCTACGGGATCTTGGCCAATCAAGGGGTCTTAGTTGCACCCTATGGGGTCAAGCGGGTCCGCGACCGCCAGGGACGGGTGCTTTATGAAGCCAGCCCCCAACAGGAAAAAATTTTAGACCAAGACCTGGCATGGACCATGACCCAGTTTCTGCGTCAAGTTGTGATCCAAGGTACCGGACGCGCTACCCAGGTCGCCTTTGAAGTAGCGGGTAAAACTGGCACTACCGATCTGGGACGGGATCTCTGGTTTGTGGGCTATACCCCCAAAGTAGTAACCGGGGTTTGGTTGGGTAATGATAACAATCAGCCCACCGGGGCCTCAAGTAGCCTTGCCGCCCAGCTTTGGGGGCAATACATGCGTCAGATTGTAGGCAAAAATTCTCCTGATTTTATGGCTCCACCAGGGTATAGCCCGAATACTGAGTCACAGATCGTAGCCAGTATTGAAGGCACGACCCAAGCCCCAGAAAGGCCCAGTCGTCCTTCGGAGGTGGATTCTTGGCTGGGTACACTGCTTCCCCCTGAGCCTGAAGATCCCGTTGTCGAAGAACTCCCCCTAGAACCGTTGCCGGTCATTGCACCTCCGGTAGCCGTAGTGCCGATTGCTCCAGAAGTCCGCGAACCCCGTTCTAAACGGCCTAGGTCCAATTGCTATGCTCCCGGTGCGAAGAGCAAAAACCCGCGCTGTCGTAACCGTAAGAACTAAGGGCGCTAGGATGAGGATCGCCTTGGGCTAATTAGAGGATCACGAGTTGTCATCAGACCAACGGCTGTTGTGGGATCTACTGTGGCGAGAGCGTCGTTGGGCGGGCCTGACCCTAGGTTTTTCGATCTTGGCTGCCAGTTTTGAGGGTTTGGGGGTAGGTCTAATCGTACCCCTTTTACAAAGTTTGGTTGATCCCCAAGCTCCGGTCCTACAGACCGGCTTAGGCTGGATTGATCAGTGGGTCCTAGGGGGTAGCGCCATTGACCGCCTCTATCGTCTATCGCTTTTGATTCTACTGAGTACCTGGATCCGGGGTTACTTTGAGTACAATGCCCAAGTCTCAAGTGCAAAAACCATTGAAACGATCCTAGTCCACCTGAGAATGCAGGTTTTTGAGCAATTACAAAGGGTGGCGTTGAGCTTTTATGCCCAGCGCAGAGCCGGAGAACTGTTAAATTCCCTCACCACGGAAGTCCAACGGATCAAGGCGCTTTTGAGTAATGGCACGTCTTTAATTGTCAATAGCCTAACTCTTTTAGCCTACGCCATAGCTTTGATTTGGCTATCTTGGCCCCTATCGATCTTGGCGATTGGTTTATTTACTGCCTTATCCCTAGGATTGACTAAGTTAATTATCCGGGTCAAAACCAGCGGTCAAAAAGTTACCCAAGCCAATGGAGCCTTTAGCGCCCTAGCTTCAGAACTGATCAGTGGGATACGGACGGTTCGTGCGCAAGGGGCTGAGGATTTTGAACGCACCCGCTTTCAAAAAGCTACGCATCAAGTAGCCCAGCAGTCTATTGTAACCAGTCAGCGCGCGGCCCTGATCCAGCCCTTGAGTGAAGCTTTAGCCACCACGCTTCTTGTGGGGATTGTGGTTCTTGCCGCTCAATTTTTTATCCTCACAGGTAAACTTTCGGCGGCTTCTTTATTGGCTTTTTTCTTTGTTTTATTTCGGTTATTTCCGTTAGTCCAGCAGGTCAATAAGGCTCGGGGACAATGGGCCACTCTCCAGGGTGCTCTGACCAATTTAGCCCAATTGCTCAATCCTCAAGATAAGCCCTATTTACCCCTAGGTACCAGGCATTTAGATCACTTTCAAAACAAGATTCAATGCCTCAATGTAGACTTTAGCTACGGCCCAGACCGCCCCGTTTTACAAAATATTACCCTTGAGATCCGTCGTGGTCAGATGATTGCCCTCGTTGGGGCTTCTGGGGCCGGAAAATCCACGTTGGCCGATCTCGTGGCCCGCTTTTATGACCCAACCGCCGGACAAATTTTATTAGATGGCTATGATCTCAAAGAATATGACGTTAAATCCCTACGGCAACATATTGGCATCGTAAGTCAAGATACCTTTGTTTTTCATGATACGGTGACGGCCAATCTCACCTATGGCTTAAGTGATGTTCCAACGGAGCGTATTGAGTGGGCGGCGAACCAAGCCAATGCTTTAGCGTTTATCCATGAACTGCCCCAAGGCTTCGCTACGGTCCTCGGAGACCGGGGGGTAAATCTCTCGGGAGGTCAGCGCCAACGCTTAGCCATTGCACGGGCACTATTGAGGGACCCTGAAATTTTGATCCTAGATGAGGCTACCAGTGCCCTGGATAGTGTCTCGGAACAGTTGGTCCAAGCCTCTTTAGAACGTTTGATGGAAGGGCGTACGGTAATTGTTATTGCCCATCGTCTGGCAACGGTGGAAAAAGCCGATTGGGTCGTTGTGCTTGAAGCGGGTCAGATCCAAGAACAGGGGACCTATGGGGATCTTTTGGCCCAAAAGGGGCAACTATGGCGCTACTATACCCTTCAAACAGGTCTGAGGGCTTAACGCCAAGAAAGCGGATCATCCCAGGAGTTTTTAGCTTGAAAGCTCGTTGCTACGGGTTGCCCTGGTTTTTGCATTAAAGAGCCTACTGCATCATCTGGGTAGATCACAGCAACCGTATCCTTCGGCAACCATAGTTGGGTACCAGGACAAATTTCTACGCAATAACGCCTGCCGCTCATGGTATCGCGGGTTTCGAGGACTTCTAAAGTTTTGCCAATAATTTGGGGCAAAGAGCGTTGCGTATAGGGAGTTAAAAGTACCTGCACCTTAAGCCCGATCCCGCGTTTAGGTGGGGTTACTACAGGTGCTTTGGGAGCTGTTGTGCGGTTATTGATCCGTAAAGCGGGTGATTTAGCCACTGGTGCCGTGTTCCCACGGATGAAATGTTCGATATCGATCATGGCAGCAGTCGGGATGAGTAGATACACGGTAATATAACGCAAATTTTCTCCGTAGTCTACGCAAGTTCACATAAAGTTGTATTCCCAAGTACATCTATGCTTTCCCCTACGTAGGTAGCTATACGTGGAGTTGGAATCGATATACAGCCCTATTTCGTATAACAGAACACATTTATTGACTCTATAGATTCGCTACTGTGCATCATAAGTCTGGTTTATAGTTCCCCGACTCAATCCTACTCAAAAGGAATGAATACTGATGCGTGATCTGAAACGGCTGGCGTGGTTGGCTTTGAGCGTAGCCTTGGTAAATCCATTTCCAGCAATGGCGCTGCCCAGTTATCTCAAGCCTGTGGATGGGTCTGCGGCGCTCCCCAAACCTACCCTTGCTCCTAGAGCTAAGAATAAAAATATGGTTGCTCCCCGCTCCTTCTTGCCAACCCAGTCGGTACAGGGCAAGATCCGGGTGGTAGTGCAGTTTAAAGAAGCTCCCATTGCGCAATACAGTAAGCAACAACCGCTAGCCCAATCGGCCCAACGGGCCTATCGTAAGACCCTAGCCCAGGCCCAGGCGCCCCGCTTGGCGCAGATGAAAAAACTGGGTGCCAAGATCCAAGGTCAGATGTTTGCTGCCCTCAATGCGGCGATTATTGAAGTCGATGCCAGTAAATTAGACCGGATTCGCAAGATCCCAGGGGTTATATCCGCCCGTCCCAGTGGAATTTTTCAACTAGAGCAAGTGACCACCAGTACGACGGTGGGTGAATTGATCGGTTCCCAAGCGGTCCAAGCCACAGGCATAACGGGTGCAGGGGTAATTATTGCCGTAATTGACTCGGGTATTGACTATACCCACGCCGCCTTTGGTGGACCAGGGACTACCCAGGCCTATAGTCGGGCTTTGGCAAATAACACAACTATTGATGATATTGGGGATGACCCCAGCGGGACCTTAGATCTTTTGGGACCGACGGCCCCTAAACTCTTGGCGGGGTTTGACTTTTTGGGCGAAACCTGGACTGGGAGCACGGGCTTTGGTGGGCTTACGGTCACCCCTGACCCTGACCCCCTTGATAGTTTTGTCAACGAAGGCGACTTTGCCGCCCACGGGACCTGGGTGAGTTCCGCAGCGGCTGGTTTGGCGATTACGGGGTTAGAAGCGGGCTCAGCACCGGGGGCTAAGCTCTACGTTGCTAAGGCCTGTAGCCGGATCACTTCGGCTTGCGAAGGCGGTGCCCTACTGCAAGGGATCGATTTTGCCCTAGATCCCAATGGCGATGGTGATCTATCGGACCGGGCCGATGTGCTCAATCTCTCCTTGGGCAGTGCCTTTGGCAATGCGAGCATTGACGATCTGACCGATGCTTGTCGCAATGCTGTGGTTGCCGGAGCAGTCGTAGTCGGCTCGGCGGGGAATAACGGCGATGTACCCTATATCACCGGTTCACCTGCCATCAACGAAACAACGATTAGTGTGGCGGCCACGGAACCTCCTTCCCAGCAGCTAGCCCAACTTCAAGTGGTTTCCCCTGAGTCAATTGCAGGCTTTTATGACCTCACCCAAGCCGAATTCTCGGCTCCGGTAGTGGGTACTTCCACCACAGAACTGATCTATACTGGCCGCGCCTGTACGAGCCTAGGCGATACCCTCCTGGAGGATCCAACCGGTAATGCTGGACTCGTCGACCGGGGGGATTGCGCCTTTGTCGAAAAAACCGCCGCCCTGCGGGATGCCGGAGCGACTGCTGCCATCATTGCCAACAATCAACCAGGAATTGTTATTCCTGCTGGGGAACTAGATCCGACAATTCCGACCTTTTCGATTACCCAAGATGTAGGGGATCTGCTCAGAAGCACGATCCTGGGGGGAGAGACAGTAGTGGTGACGGTCTCTGAGGATAATTTCATTCCTCTGGTAGACCAGATTGCCAGTTTCTCCTCACGGGGTCCGGGGCTGGTGGGCAACCGGATCAAACCCGATATCGCCGCTCCGGGAAGTCTGGTACCCCTAGCTGCGGTTGGGACCGGGACCGGGTTTAACTTGACCAGTGGCACTTCTTTTTCGAGCCCCTATACCGCTGGAACAGCCGCCCTCTTGCTGGAAAAATTTCCTAATTTCACGCCGCAACAGGTCAAAGCGGCTCTGATGAATAGCGCCACTACGACTACGTTTAGCTCCAAAGGCGCAACTGACGTTTTGGCCCCCATTGCCCGTACCGGGGCAGGACGGGTACAGGTAGACCGGGCGGCTACCTTAGAAAGCTTGGCCTATGATGATACGGACCCAGCGAAGTCGGCCTCCCTTTCTTTTGGTTATGTGGTGGTTCCCGCAGACCTAGACCTCACGCGGACGGTGCGGATCGAAAACCTTACGGGTGCCGCCAAGACCTATGCCTTGAGTTCAGAGGCCCGCTTTAGCGATGACGCCACCAAGGGCGTAATCGTTTCTGTCTTACCCGATGCGATTACCGTTCCCGCCAATAGCTCCGGGACCTTTGAAGTCATGATCCAAATCAACAGTGATCTTCTGCCCGGTGGGGGACTAGATGCTGGAGAAGGGGGGATTGATAGCACCCAATTTACGGCTCTTGAGCATGATGGCTTTATCAAGATCGATGGCGGGGTCAATAGTACGCTGACGGTCCCCTATTTGCTCTTGCCACGCTTGGCCTCCCAGGTCACGGTGGTCGATGACAGCAGTACGTTGAGCTTCTCCAATACGGGGGCTACGACGGGCAATGCCAATGTCTTTAGACTCTTGGCCACTGATCCTGAAGACCCGACCATTCCAGAGGTTGGTTCTGAGACCCAGGTGGTCGATCTCAAGGAAGTGGGCTACCGCTACACCCTAGATAGCTCTGAAGATGTAGTGGAATTTGTGGCGAGTTTGTATAAGCCCTTTACTTCGCCCATCGAAGTCTTGGTTCAATTTGACATTGATACCAACGGGGATGGAATTACGGATTTTAATGTCGTCAATGCTGACCGTACCGTCGTAGATCCAACCCTGTCACGGGGCCAAAACGTCGTCCTTGTGGTCAATGCGGCAACCGGCGCCATTGTAGGATTTGACTTTTTTACCGTGGCCGACTTTAACTCTGGCGTGCTTATCTTGCCCGTCAAGGCCAGTACCCTAGGCATTACCGCTGATACCCCCTTGGGGATCAAAGTCCTAACGTTTGGGGGGTTAACCGGGCAACTATCGGATCAGATTCCTAAATTGGATCTGGCGGCACCCTTTGTCAATGCAACGGGCAGTGTGACTACGGTTACCCCAGCGGTGGACTTTACCTTTGAGGGCATTGCGGGTCAGCAAGTCTTTGTGGAATCCAAGGGAGACCTTACCTCTGCCACGCCTTTAGAAGATATTGTACTGACCGTACTCGCCCCCGATGGATCCGTGGTGGGCAGTAGTGATGGGGCCATTACCATTCCTGATGTGGAACAGGTTTTAGCAACCCTTGCCGCTACGGGAACCTACACGATTCGGATAGAAGGCTTCCAAGGGGCCCTCGGTGACTTTATCGTCACGGCCCAAGATAATCTAGGCGAGAGCTTTTTGGCCTCTACCCCCAGTGCCCCGGTATTTGTCGCCGGAAGTACGCAGATCCCGGTGAGTCCAGGGGTCCCCGTTACTATCGCCTATAGTACCGACCCCCTCAATAGCGCGGCTTCGGCATCGGATCAGGGCTTCTTGATCCTAATCAAGGAAAATGGCTTGGGCACGGAATCCGTAGCGATCCAACCCACAATTTCCCCCTTCTTGTCGGTCAGTACCAACCAAAGCACCCAAGCGGTGAACCTGGGCGAAACCGCCAGCTACTTCCTTGAGGTAGTACGATTCAATGCCCCTGGAACAGCTTCTTTTGGGGTGCGTGGACTTCCTTTGGGCGCCACAGGCAGCTTTGATCCGCAAGCTACAACCGGTAACACCACCACCTTGAATGTAGCGACGGTGAATACCACGCCTTCGGCCGCCACCAGACCGACGATGCCTGGATGCCAATCCTGCGAGCCCGCCATCAGCACGGGCTGATCCGGCGCGCGCATCAGCATGAGCTCTGCCTGCGCGGTCGCGTCCAGGACCGCCTGCCGCTCGATCTCCTGACGTTCCTGAAT
>JANNOF010000302.1:0-1558 GCA_031398925.1 Gloeobacteraceae cyanobacterium SOY_34_metabat_371 | reverse complement strand
CATGCCCAACACCTGTTGGACAAAGCACAGGGACAACTCCGGCAAGCCATGGAGATGTACCAACAATCGGCACTATGAAGGGACTGGTGAAAGTGGTGGTGGTGATAGCAGTGGCAGCGATTGTGGCGTTGGGAATCGTGTGGTTAAACCTCGATCGCATCATCAAGACCCGTGTAGAGCGCGACCTAGCCACCGCACTGCAAACAACCGCTACGATCGACAAGCTGCGCCTCAATCCCCTACGCGGCACTCTAGAGATGCAATCCGTGACGATCGCCAATCCCCCCGGCTTTACGGCACCCAATCTACTGACTACCCAACGGATCCAACTTCAGATTAAGCCCCTGAGCCTGCTCGCCAAAACACTCCAGATTACTCAATTAACGGTGCAGAACACGGAGGTCATCTTCGAGCAGCAACAATTACGCAATAACTTAGTGGTCGCTACCTCTAAGCTGGAAGATGCCCAAACTCAAAAAGACCGGGGCGATCGTCGCTTTCAAATTGATACCGTTACCATCCGCCGCACTACTGCCCTTATTTCCGCCTCGCTGCTAGGGCAAAAATCTGGTGAGCTAGCGATCGACCTGCCAGACATCTCCTTACAAAATGTCACTTCCGAAAACGTGAACGGCATGGTAATGAGCGAACTGATCCGCACCCTGTTCACCCGCATTCTCAACGCCATTCTCCAAGAAGGCACCAGTAAGCTCCCCAACTTCAGCAATCTCATTCCACCGCAACTGCGAGACAACCTCCCCGATTTCCTGAAACAGTTTCCCTTACCCTAGATAGGTGATCATGTGTAACGATCCGTAATCTGGAAATCCAAGCAATTTGGCTGGACGTATCAGTGAACGTAGTAGTTGTAGACACCCCCAAGAGATGCCAATGGTTACCTCAGCTATATCGTCAGCGTCGCCCATTGTTGCCACGTCGGTTGAACAGGCAGATTGCGCGATCGCTCGCCTCAGTGACCACAAAACCACCTGGACACACGTGGGGATTCCAGAGCGCCTTGCTTATTTACATCGCTGCATCGATGGAGTCAAGATGGTTGCCGATGCCTGGGCAGAGGCAGACTGTTCTGCTAAAGGGATCGATCGAGCATCTTCATTGGCTGGTGAAGCCTGGGGTATTGGTCCTGCCGCAACCCTGATCAACCTGCGGCAACTGGTGAAAACCCTGGAAGCTGGGGGACAGCCCAAACCTTTGCAACTGTCTCAGCGTCACAACGGGCAACAAGTGGCGAAGGTGTTTCCTGACAACCTGATGGATCGGTTGCTATGGCTGGGCTTTACGGGCGAAGTATGGCTCCAGCCTGGACACCCTGCAACCCAAGGAACGATCTATCGCCAGCCGCCGACTGAGGGCGGTGTGGCGTTAGTCTTAGGGGCGGGGAATGTGTCATCGATCGCCCCGATGGATAGCCTTTACAAACTGTTTGCCGAAAACCAAGTCGTGCTGCTGAAAATGAATCCAGTCAATGCCTATGTGGGTACCTTTCTCGCCCAGGCATTCCAACCCCTGATTGCAGACGGATTTTTAGAGATTGTTT
>JANNOF010000301.1:0-1819 GCA_031398925.1 Gloeobacteraceae cyanobacterium SOY_34_metabat_371 | reverse complement strand
GTTTTCCCAATCACGCTGTCCATCTCAAGTGATTGTCGTTGACGATGGCTCAACAGACGACTCGGTAAATATTGTTCGGGAATTCTCAGGCATTACCTTGCTGTTCAATCCTAGCAAAGGAGCAAATCCTGCCCGCGTTTTTGGACTAAAGCACACTAATGAACCATTAGTTGCACTCCTCGATCAAGATGATATTTGGCATTGTGATCATCTACGACTACTCAGCAATATCCTTGAGCGTAATTCTGATTGTCCAGCAGCGATTGCCGGAACCACCAGTTTTACACTCGACGATCAGCTTATTTTTCAGCCCCCAGCACTAAATCCAGTCTTGTCCAACCCATGGAGTAGTTTTCCGCTGAATGGAGTTGGCACACCATCAGCAGTTCTGATGCGACGCAAGGCATTAGATGAAGTGGGTGGATGGACAACTAAATTCATTGGAGTTGCTGATTGCTACACCTGGTTCAGGCTATCCATTCATAAACCACTCATTCAGAATCAAGCCATCACAGTAGGACATCGGCAGCACCATAGTTCGTATAGTGTGGTGTTACGGGTTCAAAATGCTGCTGAATATTTTAATAAAGAATTAGCTGCATTAGAGGATGCTTTGTCCTACCGATTAGCAGTCTTTCCAGCAGATACACATAGTTTAAGAAGACGGCTAGAGACATTTCATGCAATGTCGGGCATAGTGATGGCAGTTACGCATTGTAACCCTGAAATGTTAAAGTCATCTGCCATTACTCTGGAAGAAAAGCTATTGAATGAAGTGACCGAGTTTATTCCAATAGTATGGATACAACTTAACTTCTACCTAAAGCCTCTCTTAACAACTAAAACTCTGAAGCAAAGACAGGTTGTGGTAGATTACTTGTTCGAGCAGTGGCCTCTAGAGGCTAAAAATACGCGCCAACAAGCTCGGCATTATCTTAAGCAAAACTTGTCCAATCAAAGCTTACTACAATATGCTTGGGCGCGTCCTCGCAAACTTCAGCGATGGGCTTTACTAGTAGACAAACAATTGGCTTCGCTTAAGTATATTGTTCGAGCTCGCACTCGATTAAAGGCTCTTATGCAATTGTTTCCAGTTGTTCATCAATAGCTAATCCCCTGGTTGACTGACAAAAGCTGATAGTCAACCGCTTAAAACACTTAGCAGTAATGGATCTTAGCGGCAGAGAAGAGTTGAGTGGGAGCCAGCATTCTAAGATTAGATACCACTAAAAATCGTAAGAATGCTGAAAAAAACTCCCGCCTCCACAATGCCCTGAAGCATTGGCTCAGTCAAACCCATGAATGGGCACACCTGGGGCATCTCACCACTTGCATCTGGGATGGTAGTGGCCTTGATTCAAAGCGGTGAGGTGAACTTGACGCATTGGATGGGCTATCTACCGTGCCGAGGCCGCTTTGCACAAAGTAAGCAGCGGCGTGTGCGCCGATGGTTGAATAAAGCCCGAAGCAACATCCATCGACTGTATCAAGCAGTGGTTCAAGCGGCACTGGCGGATTGACAAGAGGAGTGTCTGTATCTGAGCTTGGATACTTCACTTTTCTGGGACGAGTATTACTTAGTGCGACTGACTGTTGTGCATCGGGGACGAGCGTTGCCCCTCGCCTGGCGAGTGATGGAACACCGCAGTGCATCGGTGTCATTTCTGGACTACCGTGAGATGCTTATCAAGCCGTTGGGCGCTTACCCCAGGGAGTTAAGGTCATCTTGTTTGCCCATAGAGGCTCTATCCATACCGAGTTAATGCAAGCTGTAATACGGAATCCGCTTATAGAGTAGCAGTACTCATAGGCTGGAAAA
>JANNOF010000292.1:0-11665 GCA_031398925.1 Gloeobacteraceae cyanobacterium SOY_34_metabat_371 | reverse complement strand
GATGCCCACGTCGAAGCTTCGACCCCGGTATCCGTTCTATTGGCAGGGGTTTTACTCAAGCTCGGTACCTATGGTATGTTGCGCTTTGGCCTGGGTCTGTTTCCCGAAGCCTGGGTTCAAATGGCCCCTTGGCTTGCGGTTTGGGCCGTACTCAGTGTGCTGTACGGATCTTTTATGGCCATTGCCCAGCGGGATATCAAAAAGATGGTGGCCTATAGCTCCGTCGGGCACATGGGATATATTTTGCTGGCTTTGGCGGCGGCAACACCCCTGAGTTTGGTGGGTGCCGTAGCCCAAATGATCTGCCACGGGTTGATCTCAGCCTTGTTATTTCTTTTGGTGGGCGTAATTTATAAAAAAACAGGTACCCGCGATCTGGATGTTTTGCAGGGGCTGTTATCTCCTGAGCGGGGTATGCCCCTCATTGGGAGCCTGATGGTTTTAGGCGTGATGGCCTCCGCGGGGATCCCAGGTATGGCGGGTTTTGTCGCAGAATTCATTATTTTTCACAGCAGCTTTAGCGTGTTTCCCGTACAGACGATCCTTTGTATGTTAGGGACGGGGCTGACTGCGGTGTACTTTTTGTTGTTGGTCAATCGGGCCTTTTTTGGTCGGTTGCCCGAACGCTTAGCCAATATGCCCCCCGTCAATTGGTCAGACCGGCTCCCTGCGTTGATCGTGGCGGTGTTCATTGTATATTTTGGGATCCAACCCAATGCCCTTTTGCATTGGAGTGAAAAGGCTATGGCCTACCTGGTCCAAACTTCTCCTGCCCTAACAGTTCTTGTTACCCCAGAGGTTACTCCATGAATCCTGTTGCCTATACCCCGCGCCTAAATCACCCTATGTCAGCTTTTATCCTGCGCTTAGAACAGGGAGAATCCTTAATTCCTGAAAGCGCGGATAATGTTTTAGAAGTAGTAGGGGTACTCAAAAGCTATGGAATGGTTTTAGACGCCTATTGGCGTAATTTGATCCATATTTCTGAGCATCAATTTCTCGTCCAAGTGCCTATTTTGAAGTATTTCAACGGCGAAGTTACCCCCAAAAAATTTATCAAGCATTTATTCCATGACCGGATCAATTTTGAATTTGCTGAATATTGTATGAAAGCCATGTTTTACCACGGGGGCGGGGGGCTAGACCAGTATTTAGATAGCCCAGAATTTAGTCAACGGGCCCAAATAGCCATCCAAGCCAAGGGCCATCCTTTGGTGAATAGCATTGGACGGCTTTTTCCTGATTTTGCCCTGGAACAAATCCGCCAATTAGCCTATTACAGCGCCCTTGGTCAATTTTGGCGGGTCATGAGTCCGATGTTTTTGCACCTCTCAGACCGCTATGACCGAGGAGAGATCACCAGCATTGCCCAGATCGTGGCCCATGTCCGCGATGGGCTGGTGGCTGCGGCTGCGATTCCGATTACCTATAAAGTTCAGATCAAAGGTCAAGATTACGACCTGATCCCTCTTTCTGCCGGGTTGACATTTTTGATGGATGCTGGGGTGCCCTACGTAGAAGCGGTGTTTTTACGCTCTTTACCCTTTTTAGGAACCGTTTCCTACAATGCCCAAGCGGGACAGATCCCCAGTGATATGGGGAAATTTAGTTATGGTGCCTTGTTTGCCGACCCTCTGCCCATTGGGGGTGCCGGGATTCCCCCGACCCTACTGATGCGCGATATGGCCCGACATCTGCCCCCCTATTTGGCGAAATATTACCAATTTGGTCCTCGTACCGATGATGTGGGGGTCAAGCTTTGTATCAGTTTTCAAAAATCAATGTTTTGTGTGACGACAGCGGCCATTACAGGCTTAGCTCCCCATGCCCTGGGTACCACGGATCCAGAAGAACAAATAGAAAATCGCAAACATTTTTTGGCTTGGATCGACCGGCTGACTACTTCCCGGCTACGGGCGGTCAATTAAAACTTATATTTTTAAATCATTGGGACCTGGAGTACCGCGCCTGATCCGAGCATCCTTAGTGCTGCTCCCTCTCGGTCCTGACACGATTCAGGCGTCGAACCCGCACGGGTCCAGGTCTTGATTTATATTAGCCCAATTGGGCGCTAGCGTTCATGAGATCCCTTGGGCTACTTGTCCATTTGCTTGGGCACGGGCACGTGATAGCCCTCAGCATCACTCAAGTGACAGGTACTGACGATCTTTTGGAGATAGTTCCAACTAAAGCGGGCCTGATGGGTATATTCCGGCCAGTGGGCGTGGATCGCTTGCTGGGCTTTAGGCAAGTGATAGTAGGGGATCGCCGTAGTTAGGTGATGGGGAATATGGATCCCGATGTTGTAGGCAACCAGTTCGACCCATTTGGGATAGGAGCAATCAATGGTGCCAAACAATTGGGCCTTAACGGGATTCCACTGATCGGCGGGGAAATAGGGCACATCCGGATGATTGTGATGGATCATCGTAAAGGTACTCAGCCAAAAGTGGAATACGACCCAGGGCATTACCCAATAATTAATCAAGCCCATCCAGCCCGTAAAGTAAATCAAAGTGGGGAAAAAGACCGCACAAAACCCCAGGATAACCGCAATGGAAAAACGGGCTTCGGGCCATTCTTGGGGGCGAAATTTATTTTTATCAAAGTGAAACAAAAACAAGTGAATTTCAGAGGCAAACCACCAAAAATAAGCATGGACCTGACGGTAAAAAAATTGATCTAAAGCACTCATTTTTTGATATTCAGCGACAGTTAGTGTTTTCCAACTATTGTCCTTATCTTGATGATTGGTCCAAGCGTGATGACGGTTATGCATGATCCGCCAGCAATGAAAAGGATAAAGCGTGGGGAGGAGCATGACATGACCTACTAGGTCTTCTAGCCAACGGTACTTAGAAAAAGACCGATGTCCGCAGTCATGGGCTAATACAAAATTGCCCCATAGTACCGTTCCGATCCAAACCCAAAAGAGCGGAGCTGTCCACCAGGGAGCAACCGTCATGGCAAAATAGCTCACGGCCAAGATCCCTAGGTGCAAAAAGACTGCCCCTAAGCCGCGCACCGTACTTTTTTCAAAACATTCTTTCGGGATTGTCGCCAAGACCTGTTGATAGCTGATCTCTTCTAGACGCCCCAATAACTCACGGTTCCGGGCGCGGATCCCGCTATCATTTTTCACGCTAACCATGCACTTCGCTCCCCACTCAGCAGTAATCTGATGACTTCATGACAAAATGTAAACCTTTGTATCTTACCAGGAAGCCTGGGATCAAGCCTCCGAGATCTTGCCAGTTTTACTAGGCCCGCCGATAGCGTAACCCCGGCAACTGGACCGCTAATCCCTTAAGCTCCAAAAGCATCAGGACGGCGGTGATGTCTCCTGTGCCTAGGGCTGTATTTTGGATCAAATACTCAATGATCTGGGGTTCTGGGGTCAGTTGGCCCAGGACGTGTTCTTCTAAAGGCGTTAGATCGGCGGGGACCGGCAGGGGTAATTGCACGGCTTGGGGTGGCCCTAAACGTTGGATCAGATCTTCTATACCCAGTACAGGCGTGGCTCCTTGACTGATTAGGTGGAGGGCACCTGCCGCTTGAGGATTATCCAGTTCTCCCGGTAGGGCAAAGACTTCGCGCCCATAATCCAAGGCTAACTGGGCACTGATCAAGGCCCCAGAACGCACCCCTGCCTCAATGACTATGGTGGCCTGGGTCAACCCGGAGATGATCCGATTCCGGCGCGGAAAAAACGCCGAGTTAGGGGGTGTAAGGCGTGGATACTCGCTCAAAATGACCCCGCGTTCGCGGATCTGGGCATAGAGCCCGCGATGGTGCGACGGGTAACACAGCTCTACGCCACACCCCAGTACCGCTACGGTTGCCCCACCAGCCTCCAACGCCCCTTGGTGAGCGGCGCCATCAATGCCCGTGGCAAGGCCCGAAACCACTAAAAATCCAGCCCGCGTAAGTTCATAACCCAATTTTTTAGCCCAGCGCAAACCGTAGGTGCTGGGTTTGCGGGTGCCAACCAAGGCTACTGCGGGTTGCCAAACAGGTTTTGGCCCTTGGTAATACAAGACCGGCGGTGTATCCGGGATCTCCTGTAAAAGTTGCGGATATTCACGATCCGCCGGGGTCCAACAGGCTCCATAGGTTTCTTCCCAGGTTGCGGCTTGCTCGGGCACATTGGTTTGTTGACGGTGGCCCTCAATCCGTTCGATTAATACCGGACCGATCATCCCTGTCTCTAAAAGTTGGGCACGGGGGGCCTGCCAAGCCGCTTCAAGACTACCAAAGTGTTCGCTCAAAGCCCGGAGCCGATGGGGACCAAAGCCCTCCACTTGCTGCCAAGCCAACCAATAGGCGCGTTCTGTGTGCATCGGGTCTACCAAAATTCTGTCTAGGGTTTGATCAAGATATACCCTACACTTTTGATCAAACCCGGCGGATCGCCACTACTCCCGGTTGGGGTGCTTTGCCTAGTTGTCCAACGTGGGGCCAATTACTGCCCTTATCGGCTGAGCTGGTGCTGGTACGGGTGCCATTTTGTTCACCGGGATGCTGGACCGCCAGAAAAAGCGTCTGCTCGTTGGGGGTCAAACAGGGACCCGTTAATTCACACTCCGCCGGTCCACAGGCAAAACGATAGGCTTGTCCCGTCTCCGAAGTGGTGGGCAAGACATAGATCGCATTATTCCCAAAACCCCCTAAGGGTGAATTGGGATCATTCATCTCCGTACCCGCCATATCCGTCGCGAGCCATAGATTGCCCTGGGAATCAAACATCAAATTATCGGGCATCGCAAAGCCCAGTTGATCCGGGCGGGCCACAAAACGTGACCAGGTAAATTCAGGCCCCGTTAGATCAGCACCTTCGTTGAGTTTCCAGATCTGACCCCAGACAAACTGACTGGGTTTTCCCTCTTGTTGACTTTGGGGCGGGATCTGATCAAAGAGATACCCCGCATCGTTGGCCGGACCCGGTTCCCGCTTGGTATCACTATCGCTATAGGAAGTGAAGGCGATATACACTTCACGGGTACGCGGATGGACTTCTAGATCCTCCGGTCGCCCTGAGGGGGTACCGCCAATGGCATGGGCGGCCCGGGTGGCATCGATCAAAGCCGCACCCAAGGACGTGTACAGATCCCCTAGGGTCTGGACGGGCTGACCGTCCAAGCGCCGATAGCCCGCTTGATTCCAGATTACATTGGCGGGTAGATCAACGGTTTTACTGGGGGTATTGGGGTTGAGGGGGGTTTCTAAGGTTAAAGGAATCCAACGGCCCTTGCCTTGCATGACCAAGCCCGTGAGCGGATCGGCGGTACCGGCGGGATCAAAACGGGCGCAATACAACGTCCCCTCACTCAAAAGTTGCGATCTTTCGTCTTTTGGGGCTTTAGCGCGATAGAGATTTTTACTCACATAACGCCACACATGGCCCCCCTGCCGGTCATCGCCCATGTAGGCTACGAGGGGTTTACCGTCTTGATAGCGAAAGGTGATATTTTCGTGGCGAAAACGACCCAAAGCCGTGTGCTTAAGGGGAATTGACTTGGGATCATAGGGGTTTACTTCCACAACCCAGCCAAAATGTTCCCCAGGCAAGTTAAATTTGCCCCCGATGCCCACCTTGCCCGTGATCCGGCCTGAGTCATCGGTAAGAAAAGCTTGATCCGCAACGAGATATTGATAATTCTCCTCACAACTGATCACCGTTCCCCAAGGTGTGGTACCCCCGGAGCAGTTGGCAAAGGTGCCCACTACCGGTTGGTCAAAAACCTGGGCCGCGGGTCCCGTGGCTTGATGGGGCGTATAGGCATCTAGGCGGCGATTGTAAGGGGAATCTTTGACGACGGCCCAGGTATCGTTTTCGCGGCGGATATGAACCACTGATCCACCCAGTTCTTTTTTATAGAGGGCTATTTGAGCCTGGGGATCGGTGGGAAAGGGCTGACCATAAACCTGGGGATAGGCCGCTTGGTAGGAAAGCTCACTAATATACTCATGGTTGGCCCACAGCAATCCGTTATTATCCGTCAGGTCTAAGTAAGCAATAAAGTCATTGTTATAGCCAAAGCGTTGTCCCTCCGGGGTGATCACATCGCCCCAGTTGATCAGGACTTGATATTTGAATTCCGGGGGCAGGATCAGGTCATCGACCCGACTCGTAACTAAGGGGTTTTGAAAAGGAATGGCTTGGGGGATCGTCCGCGGGATCTGGACCAATTTTCCCCTGGGTTTGGCCTCCAGAGCGGGCATCAGCATACTTGCCCCTACCATGCCCATAAAATTCAAAAAACCACGCCGTTGCCAAGTATCCATTACATTGCGCTCCTTGCTAGCCCCCTTGTACCACAGAGATCCCAGCTAAGATAGGTGCTAACCCATAAAACCCTTTCCATGAATACCCGATCTTTGATCCAATGGCCTTTGATCCTGATTTTAGTGCTATTGGTCTTGCCCCCCCTTGGTATTGCACTGGCATTTACCGTGGCCCTCTGGCCCCAGGAACCGCAGATCAGCGCTGGATCAGTTTTGGAACTAGATCTCAGTGGAGAACTTCCCGAATCTTTGCCCAATCCAGGGATCTCAGGACTATTGGGCGGAGCTGAGCCGCTAACGGTAAAGGACTATTTAGATAACCTTAAAAAAGCCGCCCAAGATGACCGCATTAAAGGTATCGTCGTCAAACTCGATAACTACGGAGCGGGCTGGGCCAAAACCGAAGAATTGCGCGATGCCCTTAAAGCCTTTAAAACATCCGGTAAATTTACCCTAGGCTATGCCGAATTTCTAGAAGAACGGGGCTACTACTTAGCTTTGGCCTTAGACGAAGTTTATATCGTTCCCCAGGGAACTTTTGTCATGAACGGCTTTGTCAATCAATCAACCCATTTGCCAGGGCTTTTGGCAAAACTAGGGATTGGTGTTCAATACTTTGCCCACGGGAAGTACAAGTCGCAGTCGGGGCAGAGCTTTGGCCTAGCCGCCTTTACCCCACCGGTCAAAACCATGATCAACAGCAATCTTGATACGGTCTATGGGCGTTTTGTACAGGCGGTCGCCGAGGGACGTAAGCGCACTCCCGATGAAGTCCGCAACTTGATCGATACCTGGCGTCCGGGGGCGGATTGGGCGGTACGTAATAAATTAATTACCGGAACCGCCTACTGGGATCAAGTCGAAGAAAAGATCCGCCAGAAGCTGCAAATTGCCTCCGATGAAGAGGTTCCTACCGTCAGGGATAGGGTCTACCAAACCCTACCCCTGAGTAGGTTTGGTCTAAATCAAGGGGAAAAGATCGGCTTAGTCTATTCGGTGGGCTTGGTTGTCTCTGGGGAGGGGGGCGATGCCAATATCCTCACCAGCGAGGCTAGCCAAGGGGCACAACCGATTATTGATGCGTTGCGTAAAGCCGGAGAAGACGATGACATCAAAGCCGTTGTCTTTCGGGTTGATTCCCCTGGAGGGGCTGGTTTAGGCTGTGATCTGGTGCGCCGTGAAGTGTTACAGCTCAAGGCCAAAAAGCCCGTGATCGTCTCCATGTCCGATTCTGCCGCGAGCGGTGGCTATTGGGTCTCCATGGCAGCCACGGCAATTGTGGCGCAGCCTTTGACCTCCACGGGATCGATCGGGATCTGGTCTGTACTCCCCAATTTGGGGCAATTAAACAAAAATCTTGACCTTAATCCAGAGACTTTTAAGCGGGGCGCAAAGGCTGATTTTCTCCAAGGAGACCGACCTTTAAATCCAGCGGAAGCCCAACTTTTTGATCAGGAACTCTTTGGAGCCTATACCAATTTTGTGAACCTCGCCGCTGAGGGCCGGGGCAAAACCCCCCAAGCCATGGAACAGATCGCCCAAGGACGGACTTGGTTGGGTAGCGAAGCCTTAAAATTGGGGCTAGTCGACAAGTTAGGCGGTTTAGATACCGCCATTGATCTCGCTAAGGAAAAAGCCAAGATCACCGGTTCGGTAGAAGTAGTAGACCTTGCGCCTACGCCCAGTGACTTTGATACGCTTTTGGCAGCGGTCGGTGTTACGCAACAACAGCCGCTCACTGATGCCCTAGCCCCGCTCAAAGAACTAGGGATCTATAGCCAGATCAGCCCGCAGATGTTGCATAAATATCGCCTGTTCCCTTTGGCTGAACCGCTCAGGATCGAGTGATGCTTAGAAAGTTATGAAAAAGCGATAGAGGATCAGCCCATGACTGCGATCACACTCAACTTCAAATCTTTGATCACGCTTACTGATGAAGTTTTTGCGCAGCTCTGTCGCAGTAACCCTGAGATGCGTTTGGAACGGACTGCCTCTGGAGAACTGATTGCTATGGCTCCCGCCGGAAGTGAAAGTGGTTATTACAATCTCCATCTATCTGCCCAGCTTTGGCTTTGGAACGAGCAAACTCAGGCGGGTGTGGCCTTTGATTCTTCCGCTGGATTTACTTTACCCAATGGAGCTATTCGTTCCCCCGATGCCGCCTGGATCCGGCAAGAACGCTGGGATCAACTCACACCAGAGCAAAAACGCCAATTTGCTCCGGTCTGCCCTGATTTTGTTCTAGAGCTGCTTTCACCCAGTGATAGCTTGACGATGATCCAAGCTAAATTGATCGAATATCTAGCCAATGGTGCCCAACTCGGTTGGCTGGTCGATCCTGGGCGGCAACAGGTGATCATTTATCGTCTTGGGCAAGCTGTTGAGTTGCTTAATCAGCCTGAGATGATCTTTGGTGAAGCGGTGCTACCCGGTTTTACCTTAAGGCTCAATTCACTTTGGGACCGCTGAGCAATAGTACTAAAACGTTCTTGTATTAAGAACGTACAAAGATCCCTAGGCTCTCTAGAAGTTGGGGCTTGTCGGCTAAGGCGAGTTTGGCAATGGCGCGAAAGTCGCTGATCCATTCATCTAGGGCATCAAGAGTGAAATCTCGGTCTTTGGTTGCTTGTTGGGCTTCGCCGATCTCTTTGATCTGGATCGTATGAGCGGTGACGACGCTCTGATATTCGACATAGGCTTGTTGCAAACTGTCGGGGGTGATCCCATAGACGGCGAGGCGACTCTGGATCTCTGGCGTACTGAGGGCTGCGCGATAAAACTGTCCTGCTTGCAAAAGCCAAGCCGCTAGGGTTTCTTTACGCTCGCCTGTAAGCTCTAGGGCTTTCCACAGTGAGAGATCATCTTTACAAGCAATCCGGGCAATTTTGATCAGGCGCATATAGCTCAGGCTCGCCTTAGTCCAGGCTTGGTTTTGGGCTTCAGTCGCGCCATATTGATCGCCATATTCAACAATTTGCTTTTGGTGGGCGGCAAGGGCGGTTTCATAAAGCTGCTTGCCCCCTTGGATCCGTTCGGGGGTATAGCCATAAGCGGCTAAATAAATCTGAAGCTCTGGTAAGGTGCTGTTCTCTAGCAGGATTTGGGCACTGGTCAAAAACTCTGCAATGGTGGGTGGTTCCATGTTTATGAGCTAACTAAAAGGTTGCTCTTAATCTACCCACAAATGGGCTGATCTGTAGCAGTCGCCAATTTGGTTAGGACAAGCCCATGCTGGACGTATGCAGGACAAGATCTTTCAAATGGCGCATGTCTTAAGGCTTCTGACCACTGCTATACCTTAGATGACTCGTTAAGTCGGGTGGGCTGGACTAGGGAGATCAAGGAGGTCTAACAGAAGCTATTACTTAAGACATAAAACCTGATCTTAGGGAGAAGGAGGAATCACGGTCTGAACTTGCTCAATAGATAGCCCTAAGACTTCAGCGATCTTTGGGATCGATAGGCCCAGGGAAAATAATCCAGGTACTGCTTCCAATTTCCCCTCTAATTTCCCTTCCAGCTTCCCTTCTAATTTGCCGCGATCAAGAGTCGCCTGCTCCCATTCCAGATATGCTTGGCTCAATTGCACTGCCATTTCAATTTCCTCCGGCTCCTGATTCTGTTTTACTCTAATCTGCCAGTTTTTGATTAATCGTAAAACCTGTGCTCGTTCGGGCAATGTCTCCGGCAAGGCCAAAAGCTCTCGTACTGCATTCCCTTGGACCTGACCCTTACCCAAGATCCTTAGCCAAAGCGTATCTGGGATCACGGGTAATTGATGGACCGCAACCAACACAGTTCTATTAACTTTTGGCATTTCATATACTCCTTGGGGCCAGCCCGTTCGGGACACTGCGCCGCAGTCGTCCAAGAAGCTCGGTGAAAGCGTAGGCGCGACCACCCAAACCATAGGGATCGTCCCTTCCATTAAGCGGATTTTTTCCCGACGAGCTTCGCGCCGTTGCCCTCCTTCATAGATCGCGAGTCGCATTAAACAGATGCGGATATCCTCATTTTCAGGAGGATTGCGGTATGGCTCAATGATGCAGGGCGTTTGCGCGATTCTTCCCAATAGCCCCAGGCGAGAGGGATCTGACCCTGCCTCCGGCGTAAACAGAAGATCTATTTCCCGAATTTCACTATTGACCGAGACATCAATGTCAGCGGTTCCAAAGGGGTCAAGGAGTCCGGCGAGAAACTCTTTGGAGAATTGGTCGTATTTAGTACGGCTCATGAGGGGATTTTATCACTGCCTTCTGCTCGCTCGTCCATCCGCAGACACCTCATGGGGACTGGAGTTTGGCCTTGGCGTACTAAGTTCACAAATATCCCGTTCACCCCAGGAGGACTATATGTTAAGACTCAACGGCAGCAAAAAGGTGTAGATCAAATTCGGTTGATCAGACCGGAGCATTACCTTTTGCACGCCTACGTTTGCGTAAGAATAAAAACCCCATGGGAGGTGGGAACCTAGGGTTCCCCCTCCCAAACCCGCCTCCCTCCTCGTCCTTGTCATTACCAAGATCTTCAAAGTTCAGAGTAAGGTCGGTAGAGTGCAAGAGTAAACGAATGGATCAACAAAGTGCAGAAGCGTGGGCACAAGAACAGTGGGGCGCGGTTGAACTTGGTGATGCCCGTCGGAATGCTCGTGCGGTAGAGGTGGGAGCAGCGATAGCTCGTCACCCAGAGGGAAGTTTACCCGCACAGCTAGAGGGGTGGAATGAATTACGTGCAGCGTATCGCTTACTTAATAGTGAGGAGGTCAGCCATGCTAGCTTGAGCCAACCCCATTGGCAAAAGACCCGTCAACAAGCTGAGCAGCAAGGACCTGGCGTGGTGTTGTTTATCCAAGACACGACAGAAGTGGATTATAGTGGTCATCGGCAAACGCAGGGCTTGGGGGTAATAGGCAAAGGTACTACTCAAGGATTATTGCTGCACAGTTGTTTGGCAGTGGTGCCTGAAGCGAATAACCCGACAATCCTGGGCTTAGCCGGTCAAAGGGTCTGGAGCCGTGCCCACGCCCCAGCGAATGAAGGGGACAAATGGGCGGAGCTAGTTGAGTGCATGGGACCGGTGCCTGAGGCTACGGCGACCTGGGTCAGCGTGGGGGACCGCGAAAGTGATGTATTTTCCTACCTGCGGCGGTGTCAGGCGCTGGGGTGGCAGACCTTACTGCGCGTAAGCCAAAATCGGGTGGTGAGCACGGCCGGTCTAGCACGCAGCCATCTAAAAACCTATGCCCGGTCGTTAGTGGCCCAAGCACAGAAATCCCTGAGCTTACGGGGACGTGAGGGTCAACCACAACGCGACCTTAGCTTAAAAGTAGCTTGGTCGGCACTGCGCATTCATCCGCCCTATGCGGAACGTCATCAGGCAC
>JANNOF010000221.1:0-3199 GCA_031398925.1 Gloeobacteraceae cyanobacterium SOY_34_metabat_371 | reverse complement strand
AGCTCAGACCCATCGAGTTGTTGGTAATGACAAGGACGAGGAGGGGGGCGGGTTTGGGAGGTGTGAACCTAGGGTCCCCCCTCCCAAGGGGTTTTTATTCTTGCTCTACGTATGATGTGCTTAAGTTGTATACTCCCCATTGATCCGTACATAGTCATAGGTCAGATCACAGCCCCAGGCGGAGCCTTGACCCAGGGCTGGGCCCAGATCAAGACGCACTAAAACCGGATCGCCTTTTAAATAGGCAGCAGCAGCAGCCCGGTCAAAGGTCAAAGGTTCCCCGTGGGCCATAAGCTGTATATCCCCCATCCAGACGGCTAGGTGTGCCGGATCAAAAGCTACACCAGCGCGACCAGCCGCCGCCGCAATCCTCCCCCAATTAGGATCACAGCCAAATAGGGCACATTTAAACAGATCAGATCCGGCAATAGTGCGGGCAACTTTACGGGCATCTTGATCCGTTGTGGCACCACTCACCTGGACTTCGAGCAGCTTGGTGGCCCCTTCCCCATCGCGGGCAATTTTTTTGGCCAGATCCAGACATACTTCCGTGAGCATTTGCTTCAAAATAGCGGCCTCCGGGCTATCGGGATCGCATATCAACGCATTACCCGCCTGTCCATTGCTTAGGGCCAAGACGAGATCATTGGTACTCGTATCGCCATCAACGGTGATTTGATTAAACGTTAGGGCAGTTACTTCTTGTAGCAGAGTTTGCCAAAGATTTACTTCTACCGCCGCATCACAGGTAATAAAGCCTAACAACGTCGCCATATCAGGATGGATCATGCCGGAGCCTTTAGCGATCCCACCGAGACGGATGGTTACCCCATCGAGGTCCGTTTCTAAAGCTAGGGTTTTCGCAACCAGATCTGTGGTCATGATCGCCTCTGCCGCTTGATCAGAACCCGTAGCGGAAAGCGCAGTGACGAGACTAGGGGCCGCTTGGGCAATTTTTTCCATTGGCAAGGGCACCCCAATCACCCCCGTCGAAGCGGTCAATACCTGATCGGGTTGGATCTGGAGTAAGGAACTGAATAAGCCCGCTGTCTCATGCACCGCCTCCATACCCCTAGTTCCGGTGGCGGCGTTGGCATTGCCACTATTGATCACAATGGCATGGACGGGCTGTTGTTTTTGGGTGATGGCTTGGTCGTAGTCCACCGAATAGGCCCGTACTAAATTGCGGGTATAGACCCCAGCGGCTACAGCCGGGGTGGGTGAATAGATCAAGGTCAGATCTGGTTTACCCGAAGGCTTGATCTGGGCGGCTACGGCGGCGGCTTGCCAACCTTGCGGAGCGGTTATCCCACCTGGGATCTGTTTCATGCGCTACTCCCTCCCTATTTTTTTTATTATCCCGTGCTCCGACGCAGGATCTCGGTGGTCGAAATGTTAACTTCAATGGGAATAAAGGCAACCCGAGCCCCCACGGCCTGGGTCGTGGCCCATTCCGGTAGATCCTGAGGCTGGTAATCGCCCCCTTTGACATAAATCTCCGGGCGGAGCTGGGTGATCAGGTGATCCGCCGTTGGCTCGTCAAAAATGATCACCCCATCCACAGCCCCTAGGGCGAGTAAGACTTCTCGGCGGTGGGCCTGCTGATTTACCGGGCGGGATGGGCCTTTGAGTAAGCGCACCGAAGCATCGCTATTTAACCCGATGATCAAGGTCCGGCCCAGTTGTTTGGCACTACGTAGATAGCGCACATGACCGACGTGTAATAGATCAAAACAGCCGTTGGTCAGCACTAAGGGCCGCCAAAACGTTGGATTATGCATGATGTTTTGGATCAGGGGGTCCATGCCAACTGCTCCAGATGATCGTGCAACTCAGGGGCGGTAGTGGTCGCCGTCCCAAAGCTACGCACCACAATACTGGCGGCCAGATTGCCCAAGATCACGCACTCCAGAGGCGTAGCCCCCGCCAAACGGGCACAGGTTAACGCTGCCACTACCGTATCGCCCGCCCCCGTGACATCAAAGACTTGGGTCCGATTAAACGCCGGGATATGGTGCACTTCGCCCGTCTTGATAAAAAGACTCATACCCTGATCGCCACGGGTGATCAAAATCTGTTCGGCCTGGGTCTGGTCTAAAAGTATGGCTCCAGCCCTAAGTAAGTCTTCGAGACTAGTGATCCCAAAGCCCACCGCCGCTTCAGCCTCTGGCAAATTGGGGGTAAATAGGGTTGCCCCCCGATACCTTCCCAAGCCCAAATGGGTATCCACAATCACTTGGGGGTGCTGAAGACAAGCTTGGATCACCGATTCGGTCAAAACCCCTTCTAAGTAATCTGAGCACACCACTAAACTAACCTGGGGCAACCACTGGGTAATGTGCTGGACGAGCTGCGCTTCGATTAACGGATCAATGGGCAAATCCGATTTACGGTCCATACGCACGATCTGTTGGGTGACCGATTGGCGGCTATGGGCACTGATGCGCGTCTTCGTTACCGTAGGCCGGGTGGGATCTACGACGAGGGCTGAGGTAATCCCTTGGTTGTGTAAAAGCTTGGTTAGGGCTTCTCCCTGGAGGTCTTGACCCACAATTCCCACGGCAATACACGGGACTCCTAAGCTCGCTAAATTCGCCAAGGCATTGGCGGCACCGCCAGGGATCTGACGGGTCGTCTCATGGCGGAGGATCAACACTGGGGCTTCTCGGGAAATGCGTTCCGCAGACCCGGTTAAAAATTCATCTAGGGTCAGGTCACCTACGACCAAAACCCTCCCCCCTTGACCAAAACGGTTAATGAGATCCTGAATACGGGCCTTAAACACAGGGTCAGCTCAGATAGGTCGTCGGACGCAAGTTATAGCGTTCCTCGAAGACTACTTTATCAAGGTCGAAGCGTCCTCCAAAATTTTTCAGTGGATCAGCGGCATAACCCAAGGGAATGAGGCAACAAACAAAAATATCCTCTGGCATCCCAAAGGCCGCCCGGACGTAGTTTTGCACATAATTCTCAAGCAGACAGGTTTCGACACCCAGATATTTGGCAGCCAAAATCAATTGAGCCACACTGAGCATCACCTGACGGTTTACCCAGGTTTCCACCGAGGTAAAACTGGATTTATGTACAAACGGCCGCGTCACGGGAGTCGTGTCGGACTGCGGCGGGCATCGCGAGGTCCACGCCGGCTCACATTTCATCAGCAGCATGCCGATCCGGGATCTCGTGCAACGGATGGTGC
>JANNOF010000207.1:0-26292 GCA_031398925.1 Gloeobacteraceae cyanobacterium SOY_34_metabat_371 | reverse complement strand
CGACTTGCGCAAAGGCCCGTAGAAAGTCTTCTTTGATCAGGGTACGGACTTTTTGGGCTTTGAGATAATAGGCATCGTAGTAGCCCGCAGAAAGGGCGTAGGTACCGATCATGATCCGGCGCTTCACTTCGTTACCAAACCCGGCGCGACGGCTTTCTTTGTACATGCTGAGCAAAGAGTCTGCTCCCTCCGTACGCAGACCATAGCGGACCCCATCATAGCGGGCTAGGTTTGCTGAGGCCTCGCAGGGCGCAATGATGTAGTAGGCAGGCAGTCCATATTGAAACTTAGGACAGGAGACTTCCTGGATCTCTGCACCTAGATTACGCAGTACCTCAAGGGCTTGTTCAATGGCAGCCCGGACCTGTGGCGTCACGCCTTCACCCATAAATTCTTTTACGACGCCGATTTTTAGCCCTTTCACATCGGGAATTAGGGCTTGGCTATAGTCGGGGACTGGATGTTTGAGACTGGTCGAATCTTTAGGATCATGTCCGGCAATGGCTTGCAGCACTAAAGCACAGTCTTCGATAGTGCGGGTAAAAGGTCCAATCTGGTCTAAAGAGGAGGCAAAGGCCACTAGTCCATAGCGAGAAACTAAGCCGTAGGTGGGCTTTAGGCCGATCACACCACAAAAAGCTGCGGGTTGGCGGATCGACCCTCCCGTATCCGAGCCAAGGGCAGCGATTACTTCTCCGGCAGCTACCGCAGCGGCAGACCCGCCTGAAGACCCTCCAGGGACTGTGCCCACATCCCAGGGATTACGGGTCGGTCCAAAGGCGGAATTTTCAGTGGAAGACCCCATTGCAAATTCATCTAAGTTAGTTTTGCCGATCAAAACGGCGCCCGCGGCTTCAAGACGGCTATTGACCGTGGCTTCATAGGGGGCGATGTAGCCCTCTAGAATCCGGGAGGCACAGGTCGTGGGGGCATCGGTGGTACACATATTATCTTTAAGAGCGATGGGCACCCCGGCCAAAGGCCCGATGGCTTCTCCTTGGGCCAATTGACGATCAACTGCTTGGGCTTTACGGAGGGCTCGTTCAGTCATCAGACTCAAAAAACTATGCACCTGCGGCTCTAGATGATCAATACGCGCTAAATAACTACGGGTAATTTCTTCAGCGGAGCGCTCGCGGCGCATGAGTTGCGTATGCAGAGTACGGATTAGGCTCATCGTATGGCTTCCACAGGACCGTGATCCAGCTTAGCGGCTTTGTATACGGATCAGTCACATGCACCAAAAGTAGCGGTAAATTACAAGTACGGCCCTCCTAAAATTGCTTTGCGCTCAACCGCATAACGAAGTACTCACAAATGCCTGGGATCGGAGCATGCCTTTAGATAAGCTCATAGAGAGATACCCTTGTGGATCAATATGAAAAGCGCTGTGTTGGGTTTAATTTGGGCCTTGTTGACTTGGGTGCCCCTGGGTGTCCAGGCAGCACCTGAATACACAGTTGCGGCGCAAGGGATCACCGAACAAAATTGGCAAGGTCAACGCCGCCGCCAGGCCGAATCTGAAAACAGGGGAGACCGAGCAACGGTTTGGTCTGGAACCGGGCAGATCATTAGTGGCCCAGGGAGCGGCGGGACAGTCCGGTTTGCCGTGGAGGTCCAAGGAGACCGCTACCGCTCCCTCCAAGGGCCAGGGCTAGATGCCTACACCGCGGGTACACGCTTTAAAGACCGGGGTAATGCTTGGGATTTTCAATTTTCTGGGCCTAATCTCTACGTCACCCTTACCCGCGCTAATGGACAAGTGATCAACTTCAATTTAGAACGGGTGAACTAACCCACGTTAAGCTAACAGCATGGACAGCAAGGGACGGATCAACTACGCCCGCCTAGGGCTAACCCTAGCGTGGGTCCTGCTGTGGGGGTGGATCCTACCCCAAACTCCTCTGAATACTCTAGAGCTAGCCACCGGGGACAATTTACTGCGCCTTTTGCCCAGGGCAGACCCCGCGCCTCTCCAGATCTTGAGTTTCAAGGGCAGTGGACTACAAGACCGCATCACCTATGCCCAGCGCGTCGAGCAGATCTTAGCGGGCGGAGCTAAGGGCGTGATCCTCCAGCTCCCCTTAGATTTTGAGCGACCGCTTAAATTACCAGGACGGGTGCCTTTACCCTTACCCCGCTATTGTTTTACTGCCCTGGATACGAATTTAGACTGCCCCTTAGCTGAGGTGGTTGCCCGGTATTATCCTCAGATCATTGTGACTACAGAGGCAACTCCTGGCCCTAGCCCCCAGCGTGTGCTGGTGTACAACCATGTACAGAGTTTTACCGAAGATGCCCAGAGCTATCGTTATCCCTTAGAAACTGTTTTAGCCGTCACAGGGATTGGGGCTGATGAAGATGGGATCACCCGCCGTATGCAGTCTACAGGGCAGTATACCGATTCTTTTGGCGGCGGCCCGTGGCCTTTGACGACCACGGCTCGGCTTGCGGTCCAAAAATGGTTGGGGAATAAGCTAGCGGTTGGTGCTCTGGGGATCCGGTTTGGTCCACCTATCCCCATTCACAGCGTCGAATCCCGATGCACGTTCCCGGCCCCCTGCCGGGGGGTAAAAGATCAAATTATCTTTTTTGGTCCCCAAATTCGGGAAGTATTAACGCCCCAAGGGTTATATTCATCCCTTGAGATCCAAGGACACATGATCATGAGCCTATTGGCGGGGGGCTATGGGCGGGTAGTACTCATGGGCCAAGGGCTGATTGTTTTGGGGGCAACCCTAGGGTTACTGGGGATCATTCGTTTTTTTGTGCCAGCGATCCAGGCTTTACCCCCTTGGCCCTACTGGTTGGGGTTCTGGCTCGCTGGAATGGGTGCTTGGGGGCTAACAGGGTTAGGCATTTTAGCCCTTTGGAAGATACAGATCCCGGTGTTTTTTGTCTGGGGTGCCCTAACGACTACCCTGGCTACGGTTTATATGACCGAAGTAACCCTGCGGGCGCGCCAAGCCCTTTTTGAACAACAGCGTGAACTCGAACGGCTCCGTAGGGCCGAACGACAAGCGATTCTCAATCAAGCCCGCAAGCTGCTCTACCGTGTGGCAACGGATATTCATGACAATGAACTCCAACGACTGAAGCTGGTTATGGATGATCTAGAAACCTATCTTTTTCAGCCCCAGCCCCAGCTCCTAGACCGGGCTTTGGATAAATTAGAGGCCATTGGGCTGGGGATCCGCAATGAGTTGGGCAATATCCGTACCCTGGCGGACAAACTGGAGATCACCCCCGAACTTAAGGGGGGCCTGTGTCTTGGGATCCAAGCCCATGTACGCGAAATCCAAGCCAGTCATCAGATCCCCATTGAGTTAGTGCTTGAACCGTTACAAGAACCCTTGGATCAAAGTAACTGGCTTGATGCCCGTGAGGATATTTTCCGTTTTTTCCGCGAAGCCCTCGCCAATGCGCTACGTCACGGACGGGCGGGAACGTACATTCGGGTGCAACTGACTCAAAATAATACTCAAGTCCAATTGATCGTGGAAAACGATGGTGTTACCCAGCCCCTACCCGCCACCACGGGTTATGGCACTAAAGCCATGAACACCATTGGACAGTCGTTACCCTCAGGACAGTGGAAGCGTGAATGGCATGAGGGCCGCGTGACCGTCTGGCTAAGCTGGGAAATGCTCTAGGGGCGGCGGTTTTGCAACTCTTGATAGACTTCTAAGAGATCAATTTCCCGCTGCGCTAACAGCACTAAGGTGTGATACCAGAGGTCACACACTTCACTGATCACCCGTTCACGACTTTCACTAGAGGCGGCAATGGCCACTTCAACGGCTTCTTCCCCCAGTTTTTTGAGGATCTGGTTTTGACCCTTAGCCAAGAGGCGACTGGTATAGGAGCCTTCTAGGGGTTGATTTTTGCGGTCTTGAATGACGTGAAACACCTGAGATAATGTATCGGCTTGGGGGGGTGCCTGGGTTGTAGATTCTTGGAAGCAACTGCGTACACCCAAATGGCACGCAACACCGGTTTGCTCGACCGTAACTAAAAGAGCATCGCGGTCACAGTCATACCGGAGATCGCGCACTTTTTGGGTATGCCCCGAGGTAGCGCCCTTATGCCAAAATTCTTGCCGCGAACGACTCCAAAACCACGTTTCCCCCGTGGTTAAGGTTTTCTCTAGACTTTCGCGGTTCATCCAAGCCAACATCAGTACGGTGCCGTCTAAATAATCTTGCACAATGGCGGGCACCAGACCCTGATCATTAAAAAAAATTGTCGCCGTGTCCATTTCCCGATTCGCTGCACTGTGTTTCACGATAACGGATCACGGCGGTAGAAGAAGAAGTGGATCTAAACAAAAGAGCTTTCGTGAAACCGGGTGACTCTTTTGCCTAATGCGCTCAAGCATGGTGGGGCAATAGATTAACCATACCTAACAGTACGTATATACAGTGTGATCCGGGTCACTGGGTTCAATTACTGGGTGGATAGAGATAGGCCCCATAGACCTGCAAGCCTTCGATCCCAAGGGGCAATGCGGGGATAAAGGGAACGGTTAAACAGTGGACCTCGAGTTTTTGCCGGATCTGATTAAGGCCCCGTTGGTGTCGTTGGGCCAGACTTTGACAAAGGGGACAGTAGCCTTCAACCACCCGATTGACCACTAGGGCCGTAGGGTACAGGTGGAGGGCGTGTAACCGTTCCATCAGCCGTAGGGTTTCTTGAACCACGGTGGTTTCTGGGGTCAAAATGGGCAAAAGGCTGGTTCGTTGCCCATTAACCAAGTCTTTTTGAAGTTGGATCACCTGTTGCCGCCAAGTACGGAACTGTTGGGCTAAGGCAGCATCGGGAAAAAGATTGCGATATTTGACCCACAGGCGCAACAGGTACGTTAACCAGGCTTCTAACTGGTGGGGCATTTCTAAAAAGCGCAACAAATGTCCCGTCGGGGCAGTGTCAATGATGATCAAGTCCCACCTTTGCTCGGCATTGATCACATTGAGGAGGGCCGCGACCTCATCCAGGCCCGGCGGCGGGTCTTCTAATAGATATTGCCAAGTCTGGACTTCTTCGATACTGAGTTGCTCCCGGTCTAGGGCATGCAGCGCACTACGGATACTGGTCAGGACTTCAGCTAAGGTCTCTTGGGGATCTACTTCTTGGCCCCAAAGATTGGCACACAGGGCCACAGGCAAGGGCCCGAGGGGTTGATCAAAGACATCACCTAAAGAATGAGCCGGATCGATAGAGACGATCAAGACCCGCTTATCAGGATACCGTTGGGCTTGGGCTAAAGCCAAAGCCGCTGCGGTAGTGGTTTTCCCAACCCCGCCTTTACCCGCCAACACCACCAAGGGGATCCCTAGGGCTATGTAGTCCGGTAAGCCTATTCCCTGGGGGGGCATGGGATCTAAGGGCTGTGCAGCCGTCAAGGGCGTTAACTGCAAGGGTGTGATCTGTTGCCGTAACCAAGTAAGGGACTCAAGACCAATGGGTTCGGTAGCCAATAGCGGGATCTGCCACAGGGGTAGATGGGGAGGATATTCCCAACGGCTGAGCCGTTCTTGCTGGACTGCGGCCCAACTATGGCACTGGGGACAATCATTGGTGGGGATCAACACCTGATTGACCACTACCCCACCAACTTGGATCTGGGCCGTATCGAGAAAGCTTAAGAACCGTTGGGTTTCGGGGACGCTTAATTCTTCGGCCAACAGGACTACCCAGGTCCGGGTCCGGGCTGGATCGCGCAAAAGTTGATTCAAGCCCCCTAGCAATTGGGTAAACCGGGCTAAAAAATCGTCGGCCTCTCCGGGGATGTACGTACCCCCAAAGGTTTTGCTCATTTCTAAATGTTTATTTTGCAGGGCTTGAAAGACAGCTAACAAGCGCTCGATAAAATCCGGGTAAGTCAATAGGCGCATGGCATGCCCGGTGGGGGCCATGTCCAAGATCACGGTCTGGGCTTGACGATTGAGGACTACTTCACTGACGGACAAAACAGCCATCACCTCATCAAATCCTGGCCAGGTCAGATCCCAGAGGGGCATCAAGTCGCTTCCCTCCAAAATACTGCTGTGACTGGTGATCTGTTGGACGGCCTGTTGATAGCGTTGCCGAAAAGTCAGGAGTTCGCGCTCAGCATCTAGGGCCAAGGTGTACCAGTTCGGAAAACCAACCACTGGGGTCGGAACCCCCGTTACAGGCTGATCGAGGACATCTTGGATCGAATGGGCAGGGTCCGCAGATACCAGCCAAACCAATTGTCCGGCTTGGGCCAACTCTAGGGCGAGGGCGCTGGCCAAGGTACTTTTGCCCACACCGCCTTTACCACTAACTAAAATGAGCTGTTGTTCGGGGGAGATCAGCATGGGGGTTTATTTCGGGTAGTGAGTAAGAGAAAAATACGGGCGTGGATCAGGTCTAGATTGGCGACACCAAGATCGATTTCTCCCTCCAGGACCACCCCTGTATTGAGCAAGCGGTCTAAAAGTTCGAGAATACTGGTCTGGGTGCCCTGTTGCCCTGGGTAATACTGGCCCCGGTCTGGCAAGAGTTTGCCTACTTCGCCCAGGTCTAAATTGAGGTCTTTGGGATCAATTTCAAAGATCTCACACAAGCGCAGAACCTGGGCCTCCATTGCCTGTAAACTCTCGGCGGCTTGGGCTATTTGTTGCTCAGTGAGCAATTCCGCATCCAGTTGGCGGATCACCTGGGCTTCCATGAGCTGGCGGATGAGTTCGATCAAGGTCAAGACTAAGGGTGCTAAACCCGCTTCCCGTCTGGGTAGCGTGAGATCAGCCGGACGGTCGGGGAATAGCTCAGACAAAATGAAAGGGCGCCCCTGGCCCAGTCAGGGTGTACTGCCAATGATTGAGGGTTTGCTGGGCCAGCCAAGGGGCGAGTTGCTCCCAGTGCGGGCGCGGAACGAGGATAAAAAGCCGGTCCGTACGGGCTTGGATCTGGGCGTGAAAATGGTGGTGTAGCCCTTGCACTAGGGCATCCCACTCCTGTTGGGCTTGCTCTTGATCGCGCAGGACTTGGGTAAACTGGTCTTTTTTGGCCCGAAAGTAATCGCGGCCTTGCCCCGTCACCGTTGCCGTGGGGGCCGTTTGAGCACTTAAACTCAAGGTAAATTCCCCTTGATCCCGTAGGGTTTGAATCCGGTTGAGATACTGATCCTGACGGGCTTGGAGATGTTCTAAGAGCACTTGAGGAGTTGTAAACACAGTCCCAAAGCGCAGGGGCAACACCGTAGTATGGCAAAAAAGGGTTTGGATCACCCGGTCATGGGCCAACACAGCCTCTAAAGTTTGGGTTTCAGCCTGTAACTCAGTTTCTAGATCTAAATTAGGCTGGACCACCGCCCGCACGGGGCCGGTTCCAAAAAAAACTACATTCCCCTGGGCGATCCCCGTCAGGGTGAGGTCTACGGGCTGTGTAACCAGAGCAAAGACGTACATGGATCTAGCATAACGCCTGTGGGTTAAGGGGCGTCTGGACTTGAATTCCGCTGCACTTTACAGAACCTCCCCAATTTTTGTTAAAATACGCCCTAGTCTTGCATTTCACCCATCACATGAGTAAATTTGCCCGTGCCCGCCGCACGCTCAAACAGCGGGGGGGGACCCTTGCGGAACTGACACAATTTCTTTGGCAACGCAAATTATGGTGGTTGATCCCGCTGGTGAGCCTAGTTGTCGTGGTTGTGGGTCTATTGGCCTTTGCCAGCTCGGCTGGAGTAGTAGCTCCTTTTCTCTACACGGTGTTCTAGTTGCCCTTATCTGATCCAATCGATCAATTCCGTTGGCGCTTATTGCTGGCGGGAACCCTAACCCTACCGATCACCGCGATTTTTTTGCTGCCCTGTTGGGGAATTGCCTTAATCCGGCATTTATTTTTAGAACGCCCCAATGCCCAGCATCAGGCCCTGCGCTACTTAGGGGGAGTGAGTTTAGGGTTAATCCTTACGGCTCTGGTGGGCTATCGTCCCTTGGATAGTTTGTTGGGATTGTTTAATTACCTGCCTTTTTTCTTATTTTTTTGGCTGATCACCCGTTTGGTGACGGATGAACAACGGGCCTTGGCGCTTTTACGGGCCATGCTTCTAGGAGCGCTATTGACCGGGACTGCCGGGGTGATCGAATGGCTAAGCGGTCAAAATTGGCAATGGAAAATCTTTGGTTTCCTAGAGATCACCGTGGGATCCCAAGCGGATGACGGGATCTGGGACCGGGTGACCTCATTTTTCTTCTGGCCCACTACGGCGGCGGCCTATTTTATTTTGGTTGCGCCTTTAGGATTAGCCTTCGCAGCAAGTCATGGTGCGCTTTTAGGACGTTGGCTGGGGGGCTTGAGCAGTGTGATGACCCTGACGGCCCTCGTGGGTACCGCTTCACGCAATGCCTGGGGTGCCGTAGTACTAGCCCTTGGGATCCTGTTGGTCTATGCCCGACGCTGGCTGGTGATCGGACTTTTAGGCGTGGGGGTCATCTTGGTTTTAGCCGCTGCCCTACTCCCGGAGCCGTGGGGCGATCCGGTGCGGGCTTTAGTACCAGAATTTTTGTGGCGTAAAGTACTCGATACGTTGAATCCGGGGAATAAAGCCTTTGAATCGACGGCTGAACGTTTGGAGTCTTGGCAGATCGCTTGGCAAATGGCCCTAGCGCATCCCCTAACGGGTTGGGGACTTCAGATGTTTCCCTTTGTCAGCGTTGATCTGTATGGCAAACAAGCCCCTACGATCCATGCCCATAACCTGTACCTGCATTACTGGGCCGAACAAGGCTTTGTGGTTGGAACCGCCTTGGTGGGTTTTTATGGCTGGACTATTGCTAAGGCATTAAAAGCTTTACCCCGCTCCAGCCCGCACCTGCGGTGGGCCTTGGTGGGCTTGATATCCGGTTTGATCGGCTATTTGTGCTTTGGGCTTTTTGATGTGGCGTTTCATGATTCGCGGATCAATGCCCAATTTTGGTTGTCTTTAGCCCTGACTTGGCGGATCACAGAATTAGCAAAATTCACCGCACCAGGATCTGATGAGCCTTCAGGTCTGCTTTGATCTGAGCAACGGTAAACGTTTCGTAGTGCAGCAGAGACGCCAAAAGTGCCGCACTAGCCCCCCCATCGGTCAGGGCTTGGCGAATATGGGCTAGTTCCCCAGCCCCCCCGGAGGCAATCACCGGGACTTCTACTACGCGGGTCACAGCCTTGAGCAGTTCTAGATCATAGCCTGCACCCGTGCCATCGCGGTCCATACTGGTCAAGAGGATCTCGCCACAGCCGCGCGCGGTAACTTCTTTGGCCCAGGCAATGACTTCTTTCCCCGTAGCTTCACGCCCCCCACGCACAAAGACTTCCCAATGGCCCAAAGCGGATCTACGGGCATCTATGGCCACCACAATGCATTGGGCACCAAATTCCTGGCTGGCTTGATTGATAAAATCAGGGTCTTTGACCGCCGCAGAATTAATACTAACTTTATCGGCCCCAGCGCGGAGGAGTGCCCGGATCGTCTCGATATCATTGATCCCGCCCCCCACGGTCAGGGGAATAAATAGGGCTTCGGCGGTGCGTTGAACCACATCTTTGAGGATCTCGCGCTCTTCGTGGGTTGCACTGATATCCAAAAAAACCAGCTCATCGGCCCCAGCCTCGTTATAACGCCGCGCCAGTTCCACCGGATCTCCGGCATCTTTGAGGTCTAAAAAATTGATCCCCTTCACCACCCGCCCTTGATGGACATCTAAACAAGGCACTAACCGTTTTGCTAGCATGAACCAACCTTTAGGTTTTTTAATCATAGGCGAACTCATTAATTTTCAAATGTGTCGAAATGATCCCTGCTTAACCGTCATTGTTATAAGCGCGCACAGACCTGCGCGTAACCACAACGCAACCGGGAGCAACCAAAATGCAATACATGATCTTGACCTACGAAACAGAAGCCGCCTTTGCCGCGCGCGCCAATGAGCATCAAGCAGCCTACTGGGGCGCTTGGCAAGCCTATAGCCAAGCTTTGGTGGAAGCGGGGGTGATGGTAGGGGGTAATGCCCTCCAAACCCCCTTTTCTGGGACTACGGTGCGTTTGAAAGACGGAGACCGTACGGTACAGGATGGTCCCTATGCGGATACTAAAGAACAACTCGGCGGTTACTTTATTCTAGATGTAGCGGATCTTGATGTAGCCCTCGATTGGGCCGCACGATGCCCAGCGGCCACAGGGGGGGCGGTTGAAGTTAGGCCCGTTTTACCCATGAACTAAGGGAGGATGCGCGGTGCAGGAGGCATTTCAGGTGGTTGAGCACGTGGCCCGCGCCTCCTATGGCCGCCTGATCGCCTATTTGGCCGCGCGTTCCCGCGATGTGGCTGGGGCCGAAGATGCTTTGAGTGACGCGTTCCACAGTGCCCTCAAGACTTGGCCCCGCACTGGAATTCCCGCAAAACCAGAGGCTTGGCTGCTGGTGGCAGCCCGTCGACGCCTGATCGATCAAGAACGTCATTCTAAAATGCAATTAGACCGTGCCCTAAAACTTCAACTGGCCGTAGACCAAGCAGAGGAAGAAGTAGCTGATCCTGGCTCAGGGGCATTTCCCGATGAGCGGTTAAAACTGCTGTTTATTTGTGCCCATCCGGCGATCCATAGCGGATCTCGGACCCCGTTAATGCTTCAAACCGTACTAGGGCTAGATGCGGCTCGGATCGCTTCTGCCTTTTTGGTGGCCCCTACGACCATGGGCCAGCGGCTAGTCCGGGCAAAAGCCAAGATCCGGGAGGCGGGTATTGCCTTTGAAGTACCTCAATTTAGCGATTTATTGCCCCGACTTACCGCTGTAATGGAAGCGGTTTATGCCGCCTATAGTACCGGATGGGAGGACGTTACGGGTGCAGATCCCCGCTCCAGAGGACTGGCTACGGAGGCTATTTGGTTGGCACGGGTCCTCGTCCAACTCATGCCAGAGGAGGCCGAAGTCTGGGGTCTACTGGCACTCATGCTCCACTGTGAGGCCCGACGTGCCGCCCGACGGGGTAGGCAGGGAGAATATATCCCTCTTTCTAAGCAGGATATGGAACTTTGGTCTAAACCCCTGATCTTGGAGGCAGAGCACGCCCTAACTGAGGCGGCGGCCCGTAAGTCCTTGGGCCGCTTTCAACTAGAGGCGGCCATTCAATCAGTTCACGCCCAACGCGCTTTGACTAAAAAGACGAATTGGCAAGCCATTGCGCTGTTGTATGAAGAATTGGTGCGCTGGTCGCCGACCTTGGGCGCTTTGGTGGGCCGTGCGGCGGCTTTAGCCGAGGCCCAAGACCCAGCTAGCGGCCTAGCGGCCTTGGCATCAATCAAGGCTGAGACGACTAACTATCAACCCTACTGGGCAGTCCAGGCGCATTTATTGGCTCAGCTGGGCCAATATACAGAGGCGTACCATGCTTATCATCGGGCCATTGGCCTGAGCGAAGATGATCAGGTACGGCGGTTTTTACGCGATCAGGCCCACGTCATAGACCCTCTGAAAATCCCAGATCAGGTAGATCACTGACTTTTCGCCAAATTAGATCAGTGGGGGGTAATTCCTGCTAGGTTTTTAGTATCTAACCCAATGCCCTATGCCTTCTAAGAGCATTACCCTGACCATTGATAGTGACCTAGCGCAGGTATCCCTGATAGGACAATCGGTCAACAATTTTTACCAAGAGGTGATGCCATCTATTGATGCTCATCAGCTAGAAATTTGTGTAGTTGAAGCGGTTAACAATGTCATTATTCATGCCTATGGTCGCCAGCCTGGGAATACAGTGCGGGTCTGTGCCCTGATCCACCCCGATTGCGTAGAGATCCATATTTCAGACTGGGGGACCAAAATGCCAGAGCAGTCCACACCGACTTTAGAATTTGATCCTACGGATGATACTTCGCTTCCTGAAGGGGGCATGGGGTTATTTTTAATCTATACGACGATGGATCGCATGGAGTATTTAAGTGAACAGGGGATCAATACCCTGATCTTGGCTAAAAATTTAGCCCGTAGTCCGTAGACGCCCATCGGGTAAAATAATCCCAAAGACCGAGCAAGGACGCACCCATGGCACTGAAGTTAAAGATCGTCACCCCCGATAAAGTGATCTGGGATGAGGAAGTGGATGAAGTGATCCTGCCGAGTCAGTCGGGCCAAATGGGGATCTTGACCAACCATGCGCCCCTTTTAACTGCGCTGAATGTCGGTGTCTTGCAAGTCCGTACCAAAAGCGGTTTTCTCAGTATTGCCATAGACCGGGGCTTTGCTGAAGTTGAAGATAACGAAGTCAATGTCCTCGTAACCAAGGCCGAACGGGGCGATCAAATCGATCTGACCCAGGCCCGTGAAGCGCTGGCGAAAGCCCAACAGGTGGTAACGTCTAGTACGGATAAATCAGAGGTCTTGAGTGCCAAACTCAACGTAGAACGGGCTACTGCCCGGATCCGGGCGGCTGGGGGCAATAACTAACCCTCCTATGTCCTGTCCTACGCCTTGGGCTTGGCTCACTGCGGCCCATGAAACGATCAAAAAAGCTGGCTGGCAGCGTCAGGTCCAAACGACCTCAGGGCGGGTTGGACCCTGCATTACCCTAGAGGGCCAAGCGGTCCTCAATTTTGCCAGTAATAATTACCTTGGTTTAGCTGGAGATGAGCGGCTGATCCAAGCGGCGACAGAAGCCCTGGCCCTCTATGGCACGGGCAGCACGGGATCACGACTTTTAAGTGGTCAGCTAGGGATTCACCAAGCTTTGGAAGCAGCCCTGGCCCAGTGGAAAGGGAGTGAAGCGGCGCTGGTTTTTTCTTCGGGGTATCTGGCTAATTTAGGTACGGTAAGCGCCCTTGTGGGACCCCGCGACCTGATCCTGGCTGATGCCTATAATCACTCCAGTCTCAAAAGTGGGGCCATTCTTAGTCAGGCTGCGGTTTTAGAATATGCCCACGGGGATGTGGATCAATTAGCGCAACTTTTAGACCAACAGCGGGGCAACTATCGTCGTTGCCTGATCCTGACCGACAGCATTTTTAGTATGGATGGGGATGCCGCCCCTCTAGGGGAGATCCAGCTATTAGCGGATCATTATGACGCCATGCTTTTAGTCGATGAAGCCCATGGTACGGGGGTTCTGGGGCCTCAGGGGGCAGGGCTGGTAGCCCAACTGGGGTTAAATCGGGATTGGGTGATCCAAGGGGGCACTTTAAGCAAGTCCTTAGGTAGCCTGGGGGGATATGTGTGCGGCCCAGCCCAGGTCATTGATTATTTGCGCCATCGTGCCCGCAGTTGGGTGTACTCAACCGGATTAAGTGCTGCGGATACGGCTGCGGCCCTTACGGCGATCCAGATTATTCAAACCGAACCTCAACATCAAGCTCAGCTTTGGGAACGGGTGATCCAAACCAAACATGCTTTTGAAGCCCGCGAGCTAAAACTCTTTCCCTCAGATTCTGCCATCCTCTGCTGGGATCTGGGTACGTTAGATCAAACCGTAGCCAGGGCGGAAGCCCTCAGAAAACAAGGCATTTTTGCCCCAGCAATCCGTCCCCCGACGGTACCTACCAGCCGGATCCGGTTTTCGTTGATGGCGACCCATACTTCAGACATGATCGATCAATTGTTAGCCGCCATTGATACTACACATGGCTAAGGCCAAGGTCTCAAAAAAAGTGGGGGATAAAGCGACTGGTATTACTGGTCACGGGGTTATGATCCTCGCGGATGCCCATACCTGCGGGTTGATTGCCGATGATCCATGAACCGATCACAGGATAGTGTCCATCAAAATTAGGCGGGGCTTGATATTTTTGATAGACAAAGCCCCCTTGACCATAGGGACCGGAGGTTTGATAAGCTCCTTGCTGAGTAACAAGGCGAATATTCGCCCCTTCGCGGGAAAATAGGGGTTTTTGTACATAGGGCAGATCTAGGGGTTCAAAGGCGGCGGGTAAAAGCTGAGGATGACCGGGGAACAATTCCCAGAGCAAGGGCAAAATGCCCTTATTGCTGAGGATCATTTTCCAAGCAGGCTCGATCAGTCGGAGTTGCGCCTGGGCCAAAAGGGGGCCGAATTCCTCCTGGATCAGCCATTCCCAGGGATAGAGCTTAAATAAAGTACGGATAGGATGATTGTTAAGATCTACAAATTCTTGGGTTTCAGATTGCCAACCCAGTTGATCAATATATAGATGTTGGGTCTGAAAACCTGCCTGGATCGCCACATCACGGAGGTATTCTACGGTACCCAAGTCTTCGGGGCTTTCGCTAACACTGGCAAAGTAAAGGGTATCTGGACTTAGATCTAAACCATGAAAAGTAGCTAACAGTTGTTCATGAATCGAGTTAAATTGATCCGCTGTGGGGTGGGTATCTTCTAACCACAACCACTGGACCACACTGGCTTCTAACAGGGATGTAGGGGTGTCGGCGTTATATTCCAGCATCTTGGGCGGATGTACCCCGTCATAGATCAGATCAAAGCGTCCATAGAGGGAGGGTTCCTGTTGCTCCCACGAATGGGTACACAGTGCCTGATATTCCGCTGAGATCCCCAAGGGCGCAAATAGATCCCTACGGATCACCTGATCTACTAATTCCAAACAAAGCTGATGTAGATCGTGGGTTGCTGCTTCAAGTTCGTCGATCTCTTGGGGCGTAAATCGATAGCAAACCCCTTCATCCCAATAGGGACCTTCTAGGGTATGAAAATGAAACCCTACGTGCTCACAACGCCTTTGCCAATGGGGGCGCGGGGTCACGATCAGGCGTTCCATTAGCTCCCCACAGCCAAGCGGCTACTGGCTCCAAATCCGCCTCTTTTTACGGTACCAACGGATTTAACGGCCCTATTTGCGGTCGTGCTACGGGCTGTGCCCACCGCAAATCCTCCATCAAGGGCCGTATTGGGCACCAAAAGCGGACCCCTACCGCTACGGGGATAGTACACAGGTCGATTATTCAGATAAACAAAAGATGGACCATAATAGTGCCCTAAAGGATAACTCGATCCTGATTCCACCGGATCACATTCACGGGCATCACCCCAAGCCTGGACACAATCAGCACGGGATTTATAGACCTGTTGGGTGCCCTTTTGATCGGAGGAACAGGCCGTTAGGGTGACCGAGGCAATGAGGACTAAGCTAAGCGTTGGGGTTTTACGCATCGGGGTAGTGAGACACTATTGTTAGTTTAAAGGTTCCCTAAAGTTTGAGATTTTAGATCTTGCGAGATCCTATGAATGATCTGGTCATATCAAATTTGGTAAGAATCAAAACCCCTTGGGAGGTGGGAACCTAGGTTCCGGCCCCCGAAATCTTACACTCTTTCTCGTAAAAGTTAGCTAACTAACGAATCCTAGGAAGCTAAAAAAAGTCCCCCTGATCCCTAAAGATCAGAAGGACAAGCATGAATTCAAACCGCTAAAAAGCCCTCCGCCCCAAATACACCGCACTTGATCCCAAGGCTTCTTCGATCCTGAGCAGTTGGTTGTACTTGGCAATACGCTCAGAGCGCGAAAGCGACCCGGTTTTGATCTGCCCGCTTTTAGTCGCCACGGCGAGGTCGGCAATAAACGTATCCTCCGTTTCGCCGGAACGATGGGAAATGACCGTTTTATACCCAGAGCTTTGGGCTAAAGCAATCGTCTCCAAGGTTTCCGTCAACGAGCCAATTTGATTGACTTTGATCAAGATGGCATTGGCGGCATCGGTCTTGATCCCTTGGGCCAAGCGCACTTTATTGGTCACAAACAGATCATCGCCCACCAGTTGAATCCTATCGCCCAAGGTACTGGTGAGGAGTTGCCACCCTTTCCAATCTTCTTCTTGAAGCCCATCTTCGATCGAAATGATCGGATAGCGTTCCGTCCAGCCCTGGTAATAGGAAACCAAATCAGCGCTGCTCAAGGTCTTACCATCGAGATGGTAGGTACCATCGTGATAAAACTCATTGCTGGCACAGTCTAGGGCCAAGGCGATCTGTTCGCCAGGGATGTAGCCCGCCTTAGTGATCGCATCCATCAGGAGTTCAAGGGCCTTTTCATTAGAGGCGACACTGGGGGCAAACCCGCCCTCATCACCGACAGCGGTATTGAGTCCCTGCTCTTTGAGGATGCCTTTGAGCACGGCAAAAACCTCAGCCCCCCAGCGCAATGCCTCCTTAAAACTGGAGGCACCCACGGGGGCGATCATAAATTCTTGAAGATCAAGATTATTGTCGGCGTGTGCCCCACCATTAAGGACATTCATCAGCGGCACGGGCAAAACATTTGCCAACGGCCCGCCCAAATAGCGATAAAGCGGTAAACCGGTCGCCTGGGCACTGGCTTGGGCCACCGCCAAAGATACGGCCAGGATCGCATTGGCCCCAAACTTATTCTTGTTGGGGGTGCCATCCAGACTGATCATCTTGTGATCGATGGTTACTTGATCTAAGGCATCGAAACCCAATAACTGAGGGCCCAAGATGGTTTTGACATTGTTTACCGCCTCTAAAACCCCTAGTCCTCCATAACGACTTTTGTCGCCATCGCGCAGTTCATGGGCTTCAAAGCTACCCGTTGAGGCCCCACTGGGCACAGCAGCCCGCCCGATGATCCCAGAGGCAAGGGTGACTTCACATTCTAAAGTTGGACGGCCCCGTGAATCTAAGATCTCACGGGCGGTAATACGTTCAATCATCGTCTGCATGAGTGGTTCTCGTCAGCACGACCTTATCTTAGAGCCATCCTTACCCATCTTTAGAGGGTACCTAGATCTTTTAAGATCAGAAGATCTAATTTAAATAGCTTCATGTATATCCCCTAGTAACAAAGAGTGGGTCCCCTGGGTCACTTGGGGTAAATTACCCGGTAGCCCCTGGACTCGTAGGTAGGCCAAAATCGCAAAACAAATCGCCTCTTTGTAATCAGGATCTAGCCCTAGCACCTGGGTAGAGTCAATTACTATCTCTGGTACCATCCCCTGGATCTGACTGAGTAAAAATTGATTGTGTACGCCGCCGCCACAGATCAAAACCCGTTGGGGTAGACGGGGCAAAAAATCACGATAGCTCCGCACCATACTGTGGGCAGTAAAAGCGGTAAATGTGGCTAAATAATCCTTAAGATCTAGGTCAGAAAAGCGTTGTAGCCAATGATCTAAAAATTGCCAACCATAGTATTCGCGGCCTGTGGACTTGGGTGGGGGCTGCTTTAAAAAGTCGTCTGCTAATAATTGTGCCAATAAATCAGGGTGGATCTGACCTTGACGGGCGAGGTTTCCCCCTTGGTCGTAGGTCAATGCCCCTTGGGTAAAATGGCGCACTAGGGCATCCAAAAGCATATTGCCTGGACCCGTATCAAAGGCAATGACCGCACGTTGATCGGCACCCGCCGCCAAATAGGTCACATTGGCGATCCCGCCAATATTGTGGATACAGCGGTCTTCCTGGGCATCCCGACATAGGATCCAATCCAGTAGAGGTACAAGGGGCGCACCATGCCCCCCAGCCGCGAGATCGCGGCTACGAAAATTGCTGACGGTCTTGATCCCGGTACTTTGGGCGATCACCGCCCCATCGCCGAGTTGTAGACTAAACCCCCGTTGATTACCCTGGGGGGGCTGATGGGCCACGGTTTGTCCGTGGGAGCCAATGATCGCGACGCAATGCTTAGTTTCTTTGAGGACGGTCAGGGCGGCTTGGGCAAAAAATTCCCCTAGATCCCGATGGAGCGCCCCAAAGGCTAGGGCGGAAAGAGGGGCTCCTCCGCCTACTGCCAAGACCTGCGCTTGCAGCGTGGGTGTATAGGGCACCGAGCGTGTTTCTAAAGTCTTGATCCCCAGGTCATAGCCTGTGCCTTCAATGTGAACCAGGGCCACATCGATCCCATCGGCACTGGTACCACTCATTAACCCTAGGGCATACATTATTCGACGATCTCGATCATGCGTCCATCACTAAGGCGGCTTAGTTGATACTCTAGGCTACCGGGGCTACCGACTACATTGTTTTGCCAAAAAAGTTCCGTGACGATGAGTTCTCGACCCTGACTCGGTGGGGCCAAAAGCGGGCTAAGTCGCTCGATCTCCTGGAGGGCAAGCTGCGCTACCGTGGGGGGCGCGGTGGTATGGTCCCAGAGTACTTCTGCATCGTAGACCTCACCACTAGGGCTGATCGTGTACCGGACAACGGTATATTCACCCGGTAGCAACTGGGTGAAATAAATATCATAGTGTTCTTGCTCACGGCGCAATTCCCCCGAAATATAGTCGCTATAGGAATGGGGAATGCCCTTAGCATTCTGCTCGGTTGTGGGGGGCTGCGCTTTACGCCCCTGACCCGCACCCTTGGTATCGGGCACTAGGGCAGGTTGGGCCTTTTGATTGGTCTTATCTTTACCATTGGGTTGTCCATCCGCCTGTTGGCTATGGCCCATAAGTGACGTAGGTTCGGTAACGAGATCAAAAATTATCGGCGGCGGCGCCGGGACTTCCCCGACTTGGCCTTGGCTACCGCCCCCCCCCAGGATCGGAACGAGGACTAAAAGCACCACAGCCAAAAGATGTCCGCCGTAGGCAAGGGAGACAGCCTGGACCCAGGTACGCCGCTGGGCCGGGGCTTGGAGGTAATCAAATTGGTTATTACGGGCAACTTGATAAGCATCCATAGATCCAAAAATGCTTAAAGTAAGCATCAATGTTGCCACAATGCCTAACAGGGGGCCTTGGGCCAAAAGCACAATCAACTTATCGGGATCAGGGCCAATGAGTAAGCCCCAACTCAGTAAGAGGAGTAATACTTCTTCGGGAGCTTGCAGCAGCCACCACAATCCCCCCAGCATAAAAATATTGATCAGTCCTGCTAGGGCCAGACAAATGCCTTTTTGGACTTCCCGGTTATAAAACTGTCCCAACCCAGGGATCAAGCCCAAAAAACCCGCCAGCCAAGGATCGCGATGGATCAACGGTGGCGGGATAAATAGGGTTTCAGCAAAGATCAGGGTTTGACCACCCCAACTGGGGGACCAATTCCGGCTCCGCCCAATCAACTGCCAACTCCAGATCATCAATCCAACGAGTGCACCCCACAAAAGGGCTTCAGCCAAGGGACTGGTCTGAAATGCAAAAAAATCATAGACCCCATGCCCCACCGCCGCCAGGGTTAATCCAGTTCCTAAAAATCCCCAGTGGGTACGGCCTTTGATACCTTCCCAGACCTTGGCCTGTCCCAGGTAATAGCCCATAATAATCCCCACGGATCCGTGGAGCGGGACAGCCGTAAAGGCGCGGACTAGGGCGGTGCCGTAGCCTTCGCCTTCAGCATTGAGTACATAGAAAATATTCTCTACCCCCCCAAAACCCAAACCTACCCCAGCGGCTAAAACAATGCCGTCATAGGCTTCGCGAAATCCCGCCAAACGCCACAGGACCAGCCACAATAACAAAAATTTAGCCCCTTCTTCGATCAGACCGATGCCCATGACCGTAAAAAGTGCCAATCCCCCCAGATTCGTAATGGTAGGAGCACCCATTAGGGCTGTTTCTGCACCCAGAGCCACATAGGAGGCCACACAACCAGCCAGTAAAGCGCTCGCAATTAAAGACCAAGAACGCACGTAGGGCGCTTGGGTACGGAGGTTGATCCCTCCTAGGATCACGAGGGCCGGAGCTAGTGCCGCACTCACCAAACCTATGCTTTGTAAGTTCATGGGCCAGCCCTAAGCGTATATTCATTCTAAGCTCTAGCATCAACGTGAGAAGTCGCACCAAAGGGCAGCGCTATTTAAGGAAGAGTTAAGAATAGGCAAAAAAGGTGGGGGTATAATTAGAGTACGTACCATCTACATACGTTTGATCCCCTGTTGCACTAAGAAACTTTCTGTATGCCGCCAGCGTCTTAATCTACAACATCTTGGGAGGATCAAGGACGCCGACTTAAGCACTAGCCAGGATTTTAGCAGAGTTACCCCAAAACTGACACACGATTTTTTGCACTGTACCAAGAGGTAGCCCACATGAACTTTGACCGAGTAGCCCTTAATGATGGTGAGTTGAACGTAGAAGGCGTTCAACTAGAAATAGACACCCCACGGCCTGCGAGTCGTGAAGGGGCTTCGACAGACTTGGTGCGCCTTTATCTGCAAGAGATCGGTAAGGTACCCCTACTCAAGCGTGACGAAGAAGTAGAACTTGCCCGTCAAGTTCAGAGTTTAATGCAGCTTTTACAGCTCAAGGAACGGGAAGAGAAGAAGCTCGGTCATGCCATTACCCGTGAAGAATGGGCCACCCTAGCGGGCAAACCTTGGGCCACCTTTGCCAAAGAAGTACAGGTTGGCTCCAAGTCCAAGAAGAAAATGACCGAGGCTAACTTGCGTTTAGTGGTATCGGTAGCCAAGAAATATCAGAACCGGGGCTTAGAGTTACTGGATTTGATCCAGGAAGGAACCTTGGGTTTAGAGCGGGCAGTGGAAAAATTTGATCCCACCAAAGGGTACCGCTTCAGTACCTACGCCTACTGGTGGATCCGCCAAGGAATCACACGGGCCATTGCGACCCAATCCCGCACGATCCGGCTGCCCGTCCATGTCACCGAAAAGCTCAACCGGATCAAAAAAGCCCAGCGTCGCCTCTCCCAAAGTCTAGGCCGCACCGCCACCATGTCTGAGATCGCCCAAGCGGTGGAGATGGAGATCCTAGAGGTCCGGGATTTGCTCAGTCGGGTACCCCGTGCCGTTTCCCTTGATACAAAAGTCGGTAAGGACCGGGATACGGAACTAGGCGATCTTTTGGAATCAGAGGCCCAGACCCCTGAACAGGCGGCGACCCGTGAAGCCCTAGAGCGGGATCTAGCGGGTTTACTCGAAACCCTCAATGCCCGCGAACAGGCTGTGCTAAGAATGCGCTATGGACTTTTGGATGGTCGGACCTATTCGCTCTCCGAGATTGGGCAAATGCTTGATCTTTCGCGTGAAAGAGTCCGTCAAATCGAAACTAAAGCCTTTCAAAAGCTCCGCCAGCCCAAGCGTCGTCTTAGAATTAAAGACTACCTTGAGGGTTTGGATTAACGAATGGATCTCTATTTTGTGCGTCATGGTCGGGCAGTTGATGTCAATCATCATGCCTCCGACCAGACGCGCCCCCTGACCAATCAAGGCATTGAACGTACCTATCAAGTCGCCGTTGCCCTCCGTAAACTGGGGGTTACTTGGGAAGTTACCCTCTCTAGCCCTTTGGTTCGTGCCTTAGAAACAGCCAACATTTTTGAAGATGTGGGTTTGACCCAACGCGTTGATCTATTTGCTCCTTTGGCGCCGGGGGGAGCATTTACCGATTTTAAAGACTGGTTGAGCGAGCAAGACCAGCCCCGTTCCCTGGCCCTAGTCGGTCATCAGCCGGATCTGGGTTTTTGGATTGAAGAATTACTCTATGGACAAGCCCAGGGCCGGATTGCCCTTAAGCGATCTGGGGTAGCCCGTCTAGAGTGGAGTGCTGGTCAAGCAGAGTTACTATGGTTGTTAGCCCCCAAAGTTTTGCCCGTGGGCAAGCCATAAAATAATCACAAAACACCTAATGCGGAGGGCGTGCATGACTAAAATTTTGCATCTTGACACGAGTCCCCGCGGGGATCGTTCCCATTCAAGGCAGCTCTCTAGGTCCTTTATGGACGCTTGGCAAGCAGCGCATCCCTCAGATACGGTGATCTACCGGGATCTAGGTCATCATCCGGTTCCCCATGTCTCCGAAGACTGGGTGGCGGCAGCTTTTACGCCCCCTGAGAGCCATACCCCAGCCATGCAAGAAGCCCTGGCGATTTCCGATGCTTTAGTAGATGAATTTTTAAGCGTTGACCGCTTTGTGATCGGGGTTCCGATGTATAACTTCAACGTTCCTTCGACGTTTAAAGCCTATATTGATCAGATCGTGCGGGTTAATCGGACTTTTTCTATGGACTATCGCGGCTTAGTACCGGCGGGCAAAAAAATGCTGGTCTTTACGGCGCGGGGCAGTGACTATAGTCCCGGTACACCCACTGCACCCTATGATTATCAAGAGCCTTTTATGCGGGCCATCTTTGGATTTATTGGGGTTACGGACCTAACCTTTGTCCATGCTGAAAAGCTAAATCTTGGTACTGAGGCCCGTACCGTTTCTCTTACCCAGGCCCAAGAACGGATCACGTCACTGGTGGATACGTGGTAGTGCTATTGGCTGATCCCCAAGACGATGGCAGAGGGATAATAGGATTATCTCGCCGAGAACGTGCATGACGCAAGAGTATCCGAAGCATAAAGGGTTTGGTCCTGTGCCCAAGCCCTCTACGCCATCCAAAAAGAAACCCGTCACCCCTGAATTTAGCAAAGAAGACTTAGATGCCTTTGCCAAAGAAAAAGGGGTACAGAAGTATTATATTTTCATGCGTTTTGCAGAGGACCGTTGGTTTCCCTGTGGATCCATTGGTGCCCCTGAGGACCGGATCGATGAAGCGATCATGGATTCACGCCAGTCCCTGATTGAAAATGGCCGCAAACGTTTTCCGCAACTTAGAGATAAGGAAGACTTTGAATTCGGTTATCAGCTTTTAGATAAGCCCCGTAGTACAATTACCCCTGCTAAAGTGGTAAAAAAATCCTTGCTAGACCGGGTTAAGGGCTTGTTTCAACGCCAGAGGTGATGCAGTGGGAGAGCGCAAACGACGTCAAGAAACCCTTGGGGATGGCTACGGAAACCCCCAAGAAGAAACTGTTTTTTTAAATTTTACACGGTCACAGATCCAGGTATTTTACGAAGTGGTCACCAAGAGTACTTGGTATTGCATCGGCGGTGTGGCGGTTTTTTGGGTCGTCTTTCGGGTGGGGGTTGCCCAGGGCTGGTGGGGCTAGCCTTAGGCTTGGGCCTGTTCTAGGGTTAAAAAAAAACAATCCGCATCCATTGGCTTAAAATTGCAGTCTCCCCGGCAGACCGCTCCGATCCGCCCCCCTCTAAGACCAACTCTAACTTCAAGCCTTCGAGGGTAAACCCCTCTTGACTGGCGGCAATTACGCCCCGCACTAAGTCTTCTTGACCCGTTAGCCCCAGATCAGGGGTTACTTGGGTCTGGGGATAACCAATCTGACGAAGGGTTACATAGATCAGGCGTAGCCAAATCGAACGGATCTCCGTTTCTTCGGTATTGAGCCGCAATAACTCATCGAGATCGGGATGCCCGGTAGCCCGCTCCTGGGTCAGCAGTTCCAAGTTAAGGGCCGTTAAGCTATAGCCTCCCCCATAGGCTTGGATCCCGGCCCGAATAAAAGATTTTAGGGCTGCAATATAGCCCGGTCCGACCCCTGCGGTGTAGAGCAACAGCCACGCCGCCCGAAAAGATAATTCCAAATCATCGGTTAGAGCCATAGATCTTGCCAGTCCATAGCTCTATTGTCGCTTGATTTGCTAACGCGTATCAAAAGTTAGTCCCTTTAACGGCTTAATTTCATCCTAGGGAACTAGGGAGTTTTCGGTTAAGGCATTTGCTGTAAGCGCCCCACTGGATAAATATTCAAGCGGTCATCATAAAAAGGTGTGCGTTGGTAGAAAAATTCCAAACGGTCATCAGCGCTTTGTCTAAAGGCAGGGTCCTGATCTAGTTTGGTTTCAAATTCTGTCTTGAGCTTGGGATCGGCGGCTAGCATTTGGCGGGCCATTTTTTCCATGACGTAGGCTTCGGCATATTCTTTGGGTTCAAAAATGGCATCAAAAAAGCCCCAACGCAGGAGCGAATCAGGGCTATCGGGTTCTAGCAAATGGATGGCTACCTGTGCTCCGCGTTGATCTAAAGGCACAAGTACTGATCCGGGTAAATAGGTCATCGTCCGTTCGACGGGTATGATCTTTAAGTCTTTAATTTGGTGATGCCCTTCAAAGGGTTTCGGTTGCCAACTGACCTGCTCAAAGCGATAGGTATCAACGGGAATCGTCATGGATTCCGTCAACGTTTGGAAGCGGATCCCATGAAACTTGAGTCGGTCGATCACCTCGGTCCATTGGACGGGAATAATATAGGCCAAAGGCGGCGTAAGGGTTTTAGAGACGACGACTTCGTTGTAATAGGGAATGGTAAACGTCTGGGGTTTGGTCGCGTCGTATTTTACCCACCAAAACCCTGAAATGGGGCTGAGTTCGCGGGTATAGGCCACACCTAGGAATTTAAAGGGAATATTTTTTTCAGTAAGTTTAAGATCCAATAAAAACTTGCGGGCAGGATCAAATTTTTGACCCAGGGCAATCGTCTTTTGATCCGCTGCCATTACGGCTTGACGGAGGGTGCCGGGAGTTTGGTTGACATAACGCACTAGCTCTAGCAAAAGATCATAGGTTGCCGTTACTCGGTTTTTGTAGTCTTTGAGCATGTGGGTTTCCACTAAGATCGTCGGGCGGTTTTGGACGGCTCCATAACCCGTCGAAAAACGAGGAGAAGAGAAGTAATAGTTAAAGCCCTTACTGAGATTATATTCATCCCGCAGGACGACGTAGGGGGCTAATTTGTGCCCACGCTGCGTCACAGCAGGAAAGATAGTTTCCACAAAAGCTTTTTGTTGCCAAGCCACTAAGCCCGGATCAATGCGTTCAGATAGCTCTAGACCATAGGTTAAGTCGTACTGATAATCTGCCCCATTGGTATTGTGGGAGTCCACCACTAGATCCGGTAACCAAGCATGGAACAGCGTTAACCAAGCTTGCATTTCGGGGCTATCGGCCTTGAGAAAATCCCGGTTGAGGTTAAAATTTTGGGCCGTAGTCCGCCAACCGGTTTGGGCGGGACCATTTTGATTAATCCGATTATAGGGAGTAAAGCGTTCATGCCCATCGACACTAAATACCGGAATAAAGATCACAATTGCGTGATCTAATAAGGCTTGATATTCCTTGGTGATGACCATATCGCGGAGCAGGGCTAAACCCGCATCTTTGCCTTCGATTTCACCGGAGTGAATACCCGCTTGAATCCACAGGATCTCTTTGCCCGTGGCCCGGGCGGCTTCTGGGGTAAAGGCTTGGTCCTTTGAAGCGATCAGGACGGCCATTTTACGCCCTTCTGGGGTCGTACCAAAAAATTGTAAATCCACTAGCTCAGAGGCATCGGCTAGGCGCTGGGCATAGGCCACCGTATCTGCATAGCGGCTGGTTTCTTTATAATTGGTGGCTTCGGCGGTAGTTTGCCATTCTTTCACGGGTTTCGCCTCCAGCGTAGGGGGCAAGAGTACAGACCCTAGGATCCATAATCCCAAGCCAAGAACTGCCTTATACATTGCTGTGCCCCTGATTTTAAGCGCCAACATACCATAAACTAGCGTTCTTGCCATAAACTAGCGTTCTTCAACTTCTCCTTCATCGGGTTGGGCGGGGGGCTGATTAGGAGACGTTCGAGGAGGAACCGTATTGGGTTGACTACCGCTTGTATTTTTAGATCCCGAATTAGGGCTTTGAAAGAGGGAGGACCGATTGCTAAAGGGTGAGGTTGGGGTGGTAGAAGTCGCCGGGACCGTACCGGAGGCAGAGGTATTGGCTGGATTTTGACTGGGTACTACGGGGGGACGGGCCGAACGAGGACGTACCGGACGGGGACGGGCCGGACGGGTGGTCGGACGCGCCGAAGTTCCACTGGTGCCACCACCGGCGGATAACACCGTAGGGGCGATGTAGGGCGAGTCGGTGCTGTAATTGATCTCTTCTGGCTCGATTAGTTCTTTGATCCCTGCGGTAGGAATAGCCACAGCCTTTGGGGCAACCATCCAAGGCTCCCCTTCGGCATACAGTACTTTGAGGATGCGGCCCTGCACAATCGAGGCCGGCCATCCTAGATAGCTGCGCTCTAAACGGACTTGACGGTTTTCTTTGATTTGCCAAGGCCCCGTGAGGATCACCGGGGTTTGCATTACTTCGAGTACTTCGCCTTGACTGCCAATCAAAGAAAGCTCTATTTCTAAGGCGCGGATCAAACGGGGATCAGCAGTGCGTAGTTGAAAGGTCAAGGTAGTATCCCACCGACCATCTAAAGCCCGCTCCGTATCTTGGAGGCTACTGGAGACTTCAACTAAAGCGACGGGTTGCTCTGGATCTTCTATCGTTACAGCGGTTTTGAGCGCACGATAGGCCCATGCGGGCGGTCCCATCAAGATCCCCACAGCCAATAGCCAGCTAAGGCGTTTGATCATTTAGTTGCCGCTCCATGGTTCTGTTAGCTTAACTGTTTAGGCCCAGCTTCACCCAATCAACACACAATTTTAGGGGGCTTAGGAACTATTCAGTAGCAAATATAACATTGAGTCTAGATTGCTAGCGAGTAATGTATAGAA
>JANNOF010000176.1:0-2704 GCA_031398925.1 Gloeobacteraceae cyanobacterium SOY_34_metabat_371 | reverse complement strand
ATCGTCAACCGCGTCTTCAGTTGTTCAATCTGCTCAGAGGACAAGGGCACAGCGGAAACCACATCCACCAGCACTACTTTGCGTAGCTCCCGTAAAATACGCCGGAAGGTCTGACAAATTTGCTCTAAGGCAACAATTCGTCGCCGGTCTACTAAAAGACCCAAAAAATTAGTGGTCAAGGGGTGAAGGGAGCTAGCAAAAGCCTTGATCAAGACTGCCTTTTTAATTTCTCTTTTGATCAGAGGACTTGCCAAAAATCCTTGTAGATCAGGCTGGTCCTTCAAGGCCGTCTCGATGAGGAGTATATCCGCATCAAAACGATCGAGTAACTGATCTTGAGTACCTAGGGCAATGAGGGCCTCTGCATAGCGTTGGGCAATTCGTTGGCCTAGTTTGCTATCCTGCACGGTCTAACTCCAAACGCTGATCCAACATGTAAATGCCCTGATCGATAAGCCTTGCCTGTAAGTCTGAATCAAGAATCCCCGGCAGGTCAGTTTCGACTTGTTGAAAAGTACGTTCTAACGTTAACCGACGTAATTGGGCGATCACCCGATCTCGCTCGCTAGTTAGTTCGTTTTGAGAGTCCTGACGCATCCTCGCGATATCGACTTCAATTTGGGTCAAAATCTCCTCACGAACCCGTTTGGCACTTTCCTGGGCACGGGAACGGATCAAGTTGGCCTCGTTTTGGGCTTGGGCCAAATTGCGTTTTTGGATGGCTAATTCCTGCTCTGCTTGTTTCAATCGTTGCTCGACTTCAGTAAGCTGTTCAGCGATTTTACTGCGGCGCTCACCTAGAATTTTGGCAAGTAGTCCCCTGCCAAAATAGAAAAGCGCCCCAAAAAGAATAGCTGTGTTAATGAAGTTCTTTTCAAAAATGTACTCAAGGGGGGTCAACTCTTTGGTTTCTGCTGCTAACAAAAAAAGTTGTCCCCAAAAGAACGTATCCATAACCACCTACCTAGCGTCCTTGAACACGGCTGAGCAATTTAGAAGTCACTTGGGCACTGAGGGTAGCAACCTCAGCTTGTAAGGAAGATAATGCCCGTTCTCGTTCTTTTGCAGTTTCAATGCGCGCCCGATCCAGAAGTTCCGCCGCTTCGGTTTGTACCTGCGTTAAACGTTCCACACGGATCTTTTGAGCCTCAGCCTCTGCTTTGAGGATGACTTCTTGAGCTTCTCGGCGGCTATCAACAAGTTCAGCTTCGTATTGGGCCGCTAGGGCTTTGGCTTGGTCTAGCTGTTCTTGAGCCGAGCGGCGATTACTAAGGAGATAATTCTCCCGATCATCAATCACCGCAAATAGAGGCTTAAAAAACACGAAATTGAGAATTGCCACGAAAACAAAGAAATTAATGGCTTGAAAAATGAGGGTGCCGTTGATACACAGAAGACCCGCCGGGCAATAAAAGTTAGTCCCTGTTCCCAGAGATTCTTTGGCTGCCTCGGCGGCGGTTTCAGCACCCAACAAGACCAGCATGTCGAGCGTCATGGGCCGATGCTCCTATGGGGTTAGCTGCCGATCAGGTCTTTCAAACCGCCCAGGGTTACGAACAAGAGGATCAAAGAAACCACCAGACCGTAAATGGTAAGGGTTTCCATAAAAGCCAAAGACAGTAACAACGTACCCCGGATCTTACCTTCTGCTTCGGGTTGACGGGCAATACCTTCAACGGCTTTACTCGCGGCATTTCCTTGACCAATACCAGGTCCGATAGCAGAAAGACCGACGGCAAGAGCCGCAGCGATTACGGTACCAGCAACTGCAACTTCCATGATTTCACTCCTAAATGCGTGTACAAAACGGGAAACTCAAAGTCGAACCTTCCCACTAATCGTGGTGATGATCAACGGCGTGATGACCTTCTTCGATGGCTTCTCCTACATAAGAGGCCGTCAATGTGGCGAAGATCAAAGCTTGGATGGCACTGGTAAAGAAAAACAGCCCCATCAGCGGTAGCGGTACTAATAAAGGTACCAGTAAAATCATCACCGCGATGACGAGTTTTTCAGCCAAGATGTTGCCAAAAAGTCGGAAGGTCAGGGATGCAATCCGTGCAAAAACCTCAATGATCTTGAGGGGCAAGAGCAAGGGATAGGGCATGATGAAAAATTTAAAGAAGCTGATCCCTGCGGTGCGAAAACCAGCGTAAAAGAACGCGACCGTAGCGACTAAAGCCAAACCCAAAGTAGTATTAACGTCTACTGATGGGGTTTGTAACTCTCCGGCAGGTAGGTAGAAAACTTTGAAGGGAACAAATCCAATCCAGTTAGAGGCCAAGACAAACAAAAAAATCCCAGCAACTAAAGGAATGTAAGGTCTGTATTCCTTCGCGCCAATATTATCCTTGGCAATACCGGACATGAAATCAAGGCTGTACTCCAAAAAACCCTGGAGTCCACTGGGTACTCGTTCTAGCTTGCGTGTCCCCAGCCAAGTTAAAACGATGACAATACTCATCGCTATCCAGGTGATGATAATGGTTTCACCGTGGACGTTAAAGCCAGCCAAGTTCCAATACCAATGCTTCCCTACCTCAAGGGCGGCGAGGGGCAAAGTATTGAACGGGAGTTGTAGGACCATGGGTAGTTCCAATTAGCGCAGGGCATCTTGGTACAAGGAGCGGAAAGTATCGATCAAGATGGCGACTTTGAAGGTCATGAAGCCTAGAAACGTAGGAACGAATTCCAACATCTCTAG
>JANNOF010000187.1:0-1524 GCA_031398925.1 Gloeobacteraceae cyanobacterium SOY_34_metabat_371 | reverse complement strand
GCCCGTGCCGCCGACCCAGGATGAGGTACAACGGCTTTCCGAAACCTGCAATGAGATGCTCGCGCGGCTGGAAACCGCCGTCGACGAGGTAAAGCGTTTCACCGCCGACGCATCGCATGAGTTGCGAAGTCCACTATCGTTCATCCGCACCGTGGCGGAACTCGCGCTTCGCAAAGCGCAGATGGACGCCGACACTCGCCGGGCATTCGAGGAGATCGTCGAAGAGGCGGGCAAGACCGGGCGGCTGCTGGAGGACATGCTCATCCTCGCCCGTGCCGATTCAGGCGTTGCCAGCCCGGTCTTCGAAGCGGTGGACATGGTGGAGGTCGTCAGGACGGTCACCCGGAAAGCAGGGCTCGTTGCGGAGGAGAAGGGGCTTCGTCTGAGCGTGCATTTCGATGCCATTGAGCGCGCTCTGGTGCGGGGCGACTACGCCTGGCTGCAGCGCCTGTTGTGGATTCTGCTGGACAATGCGGTGAAGTACACGGCAACGCCAGGCGATATCGAAGTGAAGCTGGGCGCGACCTCAGCCGGTGTGACGGTGGCGGTTCGGGACTCGGGAATCGGGATCTCGTCGGCGGATTTGCCGCATGTGTTTACCCGCTTCTATCGGGCGGATCATTCGAGAAGTCGTTTCGAAGGTTCTGGCCTTGGGCTGGCAATTGCGGCGTGGATTGCGACGTTTCATTCGGCCCACCTGAGAGTGGAGAGTACGGAGGGCGTGGGCTCGACGTTTGAGGTGGTGTTCCCCGTGCCTGCCGCAGATCCTCTGTACTCGTGATCGAGGAAGTTATCGAGCGAAGCACGGCCGCACCCGCTTGCCCGTGGCGCGGTTCAGTCGGCGTCCCGGTAGTAGCAATTGAGCGCTCCACCCGGGACGTTGTCGGCGTTGGACGGCTCCTGTGTTTTTCAGGTGGTCCGGTTCCGCTTGAATCAGGCGATTGTTTAGGCCCTGACGGGTGCGCTGTCCGTGGTAGTGGGCGACGAAGGTTTGAACGGCTGTTCGCAATAAGGCCACGTGGACGACGAGAGATTCGACGTCGCTTTCCGTCAGCGGTCTGCCGGGCCGGCGTCCGGCGGTTCCATCGTACTTGCGGGCAATCAGCTTCCGATGCCAGGTCAGGAGAGTCTCAGGCGTGACGATTGTTGCCACCGAAGGATCCTGTTCTCCTCGCGGAGATACTCGATTGCCTGTTGCTGCTGTTGGTTCATCCAGCCGGGAATCGAGATCAACACGAACCGGAACGGACCGAGAACGCCCACGCATCAACCGTATCACCTCCACGTGGGGCATGACTTGCCATGGGCATTGTTTTCAGCGCGTTAGAGTTTCTGGACAGAACGAGACCGGGGTCGAACCCGCGACGTCCAGCTTGGGAACCTCCGAGAAGTTCAAGATCGCGAGAATTTGGCGTTTTTCGTGTCTGCTTCTGGTCTACGGAGTCTTCCCAGTTTCAGTAGTTTAGGTTTGGAACACCTCTTAATGGAGCCGATGTGGAGCCACCGACAACTTGAGACTCCGGC
>JANNOF010000160.1:0-17321 GCA_031398925.1 Gloeobacteraceae cyanobacterium SOY_34_metabat_371 | reverse complement strand
GAAGGGAACCGAAACCAGATCAGCCTCCCCGTTGGATACCAGCTTCGAGGGCAGCCTTGATCCGAGCTAGGGATTCATCATAGTGGGCGCGGGTTAACTCGTCTAGACCGCCATTATTTACCTGCGGGGCCATGATCTTTTGTAGGGCCACCAGATCTGCACGGGCCAAGGTCCGCGCATCCTCAGGGGTGGGGATCATACTGGCGGGTTCGGTGCCACTATAGGCCGTAAACACCGGGGACATGGTGGGCTGTACGACTAAACCGATTACTTTATCGAGATGTGCCCGTTGTAAATTGCGCCGAAAACTATTGACCTTGGTGTTTTGCGTTACTTCAGACCAGACAGCCAAACGGGTTTCTCGAAACATATCCGTCATGGTAAAGGTAGGTTCACCAGCACGATAGTGAAGCGGTAAATCTACCATTCGGCTCAAGATCACCGGACTATAGAGGTTATTCAGGGCCGTTTTTTGGATATTGAGCACCTGGGTATGGACGGGGTAATCCTGGCGCGGGCTAGAATACAGGGCAAAATCAAAATCTTCAAAGCGCTCTGGAGTGAGCTTATTGATCAAACTGGGCGGAAACTGAAAGGCTTGAGCGCCAAAAATATGTTGTTTCAAAAAGTCCATGGCCTGCTGTTGCTTAGCGGCGCTAACTGGCTCAAAGGGGGTCCGATTACCCGGATCGCCAATGCGATCCCGGCGCGTATAGAGCCCACCGACAAATTTAGGAACATTTGCTGCCGCTGCGCGATAGGGATAGAGGACATTACCAAAAACTAAACGCATCTTTTGGTAGCGTGCTCCGGGGGTACTAAATTCCGATTCGATCTTGCCCAAAAGCTCTTGGGCTAAGCCCACCCGTTCTTCAGCAAAGGCTATGGGATCATTGCCTAGATCAAAACGGTTGGTGGTCGGATCTACCCCTGGATAATTACCTGCATCCGCATCCTCATCAGTGCCATAGGCGAGTTTTTCCTGAGAGCCCAGGCTTGCGATCTTTTGCAGTTCGGGGAGTTCACCCTCCGCAGAACTCGCCGTAATGGGGGTATAGGCATAGGCAATGGCCCAATAATCATAAAGGCCCAACGAAGAGTTATAAAATTCCCCTTGGGGTTTGCCATCTGGAGCCAAGTTAACGGGGTTGTAATCCATAACTGAGGCAGAAACCCCTTCTTTTAGAGTTAAGGCCCGGTCATGAACATCCGTCAGCGCATGGATCGTACTGGCCTTAAAGTTGTGGCGTAGGCCCAAGGTATGACCGACTTCATGGGCTACGACTTCAAGAAGCGCTGCTTTAATAAACGCTTGACCCTCAGGGGAATCAACTTTTGATCCCACCCTGGTGTTCACCAGATTCCAGCCAAAGGAGGTTTCCCGCATGGCCTGTTCACTATAGTCACACAGGTATTGGGCCATGCGTCGGTTGCCCAATAACGCCGTGAAATTTCGACGAACGGCTGTGACCGGATTGACTTCTTCTTCAAAATCGCGGGCTACGGCCCGCACAAAATCAGCACTAAAGCGAATATCCGCATCGTAGATCTCGCCCGTAAAAGGATTGGTCCGTGAAGGGCCGACGGCATAACCCCCACCGGGATTAACGATCCACCGAATCGTGTTGTAGCGCACATCAGCGGGGTCCCAATCACTTGTATCCGGTTGTTGTTTGACAACAATTGCATCTTTGATCCCGGCTTTTTCAAAAGCTTTGTTCCAGACTAAGACGCCTTGGGTTACGGTCTCACGATACTCTTCTGGAATAGTATTTTCTAACCAAAACACAATGGGCTGTTTAGCCGGAGAAAGAGCTGCATTAGGATCGGTTTTCTCGAGATTCCAGCGATTGACATAGCGCACATAGGCGGTGTCTTTAGTCTGATTGGTGTAATCTTGGTACAAAGTCAAAAATTGTCCCACCCGGTCATCGGCGAGGCGGGGGCGGTAGCCCGTTTCCGGTAACGTAGATAAGCTATAGCGATAACGATGCTGCATACTACGGCTATCGGGGATGCGAAACTCAGTAGCTTCTCGACCGCTATTTTTAAAATGCAGGACTGTTTCGATTTCACTATTTAAGGGAAAAGATTTGATCGGACCAAAATAACTTTCTTGACGATCAAATTTATAGTCGATCTTAGCGGTATTAAGTACTTGGGTAACCCCGCTATAGTCTTGGATAAACAGATCCGCAGGGTCGATCAAAATACTCTTAGTCTTGGGGTTGGGTTTACTTTCAATGGCGGCGGAACCCACAATGGAATTGGTCAAATCTCGTCCTACCGCCCGGGCAATGGGACTCCCTTCTTGAGCGCGGTAATAAACGTTTTTGTGAATAAATTGGACGCGCTTACCGACTTTTTTTAGGATAAAGGGAAAATTATCAAGCATCGCCCCCGAGTCAAAATAATAGCCATCTCCTGCTTCTAACGTCACATTAGAAAGATAGATCTTATCCAATTGATCGGGTTTGATCTCCATTAAAACTTTATTGGTTTCAGCATTACGATAAAACGTAAATAACCCTGGAATTGCTTTATACCCTTTGATCACGGTTTCAAAGGATTTCCCTTCTTCGGCGGGGGTATCTTTCTTAACAGGAGCTGTCGCAGGCTTGGCTTGGGCAGGCAAAAAACTGGTAAGAGCAATACTAGAGAGTAGGGCGAGACAAGCCACAAATTTACGCATGGAGTTCTTTGGGTAGGGTTAGTTAACCATAGCTCTAGGAAGATAGTGGAGCTAGGTGGTCGTCATATTAACATAAAGTACCAAACTAGTATTCTTAGGAGTCCCCCTATACCTGTTAGAAGTTGTTATTTTGATCCTGGGGCGTTTGTTTCGCAGATCGCCCATAAAGCCACCATAGACCCATAAATCCCAAAAATATAGCCCCTAAACTAATTACTTGGGCAATACGCAAAGGGCCAAGCATCAGACTATCTGTACGCAAGCCCTCGATCCAAAAACGCCCAAGCCCATAAAGCACGGCATAGGCGGCGACAATGGTGCCTGGTTTAGCCTGGGGAAATCGAAAAAAGAGGGTGAGGAGCAGGGCGAATACCCCTAGATTCCAGAGGGATTCATACAAGAAAGTGGGATGAAAATATTCAAACCCAGCAAAAATAGGGGGCCTTTGGGCTAAGGGAATATATAGTTTCCACGGCAAGTCCGTCGGATCACCAAAGGCTTCGGAATTAAAAAAATTACCCCAACGCCCCAACGCTTGACCAAGGATCAGCCCCGGTGCAACCAGATCCATCAGGTTCCAAAAATTCAACTTCTGCCGACGGCTAAATAAATAACCCGCAAGCAATCCGCCCAGGATGCCCCCATGAATGGCGATCCCGCCCTGCCAAATTGCAAATGCCGAAAGCGGGTTGTCCTGAAATTGCTTCCAGCTAAACAGCACATAGTATAAACGGGCCATGGGGATCCCGCCGACGACCAGCCAAACCGCAAGATCGGCGATGGTATCTGGCTTAATGTCCCGTTTTTTACCGAGATACTGGGCGATAAAAGTCCCTAAAATGATCCCGCCTGTGACCAGTACGCTATACCAACGCAGCGTCAGGGGACCAAGCTCTACCAGCAGGGGGCCAGGGGAGGTAAAGATAAAATCAGCCATAGATGATCCTTGGGACTCTCCCCATTGTCTCGGATGCTACCCCTTCTTTATCGAAAATTCATTAGTCCACTATGGCAAGTTCATAAAACCACAGGGTTCTCTCGGTAGTATGGACGAATGAAATTTCTCTCCCAGCCACCCCCCGGTTGGGATTTTTTTTGGCTGTTTCGGGCTGCTTTACTTTTTAATATGCCCCAATCTTAGCTGGCACCAAAAATCCCGTGGGGGCATTGTAAAATAGCGTGGATACTTGGATCCCGCCATGTCCGTTGAGCCCTTTACCAAGCCTTCACTTCCTAAGCCCTTAGTGGATCCGGTGCTGGCAGCGATTGACGTCGGGACGAACTCGCTCCACATGGTCATTGTGCAGATCCAATCAGACCCACCCCATTTCACGGTATTGACGCGAGTGAAAGAAATGGCCCGCTTGGGAGAGCATGTGGGCACAGGGGGCTTAAGCAACGAGGCCATGGAGCGGGCGATCCAGGCCCTAAAGCATTTTCGGGTCTTAGCGGAGAGTTATGGGGCCCACGAGATTAAGACCGTTGCCACCAGTGCGGTCCGTGAAGCCGCCAATGGTTCCGAATTCATTGCCCGTGTCCGTAAGGAATTGGGGCTGGTCATAGATCTGATTTCGGGGCGCGAAGAAGCCCGTAGGATCTATCTAGGAGTACTTTCGGCCTTTAATTTTGCCGGTCTACCCCATGCGGTGATCGATATTGGTGGGGGTTCAACCGAACTGATCTTGGGGGAAGGGGGAGAACCACTTTTTTTAGATAGTGTCAAACTAGGGGCGGTTCGCCTGACCCACGAATGGATTCACCATGATCCCCTGACCCGCGAAGAATATGAAGACCTCCAACACCAGATCCGGTTACGTTTGGCCCCAGTGGTCGCGAGTCTCAAGGCTCTAGGGGGCTTTACCAAGCTCATTGGTACCAGTGGCACCATTGAAACTCTGGCCCTAATGGATGCCCAGCAGCGCCCTGAGGGGCCACCCCCCTCCCTCCAAGGCTATTGTTTAACCAGAGACCGTCTGGCTGAGATCCTGCGTCAGATGATGCCCCTGACCGTGGCCCAACGCCATAAGTTATTGGAGATCCCTGACCGCAGAGCCGATGTGATCCTGGCGGGGGGATTGATCCTGCTTGAGGCGATGCACCTACTCAAAGCCGATTCTATTTATGTGTGTGAGCATGCGCTCCGGGAAGGCGTAGTCGTTGATTGGATGGCAGCGCGGGGACTCATTGCCAACTATGCCCGCTATCAAGCCACGATCCGCGAGCGCAGTGTACGGGCCATGGCCCAGCAGTACCAAGCCGATTGGGAGTATGTCAATCAAGTGGCTCGTTTTGCCCTCGATCTTTTTGATCAAGCCCAAGCCCTTGGACTGCATAAAGGGGGGAGCCAAGAACGCCATCTTTTGTGGGCGGCAGCTATTTTGCACAATATTGGGCATTACATCAATCACTCGGCGCACCACAAGCATTCCTACTATTTGATCCGCCACGGAGGGCTTTTGGGCTATACCGAAGAAGAAGTGGAGATCATTGCTAATTTAGCCCGCTACCACCGCAACTCCCCGCCTAAACGGCGCCATGAATCTTGGGGTAAGATGGGCCGCGAACCCAAGCTCATGATCAGTAATTTAAGCGCCCTCCTCCGTTTGGCAACTGCCCTTGATCGGCGCAGGCAACAGAGTATCCGGGCCATTACCCTAGAGCGCACCGCGCCGGATCAGTTCACCCTCTGGCTTAAACCTTTAGATCCTTTGGAAGATTGCGCCCTTGAGGTGTGGTGCTTAGAAAACAAAAAATCTGTCTTTGAGGCCGAGTTTAAAACCCCATTACGTGTTATCTGTGCATTAGGTACTTTAACCACTGGCACTGGTACCTAATTTTAAGCTATCTTAACAATAGTTAATGTCAATCTGGAGGGGCGTAGCCCGTGAGCAACGGACCTGAGAATAAGAATCCCTGGAAGAACACTGGACTATATGTCCTGCTTGCTATTGTCGTAGTGTCTTTAGCGACCGCTTTTTTTAGTGGTGCAGGCCAAGACAACATTAAAGAAATGGCCTACAGCGACTTTACCAAACGCGCCCAAGCAGGCGAAGTAGAGTCGGCGGATTTTGCTGGTGATGGTCGGGCCACGGTGCGCCTCAAGAATGGGACGGTTGTGCGGGTCAGTACGCCCCCCTTTGATACCCAATTGCCCAAGCTTTTGGATCAAAGTGGCGTTACCTACAACATCCGTACAGAAGGGAACAATACCGCTTGGTTCCAGATCCTAGGTACCTTCTTGATCCCGGTGCTTTTACTCGGGGGCTTATTCTTCTTGTTGCGCCGCGCCCAAAATGGCCCCGGCAATCAGGCCATGAACTTTGGCAAATCCAAGGCCCGGGTACAAATGGAATCCCAGACCAAAACCACCTTTCAAGATGTGGCTGGGGTCGAAGAGGCCAAATTAGAACTGGTGGAAGTCGTTGATTTCCTCAAAAACCGGGACCGCTTTGATGCACTGGGAGCCAAGATCCCCAGGGGCGTATTGCTCGTTGGCCCTCCAGGGACGGGTAACACCCTTTTAGCTAAAGCCATTGCCGGAGAAGCTGGTGTACCGTTCTTCTCGATCTCTGGTTCAGAATTTGTCGAAATGTTTGTTGGGGTCGGCGCTTCACGGGTCCGTGATCTGTTTGAACAGGCCAAAAAGAATGCTCCTTGTATTGTCTTTATTGATGAGATCGACGCTGTAGGTCGTCAACGGGGCGCAGGTCTGGGCGGCGGTAATGACGAGCGCGAACAAACCCTCAACCAACTCCTGGTTGAAATGGATGGTTTTGAAGGCAACACGGGGGTGATCATCGTCGCTGCCACCAACCGTCCCGATGTTCTGGATGCAGCTTTACTCCGTCCCGGTCGCTTTGATCGTCAAGTGGTGGTTGACCGCCCTGACCTCAAGGGCCGGATCGAGATCCTTAAAGTTCATGCACGGGGCAAAACCCTAGCGCGGGATGTGGATCTGGAAAAAATCGCCCGTCGCACCCCCGGTTTTACCGGAGCCGATTTGGCTAACTTACTCAACGAAGCTGCAATTTTAGCGGCCCGTCGTAGCTTGACCGAGATCGGTATGGACGAGATCAACGATTCCATTGACCGGGTCTTGGTGGGTCCTGAGAAGAAAAATCGCCTGATGACCGAGCGTACCAAGCAGTTGGTGGCCTACCACGAAGTGGGCCATGCCCTCTTGGGATGGATGTTGCCCAATCATGATGCGGTACAAAAGGTCTCGATCATTCCGCGCGGCATGGCGGCGGGTTTGACCTGGTTTGTACCCAGTGATGACGATATGCTCATGACCCGCGCCCAATTGCTAGAGCGCATGGTTTCCAGTTTGGGGGGCCGGGTTGCGGAAGAGTTGATCTACGGGGAAGACGAAGTCACCACCGGGGCAACCAATGACCTAGAACAAGTGGCTTCGATGGCCCGGACGATGGTAACGCGCTATGGCATGAGCGATGAGATCGGTCCCTTGGCCCTAGGCCGTCAGGGCGGTTCGATGTTCATGGGCCGTGACATTATGACTGAGCGCGACTACTCAGACCGTACCGCCACCATGATCGACAAAGAGGTCAAACGGATGGTGGATGAGGCTTACCATAAGGCCCGGACGATCTTGACTGAGTACCGGGTCTTGATGGACCGCATCACCGAGGAGCTGATCCGCAAGGAAACTTTGGATTCGGATGAACTTAACCGGATCATTAGTGACTACCAAAAGTCCAAGCTCCTTTCAGCTTAATCAACAGAGCTAATAACTCAAACAAAGGGACCCCTCCGGGGTCCCTTTGTTTATAAGAAGCGCATCCCCAGCCCCCACTTCAGAGAGACCGGGGCCTTATAATCAAAATATAATTTTTCGAGCAGGATGACTGAGATGACCACTATCGTTAATTTACCTCCTGCAACCCCACCTAACTCATTGCCGCTTACCCTCCCCGACCACACCCAACTGCCTTGCGAGAATGATACGTTTGTGAAAAATTTTCAGGAACATCCTCAAAGTATTCTGATCACTGATTCTTTAGATCCTGTATTCCAAAAATTACATCCCGATGGAAATTATGCCATTGGTCAAGACAGTGGTATTTACTGGCGCTTGACTGAGCCACCAGAAAGAGGGGCAGAGGCACCGGATTGGTTCTATGTGCCGAATGTACCGCCGACACTTAAGGGGCAATTGCGCCGGTCCTATGTGATGTGGCAGGAAATTGTCGCGCCTTTATTGGTACTCGAATTTGTATCGGGGGATGGTTCTGAGGAACGGGATACTACGCCTTATAAAGGTAAATTTTGGGTGTATGAACAGGCACTCAGAGTACCTTTTTATGGCATTTACGAAGTAGACAAAGCCCAAGTCGAAGTTTTTCATCTAATTGAAGGGAAATATGCCTTACTCCTTGCCAATGAGCGTGGTCACTATCCTATTCCAGTTTTGGGAGTAGAAATCGGTATCTGGCAGGGGCGCTATCAAAATGCCGAACTCCCGTGGCTGCGCTTTTGGGATGCCTTGGGAAATTTATTGCTTACGGGACACGAGCAAGCTGAACAAGAATACCATGCTCGTCAACAGGCAGAAGCTAAGGCAGAGCGTTTGGCAGCCCGGTTACGGGCCTTGGGGCTTGATCCAGATCAGGAGTAGGTGCTAGAGGGCCGATCTATAGATCTCATGATCCTAAGGTATCTTAACCAAATTTGTAGGACTAGACATATGGGGATAAATGATCTTTAATACCTACAGGCATGTAGTAAAGGAGTAGTACACATGCGGAACTTAATGTTTTCGGTCCTTGTTCCTTAGCGGGCCGCGCATATTCCCATAGAATTTTTGGCATGGGGGACGGCGGCCCAGATAAGTTTTGCTTAGACATCGACGCTAAGCGCTTCCTGCTGTTTGCACTAACCCATTGAGAACCCATAATGAATTTACAGGATCTAGGCTGGACAGAAGATCTAGCTCAGGCTTTGACCCGTTTTGCAGGTCTGATCCCGGCACGGGTAGCCCTCGAACATCGGGGTGGTTACGAAGTTTATACTACAGACGGCTTACACACTGCGCAACTTGCTGGCAAGTTACGCCATCAAAGCAAGGTGATCCCAGCGGTGGGGGATTGGGTGGTCCTGCGTGACTACGTGATCCAAGGGATTCTGCCCCGCACAAGTACGTTTTCGCGGCAGGGGGCCGGGGAAGCGACCCGCGAGCAGATCATTTGTACTAACGTCAATACGGTCTTTTTAGTCAACGGTTTAGACCGCGATTTTAATTTGCGCCGTCTAGAGCGCTATTTGCTCTTGACTTGGGAAAGTGGGGCTAATCCGGTGATCGTACTAAATAAAGCCGATCAATGCCCAGACTTAGCGGATCAGGTACGGGCAACGGAACGCATGGCCATGGGTGTCCCGGTGATCCCGGTGATTGCTACCCAACAACAAGGCATCGATCAACTTCGTAGCTACCTCCGGGTCGGGCAAACCGTGGCCTTACTCGGTTCCTCTGGGGTGGGCAAATCGACCCTAACCAATGCCCTCCTAGGCTATGACCGTCAGATCACCCAAGCAGTGCGGGCCGACGACCAACGCGGGCGCCATACAACGACGCATCGTGAATTGATCTGGATTGAATCTGGAGGGCTGATCATGGATACCCCCGGTATGCGGGAACTGGGGGTTTGGGCCAATGAAGAAAGCCTCCAACAGACCTTTGGGGACTTGGAAACCTGGGCTAGCACCTGTCGCTTTCGCAACTGTGCACATCAAACAGAACCAGGGTGTGGGATCCAAGCCGCCCTCAAACACGGACGTTTAGATCCGGGACGTTGGCAGAGTTATCAAAAGCTCAAGCAAGAATTAGCCTACTTAGCGACCAAGCAGGATAAACAGGCCCAACTCGCCGAAAAAGAGCGTTGGAAAAAGCTCCAAAAAGCCCAACGCAGTCAAAATAAAAGGATCTAAAAATTAGCTAAACGCCTCCATGCCCACACAAGAACAGATTAAATTACGGTCTCCGTAGGCATTGTCAATGCGTCCTACCACAGGCCAAAATTTATGATCCTTCAACCAAGGCAAGGGGTAGGCCGCCTGTTCACGGCTATAGGGATGATCCCACGTCGCACCCATCAGGGATAAGGCCGTGTGTGGGGCATTTTTGAGGGGATTATCGTGGGGGTCACTCAGTCCCCCAGCAATAGCCATTGCCTCATGATAAATGGCGATCAAGGCTTCACAAAAGCGGTCTAACTCAGCTTTAGACTCACTTTCGGTGGGTTCGATCATCATGGTTCCTGCCACAGGCCAGGATACGGTCGGCGCATGAAAGCCATAGTCCATCAGTCGTTTGGCTACATCATCCACTTCGATGCCCGCTTGTTTTTTAAGGGGCCGTAGATCGATGATGCATTCATGGGCGACCCATCCGGTTTCCCCCCGGTAGAGAATAGGGAAGTAGGGATCTAAGCGTTGGGCTAGATAATTGGCATTTAAAATGGCAATTTTAGTTGCTTCTGTCAACCCTTTACTGCCCATCATGACCATGTACATCCACGAGATCGGCAAAATGCTGGCACTGCCATAGGCCGCTGCGGATACGGCCCCAATGGCTTGGGGTCCCCCTAATCCCATCACCGGGTGTCCCGGTAAAAACGGCGCCAAATGATGGGCTACGCCAATGGGTCCCATGCCAGGACCACCGCCGCCGTGGGGGATACAAAAAGTCTTGTGCAAATTCAAATGGCACACATCAGCCCCCATATCACCGGGGCGGCACAGCCCGACTTGGGCGTTCATATTGGCCCCATCCATATATACTTGTCCGCCGTGGCTGTGGATCAGGGTACACACTTGGCGGATCGTGGCTTCAAAAACCCCGTGGGTCGAAGGATAGGTGATCATCAACGCGGCTAACTCATGGCTGTGCGCCAGGGCTTTGGCCTCTAGATCCCTCAGATCGATATTGCCCTGGGGATCACAGGCGACAGCTACGACGTTAAATCCACACATGACCGCACTGGCGGGATTAGTCCCGTGGGCTGACTGGGGAATTAGGCAAATCTTACGCTGCCTTTGCCCTTGGGCTTGATGGTACGCCCGGATCACTAAAAGACCCGTATACTCTCCTTGAGATCCGGCATTGGGCTGTAACGAAACGGCGGAAAACCCGGTAATCGTAGCGAGTTGCTGTTCTAATTGACTAAAAAGTTGTTGATAGCCCTCAACTTGATCTAGGGGGGCAAAGGGATGGAGCTTACTGAATTCGGCCCAACTCACAGGTAGCATTTCAGCGGTGGCATTGAGCTTCATGGTACAGGAGCCCAAGGGGATCATGGAGGTATTGAGGGCCAAGTCTTTAGACTGGAGCCGATAGAGATAGCGCAAAAACTCAGTCTCAGAATGATAGCGGTTAAATATAGGCTGGGTTAAGTAGGCACAGGTACGGGCTAAGGGCAGGGCATAACTAAAGTTTGGTTGATGATCTCTGAGGATCGATTCAACCGTAAAAGTCACGGGTTCCCCCCCGTTAAAAATTTGCCAGAGCACCGCCACTTCCTCTGGGGTCGTGCATTCATCTAATGAAATGCCTAGGGTTGCGCCATCGATCACCCGTACATTAATCCGGGCGTTGAGCGCTGCTCCTAAGATCATCGGGGTCTGGTCACCAACGGTGATATGGAGCGTATCAAAATAAGGCCCAGGGGCTAGATCAAAGCCTAATTCCCTTAAGCCCGTAGCCAAAATCACCGTCCACTGATGGATGCGTTGGGCAATTTGTTTTAGCCCCACAGGACCGTGGTAAACCGCATACATCCCGGCCATCACGGCCAAAAGCACTTGGGCGGTGCAAATATTGCTGGTGGCCTTATCGCGACGGATATGCTGCTCGCGGGTTTGGAGCGCTAAGCGCAGGGCCGGATTACCGTGCACATCTTGAGAAACCCCAACGATCCTACCGGGGATCTGCCGTTTGTAGCGGTCACGGGTGGCAAAAAACGCCGCATGGGGACCGCCATAGCCCAGGGGCACCCCCAGACGTTGGGCACTCCCAACGACGATATCTGCGCCCCATGCCCCTGGTGGGGTCAAGAGGGTTAGGGCCAAAAGATCCGCAGTAACGGTTATTAGGGCTTGAACCTCGTGGGCTTGGTGGGTTAGGGCTTGATAGTCATAGACCTGCCCGTTGGAAGCAGGATAGGCGATCAACGCCCCAAAGACCTCGGGACTAAAGCTAAAGTCCCGATGATCTTGCACTATCACTTCGATCCCTAGGGGTAAAGCCCTGGTTTGGACGACGGCGATCACCTGGGGATGACACTGATCAGATACCAAAAACCTTTGGGCCGTGCCCTTAGTAAGGCCATAACTCATGGTCATGGCTTCAGCGGCGGCGGTCGCCTCATCCAAAAGGGACGCATTGGCGATCTCCATACCCGTTAACTCAATGATCAGCGTCTGAAAATTGAGTAGGGCTTCTAAACGCCCTTGGGCGATCTCCGCTTGATAAGGCGTATAGGCCGTATACCAACCGGGATTTTCAAGGATATTGCGCTGGATTACCGGTGGCGTGATCGTATCGTAATAACCCATGCCCATGAGGGACCTAAAGATCTTATTTTTTTGCGCCATAGTGTGGAGTTGCCCAAGGGCTGCCTGTTCACTGAGGCCCTGGGGGAGGTCTAACGCTTGCCCTAGGCGAATTTCTGAGGGGACGATCTGGTTAATAAAAGTATCGAGATCCGCAGCTCCAAGCTGGGCGAGCATGGCCTTTATTTCGTTATTATTAGGCCCAATGTGACGGGGTACAAAGGATTCCGCAGGTAGTAGCTCTTGGGTGGTGCGGGATAAACTTAGGGTCATGCGATCTACCTACAAGCGACTGATCACCCATCATACTCTTCCTGAATTTTGATCCAACCCCGTTTGGTGACACAGCAATTGTTGCGGTGGTCGAGACCGCTTCGATGGTGATTGATCCCAATTCGGGTCAGGCCCGCCAACCCTAGACCATGGGATACCCCAAGTGCCCTTAGATCGCCTGATCCTCCCAGTTGTAAACCATGCCTTGAGGTGTTTTGGAAGCAAAGCGGCCCCGATAGTAGCGACGATTTGCCCATTCCGTAGGTGTTAGTTCCCGATTGGCTAGGCCGAGCGCCGACCTCCAAGGGGGCGTACATTCAGCCCACCGTGCAGGCGCTTTTTGGATCAAGTATTCGGTCCGGTCCCCTGGATTCATTTTGGCAAAGGAAACTAATTCCCGCAGGTGCTCCGGGCGGATCGAGACAGGGCCGTCTTTAGAAAGGTTCGCCGGGAGGATGGTAAAGTGGCGTTCGATCACCGTAGCTCCCAGATGAATGGCGAGGAGGGAAGCATAGACCCCATCGCGATTTACCAAAGAATGATCACTAAACCCCACCTGAGGAGTGAACTGACGCAAATACTCCAAACGGGCTAGATTGAGGTCTTCGAGGGCAGTGGGATAAGAAGTTACGCAATGCAAAAAGCTAAAGTCTTTACCTAGCTTCTGCAAAAGTCCGGCCGTGGCCTCGATCTCTAGATCTAAGGTTGCCCCTGTCGAAAGATAGAGGGTTTCAAAATGCTGGGCTAGCGACCGAATCAAAGGTAGCGATCCGCAGTCGTAACTCGCGACTTTGACCACACTAAAGGGCATTTGGACCAGATAGGGCACCTGGGCACGGGTAAAACAGGTGGTCATGGGGATTAGGCCCGCCCGATGACAAATTTCAATGAACCGTAGATGCTGTTCCCAGCCTAACTCCAGCTTTTTAAGCCGCTCATACTCTTGCTGATAAGGGCGGTGAAGATACTTAACCTGACCATCTTCGGTCAAACCCGTTTCAAATTCGGGACGGTGGGTCAATTCATCGGCAAAGATCGTCTGCATTTTACCGTGGGTAGCCCCACCACCAGCAGCTTGATTGACCATCTCCGTCAAGAGACCAAAATCTCCATTATGGTTTTGGCAAAATTCAGCAATAATTTGGATCATGAACTTCCTACACTGCCTGGGGGTATTGTACCGGGCTAGAGGATCTAGCGTATAGCCCTTGCCTCAGAACGTCACCAAGTCCGGTCCTCCGTTAAACTAAGTAGAGCAATTGGTTGATCATGGCCTTTAATACCCTAGGGGAAGACCGCTATAGCGGCAGCGGTTTTCGTGCATTGGTCTTGATGGGCGTTGTACTTTTGGGCCTAGGCGGGGTCTTAGGTCGTTTGGCCTATTTGCAGTTAGCCGAAGGCCCCACCTACCGAGAACGGGCCGAGAAAAACCGTATTCGCCCGTGGTATCGCGCCCCCGGACGGGGTGAGTTATTAGACCGCAAGGGGCGGGTTTTGGCTAGCCGGAGTCAAGTTTATTCCCTCTATCTAGACCCCTCTGAAAACAGCAAAGAAGTTTGGCCCACGGTCTTAGAACGCTTAGCCCCCAGGGTCAATAAAACCACTGCTGAGATGGTGGAGCTTTTAGAGCGCAAAGGATATCGCTCTCCCGTGCCGGTGCGCTTGGTTCAAAACCTAGATCCAGGCTTGATCACGTTTTTTAATGAGTACCAGCAAGACTTGCCTGGGGTTTCGGTCATTGCCGAAAGTGTCCGTAGCTATCCCCATGGATCGAGTGCGGCGCAAATTATTGGCTATACCGGAGAGATCTCAGACGTTGAACTTGAACGACGCAAGGGAGAAGGTCAAGACTACCGGGGCGGAGATATTGTCGGTAAAATTGGTGCGGAGCGAACCTTTGAAGAAGCACTCCACGGCACCTGGGGCGGCGAGCTGCGCGAGGTCAATGCCGCCGGACAAAAGATCCGTAATCTCGGCACGATTGAAGCGAAAACCGGTGAATCCGTAGCGCTAACGTTAGATATCGAAATGCAAAAAGTCGCTGAAGCCGCCCTTGGCAATCGTTTAGGGGCGGTGGCGGTGGTAGATGTCAATACAGGCGGGGTCCTAACGTTGGCGAGTAGCCCCCGTTTTGATCCCAATATGTTCTCCCGTAGGATCAAACCCGATGAGTGGCGTGCTTTTCAAGCCCTCAAGTTTCCCATGCTCAATCGGGCGGTGCGGCCCTATCCTCCGGCGAGTACTTTTAAGATCGTGATGACGGCGGCGGCCCTCGAATCAGGACTTTTTAAACCTGAGAGCAAACTGCGTACTTCCGGTAGCTACAGGGTCGGTGGTCGGGCCTTTAAAGAACACAATGGGCGCGGCTGGGGGGTAATTGGGTTTGAACGCGCTTTAGCCGTTAGTGCGGATACTTTTTTTTATCAGATCGGACTAAAACTAGGGCCAGATCGCATTAGCGCCATGTCCCGCAATTTTGGCTATGGAGAGCGTACCGCCTTAAATCTCAGCTCCGAATCACCGGGTCTGGTACCCTCCGATGCTTGGAAGCGCAAAGTTTATAAAGACTATTGGCGACCGGGGGATACGGCCAACTATGCCATCGGACAGGGATATCTCTTGTCTACGCCCCTACAAAATGCCCTGATGGTCGCCGCCATTGCCAATGGCGGATATTATGTAGCGCCCCATATTAAAAAAGATATGGCCCCTCAAAAACGTAGTCTTGGGCTGACGCCAACAACGTTGAAGATCATTCAAAATGGCCTCAAAGCCGTAACCAGTCCGGGTGGTACCGCCTACAAAGCTTTGGGATCAATAGGTGTATCCAACGCCGGTAAAACCGGCACCGCCGAAGCCCTTAATCGTCGGACTAACGCAGTATACGTGGGTTATGCCCCTTTCGATAAGCCCCAAATTGCTGTTTCGGTCATGATTGAAGAGGGCGGGCATGGGGGAAGTGATGCAGCACCCATCGCGGCACAGGTATATCGTCACTATTTTGGCCTAAAGATGCCAAAAAAATGACACGTTAGCTGTATATTCAGTGATAAAGCGTGTAGAATATGTCAGTGAAATTCTTAGCTAAAGAGGGTTTCAGCTTTCTTTAATGATTTCACAATCCGGCGTAAAGTCCGATTAACCAAGTGCATGAGGAGATCACAGTGAACAAAGGCGAACTCGTAGATGCGGTAGCTAAAAAGACAGACAAGACCAAAAAAGACGTGGATGCGATTATCACGGCAGCGCTAGAAATCGTTATGGAGGCTGTTTCCGAGGATAAGAAAGTAACTTTAGTCGGTTTTGGCTCCTTTGAGCGCCGCGAACGCAAGCAACGGGAAGGGCGTAATCCCCAAACCGGTGATAAAATGACGATCCCCGCAACCAAAGTTCCGGCCTTTTCCGCAGGCAAATCCTTTAAAGAATTGGTTGAAAACACCACTGTCTAGTTGATCTAGGAGTTCTATGGACCCACAAACCTTAAGAGGCAGGCTAACGGGGCTGCGTAGCCAGCGTCCCATGCTTGTAGATTTATTGGGCCGTCCCAACCTTTCAGAAATGTTGCTGGGTGATGTACGGTGCGCCCTTGAAGAGTTAGATGATCTGATTGCTGAATTTGATCGGACTTTTAGTAGCTAGTTTAGATACCTAAAAGCTACCCAGGCATCCACTAGGATGCCTGGGTTAAACTTTAGCGTTGTGGGCTGTTCTGGATATTTTTCAGCACCCGCTTACGCAAAGTACGTGGCTGAGCGGCACTAGAACCAGAAAAGCGTGTGGTAAAAGTCAAGGCACTAGGGGTTGGGTTTTCTAGGTTAAGGGTCACATTGGTCGAAGCCCCTACCCCTAGGCTGGCTAAGTCTAAGCCGATATAGGGTGCATTGGTATCTGGTGTAAAACCCGTGCGATTGACCAAGGAAGCGCCGGAGGTCAGCCCTTCAACACTGAGGTAGAACGGGCCATTCAGGGTAGTACTGCCCGAGTTAGTAATGGTGACCTGTTGACGACTGATCTTGACTTGAACTTGCCCCCCCGAGGTAATGGGGATCAGGACCGGGATTAGTCCGGTATCTAATAAGCGCGGGGTATAGGTCAAAGCATTGGGGGTAGGGTTTTCAAACTCTAGGGTGACAAAGGCTGTAGCCCCCGCGCCAATACTCTGCCCCGCAGGAACCGCTAAGACCAAAGGCGAACTCCCCACCGTTCCTTGACTGGGGTTCGTCACGGTGGCTCCAGGGGTCAAGCCATCAATGGCGAGATATAAAGGCCCCTGAAGTAATCGGCTGGTGTTGTTGGTGAGGGTAAGCTGCTGCCGGATCCGTGTAATTTGGATCAAGCCACTAGCTGTCAATCCAGCATTGCTAAGGGTCGAGACCGCCGTGGGTCCAGTAACGGTCAAGCCCACAGTCGTCGGGCGGATGGTTGTTCCTGAGGCTTGGCCATTAATCGCCAAGGTATAGGTCCCGACAGGCGTACTATTGACGGTGGTCACGGTCAGGCTAGTGGTATCGCCTTCGGTGGCGGCTGGACTAAAGCTGGCAGTTGCCCCTTGGGGAACTCCCACTACCCCAAAGCTTATGGACCCAAGGAAATCATTACGGTTGACATTAATGGTGTAGCTTGTGCTGGCGGATAACCCCACGGACTGACTCGTGGGCGTAGCAGTTAAAACAGGACCACCCGTGAGGGGCAGATCAAAAACTATTCCTTGATCACCCGTACCCCCAAATAGGGTGGTGCCATAAAGGGTGCCATCAAAGCTTTGGATCAACGGACTCACCGGTTCGGC
>JANNOF010000071.1:0-4486 GCA_031398925.1 Gloeobacteraceae cyanobacterium SOY_34_metabat_371 | reverse complement strand
GCATCGGGATCGACATCACCCCTGAGCAGGTCATGGTGGCGCAGTTAGCCCGTCGTGGACAGCGCAATTTAGCCCTGAGCCACTTAGCCTGGGCACCTACGCCTCCGGGTGCAGTAGTAGATGGGCGGGTTGAAAACACGATGGCCGTAGCCCGTGTGATCAAGGACCTCTTGGAGTCCGAGCGGATCAAACCCGGTATTGCCGCGACAGCGATCCCTTCTCGTGAAGCGGTGATCCGGCTAATTCGACTCCCGGCGGATCTTCAGGCGGCTGAGTTGCGTGAAGTTGTGCTCAACCAAGAGGCTGAGCTTTATATTCCTTTTCCACGTAATGAAGCCTATGTGGATTTTCAATCGTTAGAAATCCGTGAAGATAGTGACGGGATCCGTCGTCAAGAAGTTTTATTGGTAGCGGCACCACGGACGGTGGTTGATAGCTACTACACCACCATTGCCCAAGCAGGGCTGACGACTCAAATTTTAGATGTAGCTAGTTTTTCTTTGATCCGGGTTTTGCGCAATAAGCTTTTGCAATATGCACCCGAAGAAGCCGTTGCCTTGCTGGTTATCCAGGCCGATGGCACCGAGATTTGTATCTTAGTCAAAGGGGTGCCGCAATTTTCACGGACCGTAGCCATTGGCACCTGGGAATTCCGTGAAGCCCTATGTCGGGCTTTGGATCTGCCGCCCGGTCAGGCGACGAGCTTGCTCCAGAGTTTGACCCCGCCCTTGAGTGGGACTTCAGGTTCCGAGATCGAAGACCAATCGTTTTCTGGTCGTGGACTTGCCGCCCTCCGCCGCATCTTGACTGAATTAGCCGAGGAGATCCAGCGCTCATTAGATTTTTATCTTTCCCAAGGGGATGTAGCCCCCATCGCCCAAGTACTCCTAGCGGGTACCGGGGCCACCATGAACCAGTTAGACCAGTATTTGTCCCAACGGCTTAGTCTGCCCGTTGAGCGTATTGATCCGATGCAGGTCCTTTCTCTAACCGAAGATGAGAATGTACCCTTGGAAATGCGTTCGGGTGTAGGCATTGCCTTGGGACTGAGTTTGCGCACATTGGGTTAGTGAGGAGGGTGTATGTACGTTCCAGAGATTAATTTTCTTAAGGACCGGGTTGATGGTCCCGGCCCAGGTTTTACAGATGAACAAATGGATAGGGAGGTAGAAGCCGGGGGCCCAGATTTTCTACTGATCGGAATTGCCGTTGCGGTGGGCGCTTTTGTGCTAGTCACTGGGGCTACCCTCTTTTACAACGGACAAGTCGAGGCCAAGACCGCTGAACTTGCCCAAGTCAATAGCAATATTCAACAGATCCAAGGCGAAGTACAGCAACTCCAAGCCCAGGAAAAACAGCTCCAAGAGATCCAAGCCCGTTCGCAGGCGGTGATCAATCTTTTTGATCTATCGCGGCCTTGGTCAGCCGTAATGGAAGACCTGCGTCGCCGGGTACCCGCAAGCCTCTGGATTGAAAACTTTACTGCGGCGGGTAATGTGGTTCAAGTTACGGGTAAAGCCCTGGATTATACCCAAGTAGCCGCCTTTCAATTGACTTTAGAATCATCGCCCTTTGTCCAGTCGGTGCTGATCAAAGACGCCAGCCAACAACCAGCGACCGATTTAGCCCCAGCAACGGTGAGCTATAGCATTGAAGTTACCCTTAACCAGCAGGGGATCGGGTCCTATGCCACGGTGCTGGAAGAAACTGGGTCAGTGGGTCTTTTAGAAAAATTGCGTCGGCTACAAAAGGAGAATTTGATCCAATGACCACCCAAGTTTTTGGTCTTGATATTGACCGCCGTACCATTGGCATTGCGGTTGGCGTGCTGGGGGTAGTAGCTGCTGCGGTTCTAGGATTTCAGATTACTGGACCCAAGATTACTGAAGTGCAGTCTTTAGAGGGACAGATCGCAACCGCCAATAGTACCCTCGCAACCCAACAACAGCAAAAACAGCAATTGGCTGAGGTCCCAACGAAGTTAGTGCGTGCCAATCAGACGTTTGATAATCTGGTGGCCCTGTTGCCCAAGGAAGAAGCCCAGTCGATCCTGTTGATTGATGTTGCCCGCATCGTCCAGGGTTCCCAAGCCCAGTTGGTTCAATTTTCCCCCGGTGTCCTAGAGCCCAGCACTGAAGTCCAAGGCTTAAATAATCTAGCCAAGGCTACCAGCAAGGTTTCGATCACCGGCACTTTTCCCCAGACGCTCAAAGTACTGAGGGATATTGAACGCCTAGAGCAACTTCTAAAAGTAGAAGAGTTAGCCGTCACCCCCAAAACCGCCGATGCCAAGGATCCGAAGACTCTAGGTACACTCTCGATGGCCTTCAATTTAACCGCGTACTCCCTACCCCCCGGAGCGGTGATCAAGCCCGTAGAGGCTAAACCTGCCGAGGGAGCCAAAAAGGACGAAAAGCCCGCTGACAGTCTCTCAGAGAATCCAGCGCTTCAGCCCAAAACCCCTGCCCCCGCTCAGTAATCAGATTTGTGAGGAGTGCTGTGAACATTGACCGTTATCTGTTACTAGGGACCCTGTGGTTGGCTATGTCTATGCCTACGACGGCACAGATTTTGATCCCGGCAACCTCAAAGACCGATGCCACCCGTTCTGCCCTTGAAGCGGCGGGTCAACGCCCGGATCCTTTTTCTAAAGTAGTTATTCCTGGGTTTAGTGGGATTAAAGTTAAAGCGCCGCCCCCGCCCACGGTGGGCAAAGACGATGTCTTGGCAAAGTTACCCGTTACCACGACTCCCGTGGCCTTATCTGTTTTGGTCAAGGGTTTTATCGTAACGGACCGCGAGGCCATAGCCATTGTGAGCCGCGAAGGAAATGACGACATTGCCCGTGTCGGGGACACGATTCTTTCAGCCCAAGTGATCGCGATTTCTCCCGTCGCCCGGACGGTGACTTTAAAAGAAAACGGTGAATACGTCGTGAGGAGTTTGGAGACTAGCCCATGAAATACCTACCTGTTCTACGTGCTGCTTCTGTAGCGTTACTTAGCCTAACTTTGCTGGTGGGGGCTGCCTCTGCCCAGACCCTCCCGGATATTACCGTCATTCAAACTGAAGTCATTTCTGGGGCCGGTCGCTTAACCCTTGATCTCAAGGGAACCACACGTCCTGATATTGCCATCAGCAAGGAAGGCAATGCGACGGTGATCGAACTCAAGGAAGCCTTTTTAAATGTAACCACTGCTCCAGGACAGGTGTATAGCCTGACCAATCCCCTTCCCGGCGTGAGCCGTCTAGAGGCCAAGCAAACCGATTTACGCACCGTGCGTGTCGTACTTACGGGCACGACCACTGCTCCTGAAGTGAGTATTGATCAAGCGACTCCCCTACGTCTGCGCATGATCGTCGGTGGGGGCTATAAAGCCGGGATCATCTCGACCAAACAAACCGAAACCACAGTAGCGGATCTACGGTCTCCCGATCGTCCTGATCCGGTTCAAAATCGGACCTTTAGTGCCCGGGCCGTGGCTCCGCCCACGGGGGATATTGCCGTTGCGCCCCTAAATGTCGATCCGCCTGTCAAGTTAGGCAGTAGTGATTCGATTACCTTATTTCTCAAAGATGCGCCCGTCCGGGAAGTTTTGAGCCTCATGGCCCGCCGGGCTGGGGTTAATGTGATCTTTAATGGCGATGTCTCTGGTAAAACCGTCTCGGTGGATGTACAGGGCGAACCCCTAGAGCAGACCTTTAATTTAATTTTGCGTTTGGCAGGGCTTAATGCCCAAAAGATCGATAAGACCGTGGTGGTTGGCACCCAATTACCCCAGGATCTTTTGCAGACGAGCGTCAAAACCTTCCGCCTAAACCAGGCTAACGTCGCTCAAGTCCTGCCCCAGATCCAAGGGCTTTTGGGACAATTGCAAGAGACGATCTATGCCAGTACCGATGCCCGAACCAACTCTTTGACCCTCGTGGGTACGCCCCGCGCCCTTAAAGTCGCCGCCGCTCAGATCGCTCAGTTAGATGTACGCCAGCGCCAAGTTTTGATCTCGCTCAAGTTGGTTGATATTAACCTCTTAGATACCGAGAACCTAGGGCTGGGCTTTGGTTATCAGCTCGGAAACTTTGTTTTTGGTAGCCAGAATGTTGGGGGCGTAGGGGCAGCAACTACTTTTCTTTCCACCACCGATTCGGGAACGGGTGAAACAGTAAACTTGTCAACCGGTGATAAATTTTCTGGGGGAGCACCCACGCTCACCCGTCTTAACATTGGTTCGATCATTGGACCTACAGGGGTAGATAACAACTTCGTAGGTACGTTTGATAGTACCCTCGATAACTTGGCCTCTGAGCTACAGACCCGTATTGAGGCTTCGATCCAAGCCGGTGCTTCACGGGTATTGGCAGATCCCAAAATTGTCCTCGAAGCTGGTGTGGGCGTAACCCAAGCCAATACGGCCAAAGTGGATATCACCGATGATGTCATTGTCGGGACCAAGATCACGGTTGATCCGGCCACGGGTTTGACGAG
>JANNOF010000058.1:0-5584 GCA_031398925.1 Gloeobacteraceae cyanobacterium SOY_34_metabat_371 | reverse complement strand
TGAGAAAAAAGAGCTGCTTGCCCAATTGAAATTAGGCGAACTGGATCTGGTGGTAGGAACCCATCAGTTATTGGGCAAAGAAGTCCAATTTAAAGACTTGGGCCTGCTGGTAATTGATGAAGAACAGCGTTTTGGCGTGGCCCAAAAGGAAAAGATCAAAACCTTTAAGGCCAAAGTCGATGTGTTGACCTTGACCGCGACTCCGATCCCCCGGACGTTGTACATGGCCCTATCGGGGGTGCGTGAAATGAGCCTGATCACCACACCGCCCCCCTCGCGCCGCCCGATCAAAACCCATCTAGCCGCCTATAGTCCAGAGATCGTTCGGGCTGCGATCACCCAAGAATTAGAACGGGGCGGGCAGGTTTTTTATGTCCACAATCGCGTAGATGATATCGAAGAAGTCAGTGCCCTGATCCGCGAACTGGTGCCCTCAGCCCGCATTGCCCTGGGTCATGGGCAAATGGATGATGGCGAACTAGAGGCGACGATGCTGGCCTTTGCCAATGGGGAATTTGATCTCTTGATCTGTACCACGATCATTGAATCGGGCCTGGATATTCCTCGAGTCAATACGATCTTGGTTGAAGATGCCCATTTATTTGGCCTCTCGCAGTTATATCAATTAAGGGGCCGGGTCGGGCGCTCTGGGGTCCAAGCCTATGCTTGGTTCTTTTATAAGCGAGAAGAAGCCCTGACGGATGTGGCCCGTAAGCGGCTCAGAGCCCTACAGGAGTTTTCACAACTGGGATCGGGCTATCAACTCGCCATGCGCGACCTCGAGATCCGGGGTTCAGGCAATTTACTGGGTGCTGAGCAATCTGGGCAAATGCACGCCATTGGCTTTGATCTCTATATGGAACTGCTCGAAGAAGCCATCCGCGAGATCCGGGGCCAAGAGATCCCGGCGGTGGAAGATACCCAAGTTGACCTCAAGATCACCGCCTTTATTCCGGCAACCTATATTGCCGATGGCGAGGCCAAACTCAATGCCTATCGTCAGTTGGCGGTCATTGATACCTTAGAGGGGCTAGGGCAACTCCAGAGTGAGTGGCTGGATCGGTTTGGTGAAATTCCTAGCCCTGTCGTCCAACTGTTTCAGATCATGCAGGTCAAACTTTTGGCTAAAAAATGCGGCATTAGCCGGATCCGCCCCGAGGGAACCCATGTGATCTTAGAAACCCAAATGGCTGCCCCGGCCTGGGAAAAACTCAGTCAGGGTCTTTCGGCTCCGATCCGTGCTCGCTTTGTGCACCAACCGGGCAAGATCACGGTTAAAGGATTGGGTTTGACAAAACCCGATGTGCAATTGACGTCTTTGACAACTTGGTTAGGTCAGATCCAAGGTACTATTCTCAGCGAACTAAAGCCCTAAGATCCTCCGCCAGACGGGAGTAATTTAACGGTTACGCTTCCGTTTGCGTCCCAAGATGCGACCACTAGCGCCGATACTGAGGATACTCCCCGCCGAGCCAATACTCAAAATGCTGCCCGTGGAGCCAATGCTCAAAATTGAGCCAGCACTGCCAATACTCAACAGCGATCCTGCACTCCCTAAGCTAAGGAGACTGCCGACACTAAATAAGCTCAGCAAAGAAAGAATACTCCCAAAACTAAGCCAGCTAAACGCTGAATGGTTAGATCGTTGAAGTCTGATCATGGCTTTACCCCCTTAGATACCCTCGATCCTAGCAGGTGGCTTGAACGGCCCCGCCCGCGACGCGCGTATTAAGGTGCCGAAAAAACGGTGATCTAGCCCCAACCGTTACAATGACAATAGTTTTTGAGATCGCCATGGGGTTTTCTAGTGCATTGGTCTTGCTTAATCCCGCCCAAAGACAGGCGGTTGAGCACGTAGAAGGGCCACTTTTGGTGGTTGCCGGGGCTGGATCTGGCAAGACACGGGTCTTGACCTACCGGATCGCCAACTTGATCGAGACCCACGGGGTAGATCCGGGGCAGATCATGGCCGTTACCTTTACCAATAAGGCCGCCGAAGAAATGCGCCAAAGAATCCAAGTGATCTTTTGTGAGGCGCGGGCGATGCATACCCAACAGATGCCCTATGCCGAGTTACTCCCTGCGGATCAAACCAAGATCCAGCGCTGGGTCAAGGGCAATATCACCAATCCGCTCTGGGTCGGGACCTTTCATGCCCTGTGTGGACGCCTATTGCGCTCTTGTATGGAGGAATATCAGGATTGGGCCGGTAGGCGCTGGCACAACAATTTTTCAATTTCCGATGAAAGTGATGCCCAAAGCATGATCAAGCAGATCATGGTCCACGAATTAAACTTAGATGACAAACAATATCCCCCCCGACAGGTACGCTATCAGATCAGTCGGGCCAAAAATTTGGGCCTTACCCCCGAAGAATTTCTCCAAGAAGAGGGGGCTAATTTTAAAAATAAACAGGTTGCCAAAATCTACGAACGCTATCAAGCCCGTTTAGCCGAAAACAACACCCTTGATTTTGATGACTTGATCTGGATCCCAACCCGGATTTTTGCCCAAAACCCGCAACTCTTAGCTTATTGGCATCGACGTTTTCAACATATTTTGGTAGATGAATATCAAGATACCAACCGTACCCAATATCAACTGATCCAACAATTGAGTACGGGCTGCACGGATGCCCGGAGTTGGCAAAAAAACCGAGAGACGTTTAATTGGCAGGGCCGCTCTGTATTTGTCGTCGGTGATGCCGACCAGAGTATTTATAGTTTTCGCTGTGCTGATTTTCGGATCATTTTAGAATTTCAAAGTGAGATCGGTTCAGACCGCGTGGAAAGCCTGATTAAGCTCGAAGAAAATTATCGTTCTACCCCAGAGATCCTAGCGGTTGCCAATAGCTTGATCGGTCTTAATCAAGAACGCTTAGATAAGGTTTTACGGCCTACCCGTGCCTCTGGACCCAGGGTTTATTGTCACTTTGCCGCCGATGAAGAGGCCGAAAGTCAGTTTATCGTCCGGCAAATGATCGAGTTAAATGCCCGTGAAGGTAAACGTTGGAAAGATTGCGCTATTCTCTACCGCACCAACAGTCAATCTAGGGCCATTGAAGATCAACTGCGGCAGAGTAATATCCCCTATACCGTTGTCGGGGGACTCAAGTTTTATGACCGTAAAGAAGTCAAAGATATTATTAGTTATCTCAAGTTGATCCACAATCCCCAAGATAGCTTGAGTTTGCGTCGGGCCATTGGAATGCCACGCCGGGGCATCGGGGCCAAAAGTTTAGAAACCCTAGCGCTGATTGCCGCCCAGCAGGAAGTTAGCTTATGGCAGATCATGCGCGATGCAACAACGGTGAAAACAGCCCTAAGCCGCGCCTCCAAAGCCGTAGGTCATTTCGTGGATCAAGTGATCAATTGGCAGCGTTTAGCCGAAACAGAGAATGTTTTTACGCTCTTAGATCATGTGATGCGGGAGTCGGGTTATGTGGCGGCCTTGGTCGAAGAAAACACCCAAGAAAGTGAGAATCGCCTCGAAAACCTCGCCGCTTTGTGTGATTCTGCCCAACGCTTTACCGAAAAAAGTAATGATCCCAGCCTGACCCATTATCTAGCCTCGGTTTCCCTGAGTTCCGACACCGATGATCTCGATGAAACCCGCGATCTGGTTTCGCTGATGACGATCCATGCCGCCAAGGGCTTAGAATTTCCCGTGGTCTTTTTAACGGGGCTAGAACAGGGGCTTTTTCCCCATAGTCGCTCCCTAGATGATCCGGGGGCCTTAGAGGAAGAACGCCGACTCTGCTATGTAGCCCTCACCCGTGCCCAACAAAGACTGTATCTGACCTATACCCAAGAGCGCATGCTATGGGGGGAGCGTGAACCAGCGCTTCCTTCCCAGTTTTTAAGTGAGATCCCCGAAGATCTCATCGTCGGATCACTGCCCCATAAAAAACGTAAGCAACCCACCTCAGGCCCCGCGTCCAATGCCAAGATCCACCGAGTTCAAGCGGAGGACCTGACCGTTGGTGAACGCATTGTCCACAAGACCCTAGGCCAAGGCCGGGTCACCCATATTCTTTCGGGGAATGGAGCAGTCTGTATTGCCGTTGAGTTCCCTAGTTTGGGTAAAAAGATCATCAATCCCAAACAAACGGCTATTTATCGTTTAGAAACTTGAGCGTTAAGTTCTAAGGCAGTCAAAACCGCCTTAGGGGGCCAACGGCGAAATTGGGTTAGCCATTCCCTATCGCCGTAGCCCTGCTCTTGGCTGAGGGCTTTTTGGGCAAAACCCTGGGCTGCTTGCGGTTTCCCTAAGCGCCAGAGGATCACCGCGCGACCTGCTTGGGCATCGGCAAATTGCTCAAAACCCTTAGGGGCCTGATCAAGGACAGCAAGGGCTTCGGTGTACTGATCCATTTGAAATAGCGCCAAGGCCAAGTTAGACCGGGCGAGATCATAACGGGGATTGATGATCAGCGCACTGCGAAAATTTTCGATGGCCTGGGTCCACAATCCTTTGCCCCCCAAAGCATTGCCTCGGTTATTGAGGGCATCCACGGCCCTAGGCTCCAGATCCAGTACGCGGTCATAATCACGGATTGCTTCATCCCAGCGATCCAGGGCTTCAAAAACCGTACCCCGATTAAGATAGGTGGCGGCGACCCGCGGCGCATACCCTAGGGATTGATCGTAATCCTTAAGTGCTCCTTGAAAGTTACCCAAGTACACTTTGCTATTGGCTCGGTCTCGATAGGCATCGGCATTACGGGGGTCTTTGATCAATACCTGATCCCACAGGGTAACCGCCTTTGAAAAATCTTGACGGAGCATTGCCGAAGTTGCCTCGCTTTCCAATACCGTACGCGGTTCAGGGCCGCAGCCCACGACCAAGCCGATGAGCGCCGCCAGCAGGGCTAAGTGTAGATATTTCATGGCTCCATAGTGCCATAGCCTTGAAGCGTGAGAGATCTACGGTTTGGCTAAATGCCACTCATCCCCTATGATATGGAAGTCTCGTTCACCCTATGCCTACGAGGATCCTCCCATGTCTGATACTTCTTCTTCTGTCCAGATCTCCGATGCAATCCGCGAAAAGCTGGATAAAAAACTCAAACGCTTTCCTGAAGAAGTAAAGACTGAGGTCATTGCTTACATGGAAGGGGACTCCACCCGTTTTATGCATTTGCTCAATCAAATCATGATCCGGTTTGCCGAAAAGCCTAGCCTCCTTGAAAACCCCACCCCAGAGCTTAAGCTCAACGAAGAAGTCGGCATCGATTCTTTGTCGGTTGTGGAGCTATCCCTATTGGTAGAGCTGATCTTTAATGTCTCTTCCGATGAATTTATCGAAGCCCTCTCTGAATCTGAAGAAAGCATCACCTACGGGGATGTGCTCAAACTCTGCCGGACCCATAAAGTACCTGGATCCGTTGAAGCCTGTGCCCAACTGGGGATTTAAGGGTTAAGTTATCCGGTAGACCACTTCATACCGAATTCGGCTGATAGCCTCCCATCCCCCATATTGTGGGGGCACCTAAAACTCTTATACCCCTGAATACTTGCCCTACTTTACGGGTACAAAGCTAATTTTTATCAAGAAAAGAGTAAGAGTTCGGGGGCCGGAACCT
>JANNOF010000049.1:0-1871 GCA_031398925.1 Gloeobacteraceae cyanobacterium SOY_34_metabat_371 | reverse complement strand
TTGATCCCAGGGGATCTGACCCAAGATGGTGAGTTAGAAAATCATCGTTGGTTAGCAAATCGCCTCAGTCAACTTAAGACCCCGGCTTTTGTAATTACCGGTAATCACGATCTACGGGTACCTGAAACCCAAGATGGATATTTAGGCCCAGAGGATTTTGCTCATATTTACGCGGGTTGTGGCTACGCTCAGACTCAAAAACCTTACTTTCATCAGTTAGTGGCTCCAGAGGTTCACTTAATTGGACTGAATGCCCTCTGGTTCGCCCCCGGAGAAAGTAAACCGCAACCTACCTTAGACCCGGTTCAGTGGATCTGGCTAGAACACCTGCTGGCCCAATACCAAGATCAGGTTATTTTAGTCATGGTGCATTACAACGTCCTAGAGCACATTCCTCATCAGGCCAGTCACCCTAGTACACAGGGGTATATGCTCCAAGATCATGAACGTTTAGCGCAGCTTTTGCGCCGCTATGGGGTGAGCTGGGTCTTTACGGGGCATTTCCATATGCAAGATATTGCCCATCAAGACGGGCTATTTGATATTACAACCGGGTCTTTAGTCAGTTATCCCCATCCGTATCGGATTTGTAGTTTAAAAGGCGCTGAACTCAAGATCCAGTCTAAGCGCATCGCGTCCTTACCCCAATGGCCCCACCTCCAAGCCTTTTCCCTGGGTCGGACCTGTCGGGCTAGTGATTTTTATTTGCGCCGCCTATTGGCTAATCCCCCGTTGGGTTTGAGCGGAAGCGCTGCCGATGATCTCGTTCCGCATTTGCGCGATTTTTGGGCCAAGCTAAGTGCTGGAGATGCTCAGTTTAATCTACCGGCCCTTCCCAGCCCCGTGCGCGACTTTTTTGAACGTTTTAATGACCTACCCCCCGCCGACAACGATGTGACGCTCCAGACCCCTGCTCCGGCAGGTTTGCTCCAGTGAACTTTTAGGGTAGTTAGGCGTCTAGTGATGTACTAGCTTTAGGTTTCCATGAACGTGCAACTCGTGCTCCCTTTACTCCTTTTAGCCCTTGTGCTACCGGTCTCTGCCCATGAACTGGTCCGTGATGGGCAGGTGGGAGCAATGATGCACTTTGAGCCCGTCGATAAGCCCGTAGCGGGACGTCCTAATAAAGTTACTTTTGATCTAGTTAAACAAGGGGGAGAAAAAGTTACTTTGAGTAGCTGTACCTGTACCCTTCAAGTTTATTCTGGGGTAATTGTGGGTGGAAAACCGCTGCTGAGTAGTCCACTACGCCAAGATCCCGAAGGGAAAGCCCCCTTTGCAACCGTGCGTTTTCCTAAAGATGGTGCTTATACTTTAATGCTTACGGGTGAACCAACGGATCAATCTTTTTCGGCTTTTACCCTACGTTGGCCGATCAAAGTCCGTTAGGAATAAAAATCTCTTCAATACATCAATAATAAACCCCTACTTTACTACAAAAAGTAGGGGTTTAGGTACCGCGTAAAAGTTTAACTAATCGTTAATATCAATGCGCTCCGCCTCTGGGCAATCATCAGAAACCAAAAGATCTCCAGGATTCATTCGGCCTTTGGGTACTACCGATAGCCGTCTGGCAATGGATCCGACACTATCTAAACGTAATAATTCTTCCCAGGAACACACTTCGTCTTCCTCCTCGGTTTCATAACGGACGGTGATCAGATCCCCTTCGATATCTAAGATCGTAGCCCGTTCTAGCCAACGGCCTTGATCCCGTAAATAAATCCAAACTTCTCCTCCTTCTTGGGAGAACTTATATACCTTGCGGTTCAGCATGGGCCACCCGACGACGCGTCTTAGCCCCCATTCTACACGTTTCAAGGGGGATGCTTAGGACAGCCTTACACACAAGGGCTAGAGCGGGATCACCA
>JANNOF010000046.1:0-1543 GCA_031398925.1 Gloeobacteraceae cyanobacterium SOY_34_metabat_371 | reverse complement strand
CAGAGGTGGTGAATAGAGAATAATCTAAGGTAAAAGAATCAGTAGCAAACCAGTGTTTTTTACCACTAGAATCGCCATAAGCTTTAACTACTTGCCCCCCTGCATATATACCAGTAAAATCTAATTCAGCAACTAATTCTAATACTGTTGGTACTACAGCTTCCACCGCTAATAAATTTCCAAAATGTACTTCCCGGCTGGTATTAGTTCCTGATGGTAAAACTAGATATGGATCGATAGGTAATAGAATAAGTTCGTCACGTAGTTCCTGCAAAGCAGCATATGCTAACTGCCAATCTGCGTTCCAATTTCCAGTAAAGGGAAACTGTCGAATACTGCTGCGTTGGTCTGCCATTAAAGTTAGTTCGAGCCAACCATCAGCAACACAACCAGTTTGTCGAACTTTCGCATAATTGAAACGAGTAAATTGACTTCTTTCACTGCTTAGTCTCACAGTGAATTGTTCATTTTCTGCTTTTTTAATAAGCAGAGTTTCAATTAGTTGATTAAAGCTGACTTCTAATGCAGATAATTCCTCAATTTTCATGGATATTAAATATTAATAAAGAAATAAAGAGAGAGTTAAGAATTAGGAGTTAAGAGGTGGAGAGTTTTTTAATTTTATACTCCTAACTCTTGTATTTGCAATTTTTTAAATTCCTCCACCAAAAACTTCGACATTAGCAAATACACAAACAGGTGAACCATGTCCTACCCAAATGGCCTGATTTGGTTCTCCTTTGCCACAATAAGGAGTACCATACATTTGCCAGTTGTCAGCATCTCCTACTTGAATTAAACTGTGCCAAAACTCCGGTGTTGTAGCGCGATAGTTGGGATTACGGAGGGTTTTGGTGAATTTGCCGTTTTCAATTAATTTCGCGTACTCGCAACCAAATTGAAATTTATAGCGGCGATCGTCAATTGACCAAGATCGGTTAGATTCCATATAGACACCGTGTTCTATGCCGCCAATAATGTCTTCAAAAGTAGTATTCAGAGGTTCTAAATTTAAGTTTGCCATGCGATCGATCGCTGGTCGATTCCATGAAGAAGCACGGGCACAAGCAACTCCTGGTACACCTGCTCTTACTTGACTCTCCAGACTGCCTACCCCCCGTTGGAGTATGCCTTCTTTAACCAAATACTCCCGCGTTGCTACAGCACCCGTATCATCAAAGCCATAGCTGGCATATTCACCAGGAACGGTGGGATCAAAGGTAATGTTCATCAGTGGCGAACCATATACTAGGTTGCCAAAATCATTTTTATTAACAAAGCTGCCCCCAGCATAGTTACGCTCATCTCCCAAAATTCGGTCAATTTCTAGGGGATGTCCGACACTTTCATGGATTTGCAGCATCATTTGGTCTGGGGCTAAAACTAAATTAGTACGGGTGGTTGGGCACTCCTCTGCTGTCAGGAGTTCTATTGCTTGTTCGCCAATTTGCCGCACCCGATGCCATAAGTCTTCTTGTTTTAAAAGTTCTAGTCCGCCTTGGTAACAGTTTGCTTGCGAACCGTTGTTGCTGCGCTGTTGTAC
>JANNOF010000039.1:0-3891 GCA_031398925.1 Gloeobacteraceae cyanobacterium SOY_34_metabat_371 | reverse complement strand
TCTTGTTCGATATATGTATAGCTATTGCCTAAGTTTCCTGGGGCTGGATAGCACAGAGCATTTGACCCGTAGCAACGAGCTTACCCGGCTCACAATATAGGGCAACAACCAGGCCACTGACCGGACTGGTAATGCTGACTTCCATCTTCATGGACTCTAGGATCACTAGGGTATCGCCTACGTTTACAGAATCCCCCGTGGCAACACTAACCTGCCAGACATTAGCAGAAATATGTGTATTTATACTCATTGATCCTTCTGGTAGCTCAGGCTCCAAAATCACACTAGATATATTTGCGGAACTTGTTTCTTGGCGATCAAATTCGCCCCTTGCCGCCCAACGCTCCCGTTCCTGTTGAAATGCCGTTTGTTGTTTGATTTTAAATAGTTTAGCTTCCGGGGCAATTTCGGTTAGAAATTGATTATATTTACGCAGACTAAACATTTCTTCACGTACTTCTAATACGGCATGGCCCTGAATAAATGCTTCCCGGAGCTGCAATAATTCTGATCCTGAAACAGGATAAAAACAGATCTGATCAAAAAATCTAAGTAGCCAAGGTTTACCCGCCTGAAAATCTTGGGTTTGACGATAGCGATTCCACATTTGGATCGTGCGGCCCACAAATTGATAGCCCCCTGGCCCTTCCATGCCATAAACACAAAGATAGGCCCCGCCAATGCCCACGGCATTTTCTGGTGTCCAGGTCCGGGCCGGATTATATTTTGTAGTGATCAAACGATGACGGGGATCTAAGGGCACAGCCACCGGAGCGCCTAAATAGACATCCCCTAAACCCAAGACCAGATAACGCGCCCCAAAGACAATTTCTCGGACTTGGTCTACGGTTTCAAGTCCATTAACCCGGCGGATAAACTCAATATTGCTGGGGCACCACGGCGCATCATCGCGCACCGATTGCATATATTTGCGGATCGCCAAAAGGGTTGCTTCGTCCTCCCAAGCCAAGGGTAAATAGATGATCCGCGTGGGGACTTCTAAGGCTTCAATGGGTGGGAGTTGGGCTTCAGCCCGGATCAGTTGTTCGAGTAACTGCCCTTGAGTGATAATTTGGCTATCGTAATGAACTTGGAGCGAACGGATCCCTGGGGTCAGTTCTAGCACTCCCTCGATGGGATGGGCCTCCAGCCAAGTCATGAGGGCATGGACCCGAAAGCGGAGGTTGAGGTCTAGAACTAAGGGACCATACTCGATCAAGAGATTTTTATCCCCTGCCTGACGGTATACCACCGCCACCTGGTCTTCAGAGGCTGCGATCTGATGCAATATCGCTGCATCTGTTGTGGAATGCTCAGCGGACAAGGGGTAGGGATCTAAGCGCAAATGCGCGATCAGCCCTTCTTGGATCTGTTCACGCTGATGGGCTTGGGCAACATTTAAACGATAAAAGCGCACCGTGTCGCCCGGTTTGAGTTGGCCTATTTTCCAGAGTTCGGCCTGAATAATCGTAGCCGGACAGACAAAACCACCCAAACTCGGCCCATCGGGGCCAAGAATAACCGGCATATCCCCCGTAAAATCAATGGTGCCAAGGGCATAGGCATTGTCGTGAATATTAGAAGGATGGAGTCCGGCTTCGCCCCCGTCCTGACGCGCCCACTGGGGTTTAGGACCGATTAGACGTACGCCCGTCCGCGCCGAGTTGTAATGGACTTCCCAGGCCGTGCTAAAAAAAGTTTGGATATCGTGATCGGTAAAAAAGTCCGGTGCCCCGTGGGGACCATACAATACCCCGATCTCCCAGCTAGGGCTATAGGTCGGTATCAGGGCCGGATCTAAAGTCTGTGTAAGGTCTAAATCCGCTGTAGCCCCTAGTTTCAACACATCGCCGATCCGCAGGGTCCGCCCACAATGCCCGCCAAACTGACCGAGGGTAAAGGTTGCTTTGCTCCCTAGATAATCCGGGACTTCTAAGCCGCCCTGGACGGCTAAATAGGTACGATAACCCGCTCCCGCAATTGATCCCAGTCGCAAAATGCCCCCGGCGGGAACGGCAACGGCTGTCCAAAAGGGAACCGCTTTCCCATCGAGATCCGCCGCCATCACCGCCCCACTGAGGACGATCACCGTGGCGGTATTAAAGCGCAGGGTTGGCCCTAAAACCGTACATTCTAGTCCCGCCGCCGAAGCCGGATTGCCGACGATCCGATTAGCCAGTCGAAAAGCCAAGGGGTCCATCGGCCCCGAAGGAGGCACCCCAATCGCCCAATAGCCCGTGCGCCCCGGATGATCCTGGACCGTCGTTTGCGTCCCCGCTTCTAAAACATCAATGGTTGCGGGGGTATAGGCAAAGTCCGTTAAAAAGCGGGTATGGATGGCACCCTGTTGAAACCTCAGATCCCCTAGTACCTGTTGTACATAATCTAAATTGGTCTCGATCCCCGCTAGTTTCGTCGCGCTGAGGGCGGCTTGAAGGGCGTGTATGGCCTCCGCACGGGTTGCACCGTGGACCATGATCTTGGCAAGTAACGGATCATAATAGGGCGTGATCTCGGTGCCCCGCGCCACCCAGGTATCACAGCGGACTTGAGGAAAATTCGCTTCGGTTAAAACACCCGTACTGGGCTGAAAATTTTGAGCAGGATTTTCGGCATAGAGGCGGACTTCTAAAGCCCAGCCCTGGGGATTTGGTTGCGCGTCGGTTAAAAAAGCACGTTCTCCGGCTGCCTGTCGGATCATCCAAGCGACTAAATCGATCCCGGTGACGAGTTCGGTGATCCCGTGCTCGACTTGGAGGCGGGTATTCATTTCTAAAAAGTAAACTGCCCCCGTTGCCTGATCCAAAATAAATTCGACCGTTCCGGCGGATTGATACTGAACCGCTGCGCCTAAACGCTCCGCATGGGCCCACAACTGCGCTCGGATCTGAGGATCTAGATCAGGGGCTGGGGTTTCTTCAATGACCTTCTGGTTACGGCGCTGCAGCGAACAATCCCGTTCCCCCAAGGCCAAAACCCGCCCGTGTCCATCCCCAAAGATCTGTACTTCAATGTGTCGGGCTTGTTCAACATATTTTTCTAAAAAAACAGCACTGGCACCAAAATTATTGCGACTCAAGCGCTCTACGGCAGCAAAGGATTCTACTAAGGTTTCATCGCTGGAGCATAACCGGAGGCCGATCCCGCCCCCACCCGCCGAACTTTTGATCATCACCGGATACCCAATGGCCTGGGCTGCCACCCGCGCCGCTTGACTATCGATCAAGATTCCAGTCCCCGGTAACAGGGGTACACCATTTTGCTGGGCAAGTTCACGGGCGCGGTGTTTCAGGCCAAAATCCCGCAATTGCTGGGGCGTTGGGCCAATAAACGCAATGCCCAACGCGCTACAAGCTTCGGCAAAATCAGCATTTTCACTCAAAAAACCATAGCCGGGATGAACGGCCTGCGCCCCCGTAGCCTGCGCTGCTTGCAGGATCTTATCCGTACATAAATAGCTCTCTATCGCCGGGGCTGCACCCAAATACACGGCTTCGGAGGCCAGCCCCACATGGGGTGCCCAGCGGTCCGCCTCAGAGTAAACCGCCACCGAGGCAATGCCCATTTGATCGAGGGTACGGATGATCCGACAGGCGATTTCGCCCCGATTGGCAACGAGGACTTTAGTGAACATCAACCCGCCTTAGGGTCCCAATGGATCAACTGAATCGGCGTCGGATTGTAACCATTACAGGGGTTATTCATCTGCGGGCAATTGGAGATGACCACCAGCACATCTTTTTCGGCCCGTAGATCGACCATACTGCCGGGGTCTGAAATGCCATCCACGATCTCTAGGGTGCCATCGGGGCTTACGGGTACATTCATAAAAAAATTAATATTAGCGGTGATGTCGCGCTTACTCATATTACGATGGGTGGCGCAACCGCA
>JANNOF010000032.1:0-18512 GCA_031398925.1 Gloeobacteraceae cyanobacterium SOY_34_metabat_371 | reverse complement strand
TGTTACCGATACTGAAGAGGCCCTAGGCTATGGTTTAGCCCTTGCTAATTTACAAAAAATAATACCCGGCTTAACCCCAGGCTCGTGTTTGATCATTGCTAGTAGCTATCGCGTGATAAAAATAGCCCAAAACTTGGGTATGCAGTCGTTGGGGCTACCGACCTTGTTTCCCGTCCATATGCTACAACGGCGGGCTGATTGGGTCGTAGACCGTTATGACCAGATCGACTGGGAATATGTGATCTATCCACGCCGCAGGCCAGTAAAGATCTAAAAGATCACTTCGACGCAACTGCCCCCGGCGGCTTCAATTTTAGCGCGGGCACTAGCGGTAAAATGGCGGGCTTGGACGGTCAAGGCTATGGTGAGTTCACCCACGCCTAGGACGCGCAAAGGACCATGCTTGCTGACCCAACCCTTCTCTACTAAAAGAGCGCGGGTCACTTCGGTTCCTGGGGTCAGTTCTTCTAGATAACCCACGTTTAAAATGGTGGGCTTTTCCCGTCCAGGCTGGGTAAAGTGGCTGAGTTTAGGCAAGCGACGGTATAAAGGGGTTTGACCGCCTTCAAATCCAGGACGTACGCCACCACCGGAGCGGCAATTTTGTCCCCGCATCCCCCGACCACTGGTTTTGCCTTGGCCTGCAGCATGGCCCCGACCAACGCGTTGTTTGGAGCGCGCGCGAGCCCCCGCTTGAGGTTTGGCATCACTGAAGTTCACGATCTGGCTCCGGTAGTATCCACAATCTCTTAATTTAGATCAATATGTCGTCTGAGACAAGCCCTTCTTTGCCAATCTTCGGTAAAAACCCTTGCATATTCAAGATCTCACTCAAATTAATTTGGGTTTCGATCAAAGCCGCATGACCGCTTTGGGGCAAGATCTGAATAGTGGCATGGGGCAAAAGATTATGGAGCGCCCGAGCCTCTACAACCGAAGGCAACATCCGGTCCTTAGCACTGGCTAAAAGCAGTACAGGCATCGTCAAAACGTGCCACCCCTGTAGCTCAAAAGTCCGCAACATCGCCAGTCGGTGGGCCGTGGTTGCTAGGGGAACGGAACACATGGCCGCGAATAATTTATTGCGGTCCCTAGGGGCTACCCGGTCGCCATTGGCTAAAAAAGGTACTAACCCATAGGCCGATAGCCCATAGACCCAAAGGGGAACATAGTCCACCAGTTGCGATCCCTGGGCTAAAATGCCTTGCTTGCGAAAAGAAGTGGCCGGATTGATCAAAATCAGTCGTTGGATCTGTTGGGGGACTTGGACGGCGGTTTGGAGGGCCAGACACGCCCCAAAAGACTCGCCTACGAGGTAAATAGATTCTGAACCTAGTTTCTCCCAGAGGGTAATACTCAGGTGCACCCAGTCGGCATGCACGGCTGGGGTAAAACGTATGGTCCGGATCCGAAAATAAGGGGCAAGTCTAGGAATCTGCTGATAGAACAAGGTTCCGGTACCATCCATGCCAGGACAGTAGACTAAAAGCGGGAGTTTGGGGTCTTGATCGGCGCTGGGGGTTAATAATTCTAACGGATCAAGCATGGCTCTTGTCCCCCAGCAGTCTTTGGACCTCCTCATAACAGGTGTTGGTGATCTCTTGGGCGAGGGCTTTTGTCCCCCGGCCCTGATACTGGCCCCCGGTAATCGTTAGGGGCTGACCGATACACACCGCAACCTGGGGATAGATCACCAGTGGATGCCAGCCCATTTGCTTGAACAACGGCTCCGTGGGATCAAAAAGGCTCAACATAGCTAGGGGAAATAGGGGATAAACCTGTTCATGGCGGGGCAGAATAGCCACGGGCAAAATAGTCAAAGGAGCCGCCTTAAGCGCTAAATGGGCAAAGCCCCGTTCAAAAGTACCCACTTGCCCCACAGGAGGGGCTTGGATCATGGGCGTTGCACCCTCTGGAAAAACCCCAACCCCATGTCCTTGGGCGAGATACCCTTGGGCCTGACCCAAAAATTCCCAGGGTCGCGCTCCTGGGGGTGCTAAGGGGAACCCGCCTAACAGCCCCACGACCTCCCGAAGCAAAGGGACTTGGCTCATGTAGTGATGGCAGGCAAAATAAATCGTCCGGTCTAGGGCGGTCATGATCACCGCTGTATCCAAAAAGCTCCGGTGATTGCTCACGACCAATAAAGACCCCGAGGGGATCCGTTCTGGATGATGAACCTGAATCTTGATCCCCAGACCAGAGAGCATGAGGCGGGCATTGATTAAGGGCGGCACAAAGACAGGCAGCATGGGCACGTTCGGGTACTAGATCCCTGTTAGCACATCCTCGGTAGTGCGGCTCAGATTCTCCTAAGGATACAACGGAAGTTTTGGCTGTAAGGACTCTGCAAAGGCCAATACCATACTGGCCTGTTCTTCAGGTAAGGCTTTAACACGTTCATATGTAGCTTCTGCTGTTGACATTGGTGGATCTCCAGAAAGGGTTGTTTGCTTGCTCTGGTCCCTTGCATAATTTATTCGCTCGACACTTACGCGTCCTGTGCTGCTTGGATCACCGCTTGGGCAACCGCCGGGACGACTCTGGGATCAAAAACACTGGGGATGATGTAGTCCGGGCGCAGATCTTCAGGGGCAATTAGTTCCGCCAGTGCTATGGCGGCGGCCTGTTTCATGGCTTCGGTGATCTGGGGGGCGCGGGCGGTCATTGCCCCTTTAAAGATCCCCGGATAAGCTAAGGCATTGTTGATCTGATTGGGATAATCACTACGGCCCGTTGCCATGACCGCCACATAGGGCCCGGCTTCTTCGGGGGCGATCTCTGGCACAGGGTTCGCCAGAGCAAAAACAATGGCGCGGGGGGCCATCTGTTGAATGGCTGCTAGGGTGACGAGCCCCGGCCCGGAAAGACCTACAAATACATCAGCTCCCACCAAGACTTCGGCTAAAGATCCGCGCTCATTGTCAGGATTGGTGGTTTCGGCATACTGGACTTTGGTTGCATTCATGCCCTCAGTGCGGCCCCGATAGATGGCTCCGGCTCGGTCACAGCCAATAATGCGCGTAACGCCAGCATTTTGGAGGATCTGGGTACAGGCAACTCCAGCCGCGCCAACGCCTAAAAAAACCACTTTAATCGCACTCAAAGGTTTATCGACGATCTTGAGCGCATTGGTGAGCGCAGCGAGCAAGACCACCGCCGTTCCGTGTTGATCGTCATGGAATACGGGGATCGTCAAGAGCGCTTTAAGCCGGTTCTCGATCTCAAAACAACGGGGAGCGCTGATATCTTCGAGATTTACCGCCCCAAACACCGGAGCGATCCGACAGACCGTTTCGATAATGGCTTCGGTGTCCTGGGTATCGAGGCACACCGGAAAGGCATCTAGCCCCGCAAATTCTTTAAAGATCACGGCTTTACCTTCCATGACCGGGAGAGCCGCCAAAGGGCCAATATTGCCTAGGCCCAAGACCGCACTGCCATCGGTGACAATAGCCACCGTATGGGGCTTGATCGTGTAGCGATAGGCCAATTCTGGGTCTTGGTGAATGGCTTGACACACCCGTCCCACCCCTGGGGTATAGGCGCGGGCCAGATCATCTTGGGTTTTGAGGGGCGCACGGGCCGTAACGCTGATTTTGCCCCCTTCGTGCAATTGAAAAGTCCGGTCTGTATGGCTTAATACGTCCACGCCTACCAGGGCTTTGAGGCTACTTAAAACCGCATCTGCTTGGGCAATACTCCCGGCTTGGATCACCAATTCGCGCACCAGCCAACCCGGATATTCTGCAATTACCTTAGTTTCGGTTAAATTGCCCCCTGCCGTACTTAAGGCAGTGACTACTTGGGCAAAATAATGGGCTTCTAGGGGCGTTGTGAGCTGAATTGCCAGACTATAACTAGGATTCGGAGTTAAATGCACAACCGGGACCACAAACGGCTTATTTAGACTAGCAAAAAAAGATCCTTCTCCTCACAGCGTAGGGTTTACTACACGATTTCGAGGAAGATAGTGGTATTTAAGGAACTATTCGGATGTTTTGTGGTCTACAATACCAAATCCCTGGGACGAATCGCGTAGTGATAGATAGATCCTAGCTGGAACCGCGCTAGGATGCTAGCCGTCTAAATCATGACCAACGCCCTACGTCCCAAGGCCCCTATGAACTCTTTTCGCTCGTTGTGCGCTCTTGGCCTTGGCCTAACCCTACTGAGTGGGTGTAGTAACAATCCTTATCCTCAGGCCAGCACAAAAAATGATGGGACTGCGTCAACGGTTTGGTATCAATCCCTGCAAGAAGACCCCCGGACTTTAGATCCACAGGTGCAATACAACACCGTTTCCAACGAGATCCTGGCCAATATCACCGAAGGACTTTATCAGTATCAATATTTAAAACGGATCAATGGCTTTGATGTGGAACCCGCTTTAGCCGATGGAATGCCGGTGCGGACCCCTAACCCTGGGGGTGGGGAAACCTGGACCTTAAAAATTAAGCCAGGGATGCGCTTTCAAGATGATCCCTGTTTTGCCGATGGTAAGGGCCGCGAAGTCACCAGTGATGATTTTATCTACGCAATCAAACGCATTGCCGATCCGCACATTAAAAATCCCACCGCTAGCCCCGTCTACCCGACGTTTTCGACGCTAATCGTCGGGATGCAAGCATTTTATGAAAAAGCCGAAAAAGCAGGTAAAACTGACTACAATCAGCCCATTAAGGGGATCCAAAAAGTTGATCGCTATACATTTAAAATTGTACTCACCGAACCCTATCCCCAACTTAAGTATTGGCTGACCATGACTTTTTTCGCGCCCGTTCCCCTAGAAGCCGTAGCCTATTATGACGGTCAAGATCACGATGGGGAGCGACGTCCGCCCTTTATGTTTAAGCCTGTGGGCACGGGAGCTTATAAACTGGATCAATGGGACCGCAATCAAAAAATTATTCTGACCCGCAATGAAAATTTTCGGCAAGAACTTTATCCTAAGGATGCTGATCCTAATTATATAAAAGCTGGATTTACTGCCCAAGCAGGTAAAGCCATGCCCTTTGCGGATGTGGGATACTACTCGATTATTCGTGAAGCGATCCCCAATTGGACCCTCTTTCGCCAAGGATATATCGATAGCTTGGGTGATAATGCGCGGGGTCTAAGTAGTAGCACGATGCAACAGGTAGTCGGAGGAGATAAGGAGCTAACTCCTGAATTTAAACGCATGGGGTTAAAGAAAGAATTTGTCCCCGAGCTTTCCTTATTTTTCCTGGCTTTCAACATGACTGATGCAGTGGTCGGTAATAATAAAAAGCTTCGTCAAGCCATTGCCACGGCTTATCCCGCCGCACGCTATATTGATACCTTCCACGGGGGGTCGTATATCAAGCCCGAAAGTCCCTTACCCCCAGGGGTTTTTGGCAATGATCTTAACTATAGATCCCCGAGCCATGCATTCAATTTAGAACGGGCGAAGCAATTATTAAAAGAAGCGGGTTATCCCAATGGAATTGATCCTAAAACAGGCAAACCCCTTAGCATTGATATTGTTTTTCAAAATAATGGCCCCGGTACAGCCCGACAATCGCAGTTCTTCATTCAGGAGTATGCCAAAGCCGGGATCAAGATCAATATGCGCCTAGTTACCTTTGCTGAGCTACAAAGTATCCAACAACAAGGCCGCTACCAAATGGTTCAATCTGGTTGGTTGGCGGATTATCCTGATCCTGAAAACTTTTTTTTCTTACTTTATTCTAAAAGTGATCCTTTTATTAATGCTAGCCGTTATAACAATCCTGAGTTTGATCGTTTATTTTTAAAGATGAAAACAATGGAGAATACCCCTGAGCGTCGTGCAATTGTTAACAAAATGATTGATATGGTTAATGAAGATTGTGTGTGGCTCTATCTTTACAATGAAGCTTACTACACCACTACCCATGCTTGGGCCAATAATGTGCTCAAGCATCCTGTGGCTTTTAATACGCTAAAATTCCGCAACATTGATCCTGAACTACGGGCAGAAAAACAAAAAGAATGGAATCAACCTAACTATATCTACGTCTTAGCCTTGGCGGGTGCACTAACGGCTCTTGTGCTTCCTGTCACCTTGATGCGGAAGGATTAATGAACATAAAAAATCTGGTGTCAGTTAAGATTGCTCGCCCCATTAGTGCATTGATCGGTTTATCCTTATTGACCGCTTGCGGGAATTATCCCTTTCCCAGTGCTGGCGTGAATACAGATGGCAGTCCGCGTAGGATCTGGTATCAGGCACTCCAAGAAGACCCCCGGACCCTTGATCCGCAGATCCAATACGACAATGTATCAAATACAGTGTTAGCAAATATCACAGTTCCCCTCTATGAATATAGTTTTTTGCAACGCGAAAACGTCACTGTTGAACCCGCCTTGGCCGATGGTTTAGCCCTACGTACCCGTCGTGCCGATGGTGGAGAAACGTATACGATTAAGATCAAGAAAAATATCCTTTTTGCCGATGATCCGTGTTTTAAAAATGGTCAAGGCCGCGAGATTACGAGTGATGATTTTATTTATTCCCTCAAGCGTATTGCTGACCCTAACCTAAAAAATCCAACTTCTAGTCCGATCTTTCCCAACTTGACCGCAGTGATTATCGGTTTTCAAGAGTTTTATGATCAGGCTAAAGCGGCTGGTAAAACAGACTATAGCCAATCCATCAAAGGGGTTGAAAAAGTAGACCGTTATACCTTTAGGATCCATCTCAACAGTCCCTATCCTCAACTTAAATACTTTATGGCGATGACCTTTTTTGCACCAACGCCCATCGAAGCAGTTACTTATTATGATGGAGCAATTTATGATGGTGTTCGTCGGGATACGTTTAAATTTCACCCTGTCGGTGCAGGTCCCTATAAACTAGGCCGCTGGCAGCGCAACCAAAGTATTGAGTTGGTTAAAAATGAAAATTATACCTTTCGCACCTATCCCACGGTCGGGCAACCAGGGGATCAAAAGGCAGGTCTGTTGGCAGATGCCGGTAAGCCTTTACCGCTGAATGATGGGGTTTACTTCCCCATTGTCCGTGAATCGATCCCGGTTTGGACCTTGTTTCGCCAAGGGTACATTGACGGGTTAGGTGATTATGGGCGGGGTCTAGCCAGTTCCGGCACGGTCCAGCAGGTAGTAAGCAGTTCCGGGGACCTGACCCCTGAATTTCAAAAGTTAGGAATCAAGTCTGAATTTGTCTCGCGTTTAGGTCTTTTTTATTACGCCTTTAACCTCAAAGACCCGGTTGTGGGCAAAAATAAAAAGCTCCGCCAAGCCCTTGCCATGGCCTACACGGGGCAACGCTATATTGATCTGTTTTACGATGGGACCTATTTAAAGCCAGAGACTATTATTCCGCCAGGGATCTATGGGCATGATAAAAGCTATAAAAATCCCTATGGATTAGCTAATTTAGACCAAGCGAAACAACTCCTCAAAGAAGCAGGCTATGCCAATGGCATTGATCCAAAAACAGGCAAGCCCTTAGTTATCGAGTTTGTTTTACAATTTAATGGGCCACCCACCCAACGTCAGGCTCAATTTTTGATCCAAGAGTTTCAAAAGATCGGAGTCAAAGTTGAACCCAAATTGGTAACTTTTTCGGAGATCCAAGATGTGCTCAAAAAAGGTCGGTTTCAAGTTACCTTGCGGGGCTGGTTAGCAGACTATCCTGATCCAGAAAATTTCCTGATCCTGATGTACTCCAAAGCTGGCACTGATTATAATGCTGGAGCCTACAATAATCCTGAATATGATCGTTTATTTGATCAAGTAAAAATTATGGAAAATACCCCGGAGCGTAAAGCACTAATTGATAAAATGATCAACATTCTCAATGAAGATGCACCCCTGGTCTATATGTACTTTGAGACCTATTATACGTTTAATCAAAGTTGGACCGATAATGCTTTTCAACATCCCATTTCGCGCAGTACACTCCAATACCGTAAAGTTGATACCCAACTGCGTACAGAGAAGCAGCAGGAATGGAATCAACCCAATCTGATCTATGTTATTGCCCTCGCTGGGGTCTTGACTGCGGTAGTTATCCCGGTGGCCTTAAACCGGAGGAATGAATGATCAAAATATATAGCACCTTTAAAAAGATACCCTGGACATCTATCGTGATCTCAGCACTCTTTTTGATCACTGGATGTAGTAACTATCCTTATCCACGGGATCCTTTAAATCCTGATGGCACCCAAAAGATTATTTGGTATCAATCCTTAGAAGAAGACCCCCGGACCTTAGATCCTCAAGTAGCTTACGATACGGTATCGGCCCAAGTATTATTTAATATTAATGAACCTCTATTGCAATATAACTATCTTAAACGCCAATCCTTTGAATTACAGCCCCTCCTTGCTGAGGGCATTCCCCAACGGGTTCCACGGGCTGGCGGCGGAGAGACTTTTATCGTCAAAATAAAAAAAGGGATCCGCTACTCCGATGATCCTTGTTTTGTGGGGGGCAAGGGTCGTGAATTGATCACAGATGATTTTATCTATGCCCTAAAACGCATTGCTGACCCCCATATTAAGACCCCCACCGCCAGTCCCGTCTATGAACCTATGGCGGCGGTCATCTTGGGTATGACAGAATTTTATGAGACTGCTCAAAAGGCCGGAACAACAGACTATACACGGGCCATTGATGGATTAGAAAAAGTTGATAACTATACCTTAAAAATTCACCTTAAAAGCCCTTATCCTCAATTGAAGTACTGGATGGCCTTGAATTTTTTTGCTCCGGTCCCCGCTGAGGCCGTAGCCTATTACGATGGTCTAGAGCACGATGGGGTACGCCGCGATCAATTCATGTTCCATCCGGTAGGAACTGGACCCTTTAAGCTCAAACAGTGGGAACGCAACAGTAATCTGATCTTGACGCGCAACGAAAACTATCACGGTGCCACCTACCCGAGTAGCGCAGACCCTGGAACCCCCGCCAAATTATTAGAAGATGCGGGCAAACCGCTACCTTTTATAGATGAAGCTCGATTTAGTATTATTCGCGAAGCGATCCCTGTGTGGACCTTATTTCGCCAGGGATACATTGATAGTCTAGGCCGTGCCGCCCGTCGTCAAGGCGATACCATTCAGCAGGTGTTGAGCAATAACGGATCACTTACCGAGGAAATGACCAAGAGTGGGGTAACTTTGGAGTACGTTCCCTTACTCTCTACGGATTATATTGCTTTTAATATGCGTGATTCTGTAGTCGGATCCAATAAAAAGCTCCGTCAAGCTATTTCCATGGCCTATGATATTGACCGCTTTATTGATTTTTTCTATAACGGCGTTAAGCTTAAGGCCGAAAGCCTGATCCCCCCTGGGATTTATGGCTACGACAAAGATTATAAAAATCCCTATCGTATACTTGATGTTGCTAAAGCTAAGCAACTAATGAAAGAAGCGGGCTATGCCGATGGTATTGATCCTAAAACCGGAACGCCTTTGACTTTAGAAGTAGTTTACCAAGCCCGTGGCCCTGAGTCGCAACGGGAAGCACAGTATATTCAAGAGCAATTTAGCGCCCTAGGAATTAAAGCCAATATTAAACTCGTCACCTTTGCCGAGATGTTAAATATTTACGATAGTGGTCGCTTTCAACTTACCCGCTCCGGTTGGTTTGCTGACTACCCCGATCCTGAAAATTTCTTGTTTCTTTTTTATTCTAAAAATAGTGGAATCATCAATACCAGTCGGTACAATAATCCAGAATATGACCGTTTATTTCTTCAGATGCAAAATATGGAGGATAGCCCCGAACGTTTAGCCCTTATTCAGCGGATGCGCCAGATACTCGATGAAGATTGCGCGACGATCTATACCTTCCATGATGCCTACTACGTCCTTAACCAAGGATGGACGGAACATGTCCTTCAGCACCCTGTAGCCTTTGATCTGCTTAAGTACTATAAAGTAGATCCCAAGCTGCGGGAACAAAAACAACAGGAGTGGAATCAACCCAATTACCTGTTTGTCTTAGCCCTAGCGGGACTCTTAACCGCCGCTGTGATCCCCGTTGCCCTTTCTAGGAGAGATAGCCTGTGATCGAATACATTATCCGCCGTGTACTTTACACCATCCCGACGATCCTAGGGGTGATGTTATTGACCTTTGTGCTATTTTTTATGGTGACGAGTCCTGAGAATATGGCTAAACGGCAACTGGGTAAAAATCCGACCCCTGAACTCGTAAATAACTGGTTAAAGTCCCATGGTTATGACAAGCCGCGTTTTATAAATTTACCCTTTGATGCTGACTATAAGGCCGATGCTCCTTGGTGGGATAGTCAGTTTACGAACCACATGCGCTCCACGTTACTGTTTCAATTTGGTAATTCCGATGCCAATGGTGAAGATATTGGTGAACGAATCCAAAAAGGAGCGTGGCCTTCGTTTTTAATTGCGTTCCCGGCCCTAGTGATCTCGCTCATTGTGGCCTTGAGTGCCTCCTTGATTATTGCCCTTTACCGAGGCAGTTATCTGGATTGGGGCGGGATCTTTATCTGTGTCGGTCTGATGAGTATCCCGATTTTGGTTTATATAATCGCGGGGCAATGGCTATTGGGTTTGATCCTCCGTTATTTTCCGGTCTTTGGTTTTGCGGATGGAGCCGATAGCCTACGCTTTGTGCTGTTACCTGTGGTGCTCGGTGTAGTTACGGCTTTAGGGGCCTCAGTGCGTTTTTATCGCACCGTCATGCTCGATGAGATCGGGCAAGATTATGCCCGTACCGCCCGCGCTAAAGGCCTTTCAGAACGGGTAGTCCTGTTTAAGCATGTGCTTAAAAATGCCATGATTCCTGTATTGACCGCCGTAGTTGCCGACCTCCCCCTGATCATTTTGGGGAATGTGCTTCTAGAAAACTTTTTTGGGATCCCCGGTCTGGGTAATCTCACTATTGTGGCGATCAATGAATACGACTTTGCGCTCCTCCGGGCTTTGGTCTTTCTGGGATCTATTCTTTACGTATTCGCCCTGCTCTTGACGGATATTTCTTATACCCTCGTCGACCCCCGTGTGAGGCTCAACTAATGTTTGATAGTGCTCTGGCAATCAATCTTCTGACTTTGGTTATCACTGGAATATTTGCGCTGTTTATCTTTTATTTGGCGCAACAGGAGTTTATTCAAGAGGCTTGGCGTCGGCTCCAGCAAAATACTTCCGCCATGATCTGTTTGGGCATTATTAGCCTCTATGTGGCGGTGGGGCTAGCGGATTCCATTGTGATCCCGATTCAAGATGGCGTGGCAACCCGCAACTTAACCCTGATCGATTTAGCCTTCAAAGATACCCCTCAAGAAGAAGGCTACAGTGCGCCTTTTGCCCAGCAAACCTATAAGATCCGTGATGCGAAGCCCGTTAAAGGGGTCCACATTCTCGGTACCAATGTCTTGGGTAATGATGTCTTTAAAGAAGCCCTCAAAGCCTGTCGGACCGCTATTATTATCGGTGGCTTAACCTGCTTGATCGCCATACCCATTGGTTTGATTTTAGGCATCTTAGCTGGATTCTATGGGGGATGGGTCGATGACTCGGTGCAGTATACCTACACGGTGGTTAACTCGATCCCGGAGTTACTGCTTTTGGTGGCCCTGCTCCTTATTTTAGGCCAAGGGTTGCCCCAGTTATGTTTGGCCTTGGGCATTACCACATGGGTTAATTTGTGCCGCCAGATCCGAGCCGAAACGATCAAGCACCGGGAGCGGGACTATGTTTTAGCCGCCCGGTCTTTAGGCGTACCGGATATCCAGACCATGTTTCGCCATATCCTGCCCAATGTAATGCATATTGTGGTTATCCTCTTTACGCTACGGTTTTCAGGATTGATCCTTTCCGAATCAGTTTTGAGCTATATCGGTATTGGGGTTGGTGCTGATTCTGCTTCCTGGGGCCTGATGATCAACTCGGCGCGCAGTGAACTGGCCCGTGAACCCGCCGTATGGTGGGTCTTGATCGCGGCATCTGGGGCCTTATTTGGTTTGGTTTTGGCCTTTAACATTTTTGGCGATGCCGTCCGCGATGCCCTTGATCCTAAACTCAGAACTCGGTGATTCCCATGAGCCAAACCGTTCTCCAGGTAAAAAATCTACGTACCTATTACCGCACCCGCAGTGGTTTGGCGCGGGCGGTAGATGATCTGACCTTTGATCTCAAAAAAGGCAAAACCTTAGCGCTGTTGGGGGAATCCGGCTGTGGTAAATCCGCCACAGCCCTTTCGCTGATTCGTTTGGTGCCTAAGCCCTCCGGTTGGACGGTGCGCATGGGCGAAGAACTGGATGGTGCTAAGGTAACCCAAGGTAGCCAGATCCTCTTTGAGGGTAAAAATCTCGTCGAGATGCCAGAGTCTGAGTTGCGTCGCTACCGGGGCTGCAAGATCTCGATGATCTTCCAAGAACCCCTGACCTCCTTAAACCCGGTGTATACCGTCGGCGATCAGGTGATGGAGGTGATCAAACTCCACCAGGGGCTAGATGCCAAAGCCGCCCGTCAGGGGGCGTTAGAAATGCTCAAAAAAGTCGGCATCCCAGAGCCAGCCAGTCGTCTCGATGAGTACCCGCACCAACTTTCAGGCGGGATGCGTCAGCGCGTAATGATCGCCATTGCCCTAGCCTGTCGTCCCGATGTCTTGATTGCCGATGAGCCGACCACCGCCCTTGACGTGACGATCCAGGCGCAGATCTTGGACTTACTCAAAGACCTACAGCAGGAATACGGTATGGCGGTATTGCTGATCACCCATGACCTGGGGGTTGTGGCCCAAGTAGCCGATGAAGTCGCCGTCATGTACGCCGGGCGGATCGTTGAGCAGGGCACGGTACAGCAGATCTTTGATACCCCGCAACATCCCTATACCCAAGGGCTTTTTGCAAGTTTACCCGGCAGACAAGTCCGGGGTGCCCGTTTAGCCACGATTTCAGGCACCGTACCGGAGGCGACTAAGTTTCCCAAAGGCTGCCGCTTCAATACCCGGTGTCCCCAAAAGTTTGATCCTTGTGAACAGGTTGAACCCGTCTTAATTCCCCAAGCAAATGGGGTCCAAGTTGCCTGTCATCTCTATGCGGAGGTCAATGCCCATGTCTAATCCTGCTAATAAAGTACTCCTTGATGTGCGGGGGCTTAAGGCCCACTTTCCTATTTACAAAGGCATTTTTAAGCGCCTGATCGGGTCAGTGAAAGCGGTTGATGGCGTTAGTTTTACGATTCCGCAGGGCAAAACCCTCGGTTTGGTCGGTGAATCGGGGTGTGGTAAGACGACCGTGGGCAAGTCGATCCTGCGATTGGTCCCGGCTACCGCAGGACAAGTCCTGTTCAAGGGCCGCGATATGCTCCAAGCCAACCCCGAAGAACTGTTGGCCTACCGTTCTAAGGCCCAGATCATCTTTCAAGACCCCTATAGTTCGCTTAATCCGCGTATTCCCATTGGAGAAACCATCGCCGAAGGGATGACGATCCACCTCAAGGAATTTACTAAGCCCCAACGCGAAGCCAGGGTCAAAGAACTCTTAGAAACCGTTGGTTTACGGGCGAGCTTTATGGACCGCTATCCCCACGAATTTTCGGGTGGGCAACGGCAACGGATCGGCATCGCCCGTGCCCTAGCGGTGAATCCTGAATTTATCGTTTGTGATGAGCCGGTGAGCGCCCTAGACCTCAGTGTCCAGGCCCAAGTCCTTAATTTACTCATGGATCTCAAGGATCAATTCAAACTGACCCTGTTGTTTATCTCCCACGATCTATCCGTAGTCCGCCATCTTTGTGATGAAGTGGCCGTGATGTATTTGGGCCGGATCGTCGAACAAGCTCCGACGGATCAACTCTTTCGTAGTCCCCAACATCCCTATACCCAGGCGCTATTATCTGCGATTCCCGAAGCCAGTACGGCTGTGCACAAAGACCGGATCCGGCTCACGGGGGATGTACCCAGCCCGATCAACCCGCCCAGTGGCTGTCCTTTTCATCCCCGTTGCTTTGCGGCTACGGAAGTTTGCACGGGGACCGTACCGCCCCGGGTAGATATTGATCCGAGTCATTGGGCCGTCTGTCACCATGTCCAGCCCCAAGAGTCTAAGATCTCAGTTTAAGAGCGGCCTTAGATAAGATCCCCTACACTAAGTAGATATGCGCAGTCCAGGCATTCGGGTCTTAGTGGAGCGGTTATTGACAGGAGCCATCCTTTTGGGCTTGGCGGTTACCGGGACGCTCTATAGTTTTCGTGATTCCGCGCCAGGAATTTGGCGTGACTTTCGCTGCCTGCCCAGTTATGCCCGTGAGTCAACGCTGCCCTATACGACTTTTTTGAGCCAGATCGAAACGGGCCAGATCCGTTCGATTCTGTTGAGTACGGAACAGGCTAACGCCTATGTGACCGATGCCACCGGAACCTATCGGGTCAAGTTACCTGAATTTGACCCCACTTGGCTGGAATTATTAGACCGCTATAACGTCAAGATCATTGAGCTGGTTCCAGGAAGTTGCTAACTAAGGGGGCCTAGGCGGATCATCAAATCCGCAAAAGGATGCCCCTGATGATCCACCGGGGGATGTAGCAGCCAACAGCCAATCCAATCTGGATACCAACAGGTTCCAGGCCAGATCAAGACTTCATGGGGGTTCCAGTGACCCCAGCGCACGGCACAGGGGCGATGAATCTGGACTTCTACCACGGGTAAACCCTGGCTAGCGTAGCAATGGGCCATAAAAAGATCCGGCTGTTGCGCTAGGGTCGAAACCAACGCAATCTGGGTGGGCATGGGCAGCCAGCCTTGATAACTGATCTGCCCGTCTAGGGGGGCCAAGTCAATGAGGTACACGCCCCAGGGCAGATCTTTTAAAACCCGGCGGGCGAGGGTGTAGAACACCTGCCTATGGTCATCCCCCGTATCCCAGGGTTGAAGCAGACAATCATTGATTTGGGCGATGCCTTCACAAAAAAGTGGTCCATGTTTACCCCAGACCACAGGCACATAATAGCGATCCAAACGCGGATCTAACCACGCTAGGGCTAAAGGTTCTACGTGCACGCTCCCTTCAGGAGATGGCGTTAGGGTAAAGCCAAGTTGCTGGGCCACCTGCGCTAAATAGTCCCTACTCACTAGGGGGCAGCAGAGGGGTTGTCGCCGCTTCCGGTAAACTTGGGGCCGTCGTTTGAATAAACTCCTGGAGGCGGCGATTTTCCTCTTGGATCTGACTCATGCGCTCCTTAAAACCTTCCATGCGCTCTGTAAACTTACGTCGGTACATGTCCGGTAGATCCCGGAGGTACTGCTGTAGTTTTTGATTTTCCTGTTGGACCTGTTGCAGACTGTCTAAAAGGGTCAGGTTTTCTTTTTGTTTCGTAGCTACTTCTTCACGGGCTTGCTCTAATTGTCGTTTGAGCCACAGTACTTCTTCGCCGTTGTTACTTCCTGGATCCACAGCTATGGCCCGTGGATAAGGTGTTGTCTGTTGTAAAGAACGGTTGAGTTGATTGATCTGGATCAATTCTTGAGCCAATTGCTGGATCAACAGGTCTTTTTCCTGGAGTTGTCGCAACAGTTCTTCAGTAGCTAGATGATCCATACCGCAAAGCGTCCCACGGGGCTGACGTCTCCGTCATCATACACAAAAGCTCAAGTGCCCGGAATCCGTACCAAGAATTTCAAAAATTGTCTGATCAGGACATACCCCAAAGCATAGATGCCCAAGGCCAGTAAATACGTCGTCTCCAAAATCCCTTGGCCTACCCCAGGGAAACTTTGCACTAGACCCCGCATGGGACTAGAAAACAGTTGGGCCAGACCTTTGATCGCGCTTAGCAGGGCATCGGAGCTACGATGTCCGCCAAACAAAGTGATCACAAATTGCCACAGGAGCACCAAGGCGATAACCGTAACTACAAAACTAATAAACTTAATTAACTTATTAACACTGTTTGCCCGTTTAACTAATTGCTCGTTGCGATTGATTCGTTTGGCAGTAGTTCGCGAATTCATGACTTTGATCTCCCCCGTTAGCCCCAGTATAAATACCCGTTGCCGATCTGCCAATTGAAGGACAAAACCCCGCCTAAGCGGGGTTTTGCTGTACCCACAAGCCAGGTTTAGTACTTGGTCTTGCCTACATAAGTACCCCACAGACCAGAGCCTGAGGGTTTGTACATCCCATAGATCCAGATCGAGTTGTCGGTGCTATCCCAGGCCGCCCCGTGATAATCACCCCACCGCGTGCCGGTGTACGCCGCGCCCCCTGAAACCAAAAGGCCACTGGATTCAAACGTAGCAGATCCCGCCCGGAGTCCGCCGAAACGAATGCCAGGGAACTCGCTACTGCCCGTGCGCGTAAACACAACCGTCATGTTGTCGGTGCTATCGGTCCTGAGGGCTGGGTAGGTATAAAAGAACCCCGAAGCGCCGTAGATTGCTTCTTGGGTGATCGAGGGGGTCGCATCTACGCCGCCAATCTTGACGAGCTTGGCGCAGGTGTATTTGGTGCGCCCTGAGAACGTACACCCGGTGTTAGACGCAGTCCAAACCGATCCATTGCGGTAGGTAGCATCCAAAAGGCGGGTATCCCCCACGGCGAGTTTGCGCGTGCTGCCCTGTTGGGATGCTGTTGCAGGCGTAGAGACGGCACTAGCCAAGGTCAAGGCACTGCCTGTGGTCAACGTCGCATTGCTTGAACTAGAGGGCAGCCCCGTTACGCGATAAAGCTGGATCCGGGTGGTGCCATTGAGGGCAACCATATGACAGGTACTTGTGGTACTCAAAGATTGAGCAGCTTGGATCGTAAAGGCCTGGGCCCCTCCGGTTAGGCGCACATCGCTAAACTTAGTAAAGTTAACCGAAGCGGCCCCTGAGGTCAGTTGAGACTTATTAAGGGCGACTACGGCGGCCCCCGTGAAGTTACTTAGTGGGGTAGAAAAATCAAAATTGTTCGCGGTAACGACCAGCTTATCGCTGCATATGCCGAGTCCCGGATAGTCCGGTAGATCCCGTGGTTGCTCAACCCGAACCGTGTTCCAGGTCCCACTGGCACTGTTGGTGGTGGAGGTGGCAATAAACCAAGCCCCAACGCTGGTTGAACTGTTGTAGCCGATCAAGACCCCAAAAAAGCGACCGCTGGCGGTGTCATACAAAAACTTGGGGTCAGACACAATGTTGTAGCCAGAGGGCACGGCAAAAAAGCTCTTTAAGCCCAAGGTAGCGCCAATAGGGGATCCGGTTTTGCTATAAATTTGCAAGTTAGCATTGGTGGCTGCCATTAAATTAGAAGGACCGACGGCTAAGTGCGGGTCTGGGGGTTCAATTCCTGTCGCTCTGATCGAATCAAAACCCGACAGCAAACTGGCCGCCAAGGGGGTGTAGCGCTCGCTATCAGGTACCTCTACCCGGTCAATTACGTTCGCTTCAGCAACTTCTTCAAAATAATCTTGCTGACTAATGCGCCGACGCAGTTCCCGCGAAAGGGGCTTAAGTACTTTGACCCCCTTCCAATTGGGGGCTTCGTAGGGTAATTTTAACGGATCAATAACTTTGACTTTGGAGGCAACACCGGACTCTTTGGCGTGCACAGGGGCAATTATCGCCAAAAGTAGGGTAGCGGCTAATATAAAACGACGATGCATGGGCATGGAAATTTCCTGGAGCAAACAGGCTAGATCTTATTATTTCCTGAGGCTATTTTCATGTAGCAGACTATACGCTTACCAAAAATTAACGAAAGCTAAAATTGCCCATAAACCAGATATGAAAGCCCATTGAAGTAAATAATTGTTACAAAATTGACTACACAGCCTAGACAATCCGCGCTACAATAACAGCCAGACGGCGGCCTAGCAGAATACACGGTTTTTTGAAGGGTGATCCTGGGATTTATGTTCCCGATCACTAGGCCCGACAAAGGTTGCGGTCTTGCACGGTATAAGCCCCTAGGGTCTAGTCAGTGCTTTGAGCCACAGCATCCTGAAATGGACTAACGCTCTCACGTGGTGAGAACCCCCAGTGAATTCCAGCATAGAGCGCACCCCATCGGTCACAACGGTCTTAGCCTTCACCGTCATTTAGGGCACTCCGTGTACTCTGTAGCCCTCTTCTCACCGTGCAGAATTGCTGCTGCCCTTTTGTAAAGGAGTCTTGATGCCCAAGCAGATTATCATCGCGGAGCAATACCGCCTTGCTGCTGTTTTTTCAGAAGAACAGATCCAAGAATTGATCGTGGCCCAGGGGAATCACCAAGTTGGTGATATCTACCTAGGGGTTGTAGAAAATGTCTTACCCAGTATTGATGCCGCGTTTGTCAATATCGGGAATGGTGATCGTAATGGTTTTATTCATGTAACTGATCTAGGGCCTGTACGTCTGCGCCGTAGTTCTGCCTCAATTACTGAGCTGGTTACCCCCCAGCAAAAAGTTCTTGTGCAAGTCATGAAGGAACCAACGGGAAATAAAGGCCCACGTCTGACGGGTAATGTCACCCTCCCTGGTCGTGTTTTGGTGCTGTTGCCCTATGGGAAAGGGGGCAATCTTTCGCGCCG
>JANNOF010000371.1:0-2330 GCA_031398925.1 Gloeobacteraceae cyanobacterium SOY_34_metabat_371 | reverse complement strand
CGTTCGCACCGTCGCACGCCAGGGCTACACGCTGGTCGACGAGACGGTGGCAGGCACCGCACGACCGCTTCCACTTCCCACCGACGACCAGCCGCTTTTCGGCCGCGCTGGCGAGCTGGAGGAGGTCGAATTGCTGCTGCGGCAGCACCGCCTGGTGAGCATCGTCGGCACCAGCGGCGTCGGCAAGACGGCGCTCGCACTGGCGACCGCCCGGCGGGCCGTTCAGAACGGCGCGCGTGTCGGGTGGGCCGCGTTGGAAGGGCTGGACGACCCGTCGCTGCTGGCTACATCTGTGGCGCGCGCATTGGGTTTGCCTGTCAGTCCGCGTGAGGACCCGGTGCCTGGGCTGCTGCTCGCCGTCGAAAGCCTTGAGGCGGTGCTGGTGCTGGACACTGTTGAGTGCATGGCCGAAGCCGCCGCGGCGCTGGCACACGCCCTGCTGTCGGCAGCCCCGCGCCTTCGGCTGCTCGTGACCGGTCAGCTTCCGCTGCACTTGGCGGCCGAGCGCGTGCTGCGGCTTGCACCGTTGCCGCTGCCCGATGCGGTGCAGCTCTTCGTCGACCGTGCCCGCGCACTGGATCATCGATTTGCCTTGACGGCTTCCAACGCACCGGCCATTGCCCGGCTGTGCCGCCAGCTCGACGGTCTCCCGCTGGCGCTGCGCCTGGGTGCGTCGCGCGTGCACCTGGTCGGTCTCGCGGGCATCGAGGTGCATCTCGAGGATCGGCTGAAAGCTTTCGCGCAGACCGGTGGCGACGTCGCAGCTCGCCACCGCACACTCCAAAAGGCGCTGCAATGGAGCTACGCGCTGCTGAGCGCACCGGAGCAGAAGCTCTTCCGCCACCTTGCCTGCTTCTCCGGCGGCTTCTCGCCCGCACTTGTCGCAGCGCTGACCACGCAGGAGGCGATGCCCGAGACGGCAACCGTGCTCGATGGCCTCATCGAACGCTCGATGGTGGTGCTCGACCCCGGGCCGCCCGCGCGCCAGCGCCTGCCCGAGAACCTGCGCCAGTTTGCGATGCAATCCCTGGTCGAGGCGGGTGAGCTGGCCGATACGGTCCGCCGGCATGCCCACGCCATGGCCCAGTGCATGAGCATCGCTTTCGATGCGTCCTGGACAACACCCGAGAGCGCATGGCTCGAATGCTGGGCCCCCGAGCTCGACAACGTGCGCGCCGCTTTGCGTTCGGCGATCGATGGCGAACCGACCCTCGCTGCCGAGCTGGTTGCGTCATCGGCCACGCTGTTCCGCCTGCTCGACCTCGGCCACGAGTTGCGCCGTTGGGCCGAGCGAATCGCACCGGTGGCGGTTGCACAGTTGCCGCCGGCGCGCGCGGCACGCTTCTTCATCGCACGCTGCCAGCTGGCCAGCAGTGTGTCGGCCGCTGAAGCCTTTCAGCACGCGCTGGCAGCGGAGCGACAGGCCCGCGCCAGCGCGCAACCGGAACTGGTGTACCTCGCACTGGCGTGCGAGGCGGTGACGAGCCATGTTCCCGCGGATGCGGCTCAGCGCCTGCTTGGCGAATTGCGGTCACTTGAATCGCCGACCTGGCCGGCCCGGCTGCGCTGCTTGCGCCGCGCTGCCGAGTTTGCAATCGCGACAGTCGCACGAGAACAAGGCCTTGCCGCGGCAGCCGCAGAGGCGGGCCTCGTGCTTGCGCAGGAGGCGCAGTCGCTGCGGTTCATCAGTCTCTTCGGCAACTGGAGCCTGGTGGCGCTGATCGATGGGGGCCACCTCGAGGCGGCCGAGGAACGTCGCCTTGCCATGGCGCAGCAGATCGAATCTTCGCCCCCCGGCATGACGATCGCCTTCGTGGGCACCTCGGCACGGTTGGCGCTCCTGCGCGGCGAGACTGCCGCGGCGCGCGAACGACTGGCAGTGATGGTTGAGCGCTGCCGAGCGCTGGAATGGCTGCACTTCGCAGTTTTCGCCGACCTCGTGCATCAGCTTGCTTTGCAAGAGCACCGCCATGAAGATGCGGCGCGGCTGCTCGGGTACGCCGAAGTGGCGACCGAACAGGCCTGGGGTTCGCGGCGACCTCCTGGTTTGCGCGAGCGCGCCGGGGAGGAACTTGGTGGTTTGTTGGGTGTCGGGCGCTTGCAGAGGTTGAAAGCCCAAGGACGACAACTCGATGCCGCAGCGGCGGCCGCTGTGGCGCTTCTAGGTCCTGCGGGGTCAATCGTTCAGATGTTATGACACGTCCTGGAACAAGGGGTCATTTGCCGATGCAGAAGCGGCCGAAGATCTGGCCCAGCAGATCTTCGTTCGTGAACTCGCCGGTGATGGCGCCCAATGCGCGATGCGCCAGGCGCAGTTCCTCGGCCAGCAG
>JANNOF010000362.1:0-10201 GCA_031398925.1 Gloeobacteraceae cyanobacterium SOY_34_metabat_371 | reverse complement strand
ACGTTCACAGGATCTACCATCGAGAAATTCACACTCTTGTTGGGCAATGAATTGCCGATTGGCATGATGTAACTGGGGCTGATCAAGGTATTGATTTACTAATTGGATCAGATGCGTACTATCTTCGGCAACGGGGGCTGCCCCCGCTTGCAGAATGCGTTGATTGTGTACTTGTCTACGGTCTATATTGACATCTTGACGGTAACTAATGGGAACAGGGGCATAGCCATTAAAGCCAATATTGATCACGGGTAGATCATGAATACAGGCTTCAATCGTCATCGTCGAGAAAATATTGAGCATCACATCACTATGGGTCAACCAATGATGGAGTTGGGGCATTTCTGTGGTTGCCATATCTAATTTTAATTGTGAAGACAAGATCTCTGGTTCATTAAGATGCATATGGGGATAACTACGACATAAATTCCGAAATTGCTCGACTTGCTGCGGTGTCCAATAATAAAAAAAGTTAGGGTGTAAACGCACAACGACTTGTACGGGTTGGCTAAACAGATCATTTTGCATAGCCTCCCCTAGGATCTGGATTAGATCATCGTGATAGGGATATTTCACGGGCTGATGGGTCGCAAAAAAAATCGTCCTACGCTCAGGATCTAAGCCTTGGGCGCTTAGGAAGTCTTGACGATTTTGGGTCACAGGCTGAAAGTAATAATCAAAATGAGCGATCCCGGTTACGGTTACCCGGTCGGGATCAATCCGATGGTAGGTAACAAGTTCCTCTTTCATTTGTTTGGTCCACGCCAAAATATAATCGGGTGTGGCCCCCCGCAGACCTTTAGTGGTCGTATTATCCCAACTCAAAATACAGGCAACTGTCGTGATCCCTAATTTTTGGGCTTCGCGTAAAATATAGGCGTCCGTTTCCCAGCCGTTGGTACCCATACTGGTGGAAACCAATACCTTAGGTTGCTGTTGGCTGAGCAGGGCTTGGGAAAATCCAGGCACAAAAGTGCGGGCTTCCCAAGCAATGAGTTGTTCCTGCAACCAGGAGGAGCGATTTAAAGCCCAAGCACAGCCGTCAAAAACCCAACCTGTGGGCGCAAACAAGGGCCGTTTGTGACGTGAAGCCTCATAGAGATCCCGGATACTCGGGATGTCATAGCGTGCGTAGCCCCGGAGGGTACACAGAAATTTCTGTAGGGTACTTGCCGCGTACTGCTGATACTGGGCTTGATCTAAAAGGGCTAGGCTAAGGCCCGGTTGATTAAATTCCTGACGAAAGTATGCCTCATTAGCGTTAGGACTCAAGATCAAAATAGGTAGATCATGGTGTTGTAATTGCTGTAGTAGACCAGACCGCAAAAGATAGCGGCTCTGAAACCCACCCGTGATCGTAAGGGCGAGGGTCATTTAACTGGTTTGCTCATTACTCCGTGGGCATTTGGGGACGACCCATACTGTAGTTGATCACGCGGTGTTCAAGGTTATAGGCGATCTCGCCTTTTTGTAGCAAAGACCGGACGAAGTTTTCTAGCTCCGATCCAATGCGGCGCAGATTATATTCCGTTAGATCCGCCCCATCCATGGCAGCCACGCGCTCATCAAAATACCGATGGAGTTTTTCCAGGGCCCCCGTATTCCAGACAAACTCGTTATCGGGATCTACATTGAGGGTCAAAACCCCATCATTTACTACCCGGTCTTCCCCGACGATCTCGCCCGCAAAAATATGAATGTGGCGGGTTGTAGACATTAACATTGCGGTCTCCTAGGATTTGCCCATGCCCAATTGTTGTGCTTTTTGATAGACCTTGCCCTCAGTAAGTAAAGAAGGGGCAATGACGATCTCTACCTGCTGGAGTTCTTTGAGATTTTTGGCCCCCAGGGTACTCATGGCGGTCTTGATCGCCCCTAAAAAATTGTGGGTGCCATCATCTAAGCGGGCTGGACCACGCAGGATCTCTTCCATCGTTCCGGTAGTCCCAACTTTGATCCGGGTACCTCTGGGCAGTACTGGGCTGGGGGTCGCCATACCCCAGTGGAAGCCCCGGCCCGGAGCTTCTTGGGCACGGGCAAAGGGGGAACCGATCATCACAGCATCCGCACCACTGGCAATACTTTTACAAATATCCCCCCCGGTGACGAGACCGCCATCGGCCACCACGGGCACATAGCGCCCTGTTTGATCAAAATAGTCATCCCGCGCGGCCGCACAATCGGCAATGGAGGTCACTTGGGGAATGCCGATGCCCAAAACGCCCCTAGACGTACAGGCCGCCCCTGGCCCGATCCCGACCAAAAGTCCTTTGGCTCCGGCTTTCATCAAGTCAAGGGCTACATCGTAGGTGACACAGTTCCCGACGATCACCGGGATCGGGAGGGTGGCAATAAACTGCTCTAGATCTAGGGGTTCGACCCCCTCAGGGCTGAGGTGATTGGTGGAGATCACCGTAGACTGAACAAAAAATAAGTCCGCACCCGCGCTAGCCGCAAGCTTTCCTAAAAAGACCGCATCTTGAGGGGTACTACTGACCGCTGCGATCCCGCCCTGGTCTTTGATCTGACGGATGCGCAGTTCTACTAGCTCCGGCTTGATCGGCTCTTTATACAGTTCTTGCATTAAGGGGACGTATTCTTCACGGCCCACACGGGCAATGTGATCCAAAATGGCGTCTGGTTCCGCGTAGCGGGTCTGAATGCCCTGGAGATTAAGGACGCCAATGGCCCCTAAGTGACTAAGGCGAACCGCCGCCTTAACATCCACGACACTGTCCATCGCACTGGCGAGGATCGGGATCTCACGGCGGATCCCGCCAATTTCCCAAAAAGTATCGGTCAACTGCGGATCAAGGGTGCCGCGACCCGGTACTAAAGCAATTTCATCGATCCCATAGGCCCTACGCGCACTACGTCGCCGACCAAGCTGAATATTCACGGGTGTCCTGAGCTTTCCCTGGAGCCATCTTAACGCGGATTGGGAAGCAGTGTAGACCGAAGCCTCTATAATGGTTTTAGTCCAAAACGTTACCGATGCGGAGATACCGGGGTGGCCCTCGAGAAAGCAGATCAGCCCAAGGCTAAAAAAGCTGAGGACTCGCTTACTAAAATTAATGACGATAAGGCTGCTGCCTCCCCCGAAGCCGTTGCCGAAAAATTTAACCTACCGGTCTACCTTAAGGAAGTCCGGGAGGAACTCAAAAAAGTTAGTTGGCCCGGTCGTCAACAGGTGATCAGTGAGTCGGCTGCGGTTTTTCTGATGGTCGTCATTTCGGCAACGTTTATTTATCTTGTGGACTCTTTATTTTCTACCCTGTCTAAATTGGTTTTCTAATGGACAATTCCACCCTGCAACAAGAAGCCCAGGATCCGACCAAACCTGCGTGGTATGCAGTTCAGGTATCTTCTGGCTGCGAAAAAAAAGTCAAAACCAACCTCCTCCAACGGGCACAAACCCTACAGGTTGCTGATCGTATTCTCCAAGTCGCCATCCCCGAACGTCCGGCGATCAAAGTCAAAAAAGACGGCTCGAAGGCTACTAGCGATGAAAAGATCCTGCCCGGTTATGTCTTGATCAATATGATCTTGGATGACGATGCCTGGTTGGTGGTCAAAAATACCCCCAACGTGATCAACTTTGTGGGTACCGAAGAACGCCGGGGCACCGGGCGCAAGCGGGGGCACGTCAAACCCCGCCCCCTGACCCAAACGGAGATCCGGCGGACCCTCTTGACCATTGCCAAAGAAGAACCCGTTGTACGGATCAATTTGGCCGTCGGTGACAAAGTTGATGTGATCGCCGGGCCCTTCCAAGATTTCAAAGGCGAAGTGGTCGAGGTCAACCCAGAACGGGGCCGTTTAGTGGCCCTCTTGTCGATCTTCGGTCGCGATACCCCAGTGGAATTAGAGTTCAACCAGATCAAGCGCTTAGATTAGCAGTAGCTACAGGAGGAGACAACTAGAAATGGTGCCTCCTCTTTTATTGCGTATCCAGTCTTTTTTAGGGTTTACCTAGGAAATCTAGCTTACCTAGTTCTACCCCACAATGTCTAAAAATGTCATAGGCTGTGGTCACATGAAAATAAACATTGGGCTGAATAAAATAAAGTAGATAAGGTAATCCTTTAAATTCCATGGTTTGGTTGCCAATGGGCAAAGAAATAGCTTTTTCCTCAGAGCCATCAATTTGATCCGGTTTAATCGTTTTAAGAAAGGCAATGGTTTGTTCAAGACGCGCAATAAGCTCAGGGAAGGTGGTTTCACTGTCTTCAATTTTAGGTGCTTCGATACCTGCCAGTCTTGCTACACCTCTTCTAGCGATATCGGAGGCAATTTGAACTTGCCTTGCTAGGGGTAACATATCAGGATAAAGTCGGCTATTGATCAATACGCTTGGATCAATTTTTTTGGCTTCAGCATGGGCCGCACTCTTCTCTAGAATTCCTACCAGATTACTTAAGGAACGAATGAGTGGGGGAATCGAGGCTTGATACATAGAGATGGGCATGGCTCTTGCTCCTAAAAGCGTTCGTTAAAACTATTTTCTATGGATGGAGCGCAAAGGCAATTAATTCTTGATTAATATTTAGGAGTTCTAAAATAATAATTTGCTGACATCCAGTTCATAGGTGTGGCTAAAAAGCTTCCTGGGGGAAAAGGGCTAGCTTAGCCTACCGCCGCAGATCCGCACCCTGGTGTCCTCCGAGGGGCGTGTGCAGGATCAGCAATTTTCGACTTACAATAGATGCTCACAGCGTCCCGTGTGTACTATGGCCTCAAGTGCAACAGTCAATACCGAGATCCTCCGCTACGAAGTACGCGGGGCACGCCGTTTAAGTACTTTTTTGACGGCGATAGCGCTAACCATTGGCGGATTAGGTTTTTTTCTAGCGGGTCTGTCGATTTACCTCAAGACCAATCTTTTGCCCTTTACGGATGTGGTCACCAATCCTGACTTCCAGTTTTATCCCCAGGGCGCGACGCTGTTGGCCTACGGGTCTTTAGGTAGTCTGTTTGCCCTGTACTACTGGTTGACCATCGTCCTCAATGTGGGAGCGGGCTACAACGAATTTAATAAAGAGGTCGATCAAGTCACGATCTACCGTTCTGGGTTTCCGGGCAAAAATCGCCATATCAAGCTGGAATACCCGATCAATACGGTTCAAGCGATCAAAGTTGTCCTTAAAAATGGGATCAACCCCGAACGTCGTATTTTTCTAAAAGTCAAAGGCCGGGGCAATATTCCCCTGTCCGAAGTAGGTCAACCCCCGGCGCTCCAAGCCGTTGAAGAACAAGCCGCCACCTTGGCTCAATTTTTGGGGGTTAGTATTGAGGGCATGAATTAAGCTAAAGCCCTGTAATACGGAGGTCAGATGAAAAACTTAGTCTTAGGGCTATTACTTTTATTAACCCCGCAGGTAATCGCCCGTGAGAGTTTGATCCCCCTCAATGATCAAGCGGACCGGATTGCGATCATTGATGATCGTTTTGGTCCCTCAGCGCTGGTGGGTTTGATTCAAGACCAATCCCTAGTCGTGGTCGATCTGGTATTAAAAACCAATAAAGCCAAGATCCCCTTGGGTTTTGAACCCTTGGCGGTAGTTTATGACCCGGTCACCAAATTGGCCTATGTGGGCGGGGTGAGACATAGCAGTATTGCCGTAGTTGATCTGGCGCAGAAAAAAATTATTGCCGATATTGATCTGGGTGGCGGGATCTATGATTTGACTTTGGATAGTAAACGACAATTTTTGGTTGCCACCCATCCTGTCGGGAACCGGATCTCGGTGGTTAATTTAACAACCCGGAGTGTACGCTCCATTGCCATGCCCCAGCCAGCCCTAGCCGTTGGGGTCTTAGAAAATGGCTGGATCGCCGTCAGTCTTAATGAAGGGCCGTTGGGGATTATCTTGCTCGATAGCGAGACTGGGGAACAACTGGCACGGCTACGGAGTGGATCGGGCACCGAAGACCTACAGGTGGACAACCAAGGCAAGCGCTTGATTTTGCTCAATTCAGGTAGCGAAGATTTATCCATTGTCCCCTTAGATCTCAGGGGTAAATATCGGACCATTGGCCTAGATTGGAAACCAACGCGCTTGGCTCTTTCGGCTAATGGGCGCTTGGCCTATGTCACTTCTCGCAATAGTGACCGTCTCCAGATCGTTGATCTCGATCAGGGGGTGATCTTGAGTACGCGTACGTTAGAGCGGCAACCTACGGGGATCATGGCCCTAGCGGATGGCTCCTATGTGGTGGTGGAAGCGGGGTCCAAGACGCTGCGTTGGACCAAACCAGGGGATGAAGCGCCCCTAGACCGTAAACTCCCGGTGGGAACCACCAGTAGTGCGGTGGCGGGGGTCGTCAAAGACCTAGGCGGTCGCCCTGTTACCCAGGGGTCTTTGCAAGTCCAAGGCCGCTCGGTGCCTGTTTTGGCCGATGGGTCTTTTATTGTGGGGGATCTACCTGAGGGTCGTTATGACGTCACGATCAAAGTACCGGGCTACCCCGATCAGACCCTAGAGGTCCGCACCCGTGCCGGGTATATCAAGACTTTGGGAGAAGTACAACTACCGCCGCAACTCGCCTGGGAAAATGCCAAGGGCGTGGGGTTTCTGGCGGATAAGCCCCTATATTCAGATCTTTTAGCCCGTAGTCTGATTGAGCGGTTGACCACCGGGACAGACCGTCAGCTTTTATTGCTCAATGGTCCTTTAGGTCCCGCCCCAGAATTTAAACCCTTTACTGGACTCTTGGACACCTTGGCGCTGTTAGACCGGGATAATCGGTTAACGGCGGATCTCGAAAAGCTGAAAGTTATGGGCCGGTCTTTGGGCCTGCGCTATTTAGTTTTTACCCAGGTGCAATCGGGCCGGGGCTACGACACGCGGGGCAATCCTTTGCTCAATACCGCTTTGAAACTCTTTATCCCCTTTGTGCCCTTTGATATTCCCAACTTTAGCCCCAATCAATTGCGCTCCCAAGGTCAAGTAGTGGTGATCGATTTACAAAAATCGCGGGTCGGAGACCGGGTGCGCTTTTGGGAAGCCAGCGCCCAAGATGATGCCGGAGGCGCACCCCTCTATGATGAAGCGGCGGATGGACTGTTTCGCCAAGAGATCCTGCGCATTAGTGAAGCGATTTCCCGACAGTGGAAAGCGCAAGATCCGTTTACGTCCTAGGACTAGACGGCAGAGCTACGACATCGTCACAGGAGCTAGCTTTTCTTGAGTCCGTTGTTCTAATTCCTTCGCTAGGGCGGGATGATGCTTGAGATATGGATCTTGGGCCATGAGTTGTTCGGCCCACTGACGGGCGAGTTGCAAAGTTTCTTGATCTTCACTTAGAGAAGCCAGGGCCAGATCCGGTAAACCGGATTGACGGGTACCCAAAACGGTCCCTGGCCCCCGTAGACGCAGATCCATCTCCGCAATACTAAAGCCATCTTGAAAATTGACCAAAACCTGAAGCCGTTGCTGCGCTTCTTCGGAGCGGGTGTGATTGATCAAGAGACAATAACTTTGGGCGGCCCCCCGACCCACCCGACCCCGCAGTTGATGAAGTTGCGCCAAACCAAAACGTTCAGCGTGTTCAATGATCATCACCGAGGCATTGGGCACATCAACCCCTACTTCGATGACCGTGGTACTTACCAAAATATCTAGATCCCGTTGCCGGAATTGACCAATAACCTGATCTTTTTCAGTACTCGACATTTTGCCGTGCAATAAGCCCACCCGAAACTGGGGATATAACGTCTGGAGCCTTTGATGTTCTTCAAAAGCTGATTTGAGATCAATTTTTTCTGATTCTTCAATTAAGGGCAAAACCACATAGATCTGGTGACCCGCTTGGATCTCCCGCTCGATCAGCCGTTGGGTGGGGATGCGCTCTTTGGGACTGATCACCGAAGTCTGGATCGGTTGGCGACCAGGGGGCAATTCGTCAATTTCACTGACATCAAGATCGCCATATAAAGTAAGCGCCAAGGTCCGGGGGATCGGTGTTGCCGTCATAGTTAATACATGGGGCGCTTGGCCCTTTTGTTGTAACCGAGCGCGCTGGGCCACCCCAAAGCGGTGCTGCTCATCGATGATCACCAGACCCAACTGTTGAAACTGCACCGCATCTTCGATTAGGGCATGGGTGCCCACCAAGATTCCCAGTTCCCCCGTTGCCAATTGACGTAGGATCTCGCGGCGACGGACACTTTTGGTTGATCCGGTTAACAGTTCGACGGGTTGGTGTAAAAGCGCCAGCCACTCGACCAGTTTGCGATAATGCTGCTCTGCCAAAACCTCGGTCGGAGCCATCAACGCCACCTGATACCCGGCCTCTAAAACGGCTAGTAGGGCACAAACGGCAACTACGGTTTTACCTGATCCCACATCCCCTTGGACGAGGCGATTCATGGGCGCTGGGGCCCCTAGATCCCGCAGGATCTCGGCGATCACCCGTTGTTGTGCCCCAGTCAGCGTAAAGGGCAGGATCTGATAAAAACGCTGGAGTAAACTGCCCTCGGTACTTTTGATCTGGATCATGCTGGCCTGTTGCTGGACCCGGCGCTGGTGGCGACGTTCTAAAAGCCCTAATTGCAAAAAGAAAAATTCTTCAAAAACCAAGCGCTTACGCGCAGCGCGTAACTGCTCTTGATCGGCGGGTAGATGCACCTGCTGAATCGCCTGATGAAGAACCGGTAAACCCAATTCTTTGAGCCAAGTAGCCGGAAAATACTCCCGCCACGAAGTAGCCCAGGGCAAACTCTCCTGCACCGCATGGCGCACCAGTTGGGTACTCACCCCCTCTGTGAGCGGGTAAATCGCCACGATCCGCCCAATGGTTTCCGATTGGACTTCCCCCGCTAAAGATAAGACCTCGATCTGGGGTTTATCGAGGGTCAGGCCCTGTTTACCCTGTTTCACCAAACCACTGAGGGCGACGGTGGCTCCCTGGGGATAGTTTTTTTTGAGTTGGGCTTGCCAAGCGGGTTTGGCAAAATGGGCCCCCATAAAAAACTGACCAATGTGCATTTGTCCGGTGCCATCCCCGACCACCAGATCTAAGATCGTCAATTTGTTATTGCGGGGGCTGGTAAAACAATGAACCTTGCGGATCTTGGCCATCAGGGTCACGGTTTCACCCACTTGGGCCTTTTTAATGGTCGTTTGCTGGCTGTAGTCCACGTAATCGCGGGGGTAATAGCGCAGTATATGGGCCACGGTATAGAGGCCCAATTTAGCCAATTGATCCGCTGATTTTGGCCCGATCCCCTTGAGGCTATCAAGAGGCGCTGCTAAGCCCTGGGGTTTGGCGACTTCTACTTTGACCGGGGGCGCAAGTAATAACTGCTGCGTATCTTTGATCAACCGGGATCGTTCTTCGGGGGTCAAGTCTCGATAGCGACGATAGACATTACCGAGTTGCTGCCATAGTCCCCGTTGCTGGGCGGTGAAATGCGGGGGGGGCAGTTGCGCAAGACTGGTGGCCAAAAAATCGCCAAATAAATATTGGGCACCCTGGAGATTGGGGTAGCCCCGCTCGGCTTCGATCTGTAAGGCCCGCTGGATCCGGGTTAGGGTTTGATCCACAAGGATAGGGCGAGGGTCCTTTTTATTATGACTGGTGGCAAAATCACAACTCCACGATCATTTGGGGACTAACTAGTGTGATGCAGGCCCGTACTTCTCCTTGATCGGTCATCACGGTGCAGGTACCACAGATCCCGTGGTTACACTCGGTGGGGATCTTGATCTTGGCGCGTTTGGCAGCTAGGGCCACCGTAAACCATTCCTCAACGGCAACGGTGCGCTGGCTTTGTGAAAAAGTAACGTGATAAATATTCAAGGCTCAGCCCAGCGTCCATCACTTTTGATCAGATCCAGCAAATGACGGACCCCTTCGGCTTGGGGGACACGGCGGATCTCTTCTTTACCCCGATAAAGGGCAATGATCCCAGGACTTTTGCCCACATAGCCATAGTCCGCATCCGCCATTTCCCCCGGTCCATTGACAATGCAGCCCATGACCGCAATATCTAGGCCGATCAGATGCGAGGTTGCCGAACGGACTTCGTGCAGTACTTCTTCGAGATTAAACAGGGTCCGTCCACAACTGGGACAGGCTACGTATTCGACCATCGTTTTACGCAGGCCCAAGGCTTGCAAGATCCCGTAGCACACGGGGACAAAGGCGGAGATTGGACTGTGGAACAGATCGTCGGCCGCGAGATCGTCGAAGCGCG
>JANNOF010000356.1:0-11777 GCA_031398925.1 Gloeobacteraceae cyanobacterium SOY_34_metabat_371 | reverse complement strand
GTAGATGCCTTGGCCATTGCCATTGGCACCAGTCACGGGGCCTACAAGTTCTCCCGTAAACCCGATGGTGCAATCCTCGCCATTGACCGGATCCGGGCTATTCATGAAGCTTGCCCTAATACCCACTTGGTCATGCATGGTTCTTCTTCGGTTCCGCAAGAACTGTTGAACCTGATCAATGAGTTTGGGGGCGATATGCCCGAAACCTACGGCGTACCCGTAGAAGAGATCCAACAGGGAATCAAAAACGGCGTCCGTAAGATCAATATCGACACCGATACCCGCTTGGCCTGGAGTGGTGCGCTACGTAAGGGCTTGATGCAGGACCGTCGTGAATTTGATCCCCGTAAATTCCTGATTCCTGCCACCAAAGCCATGTCTCAAGTGGTCAACGACCGCCTGGTATCCTTTGGTTGTGCCGGCAATGCCAGCAAGATCACCTCAGTGACCCTGCCCCAAATGGCCAAACGTTACCTGGATCTCGCCGCTGCCAAACAATTGGTCACGGTCTAACCCCATCGTGCTCCCCCGGATCTGCCTCAGCCACCCAACGGGTAATGCGGTAGTCCGGGCCACCCTAGAAGCCCTAGAGGACTCCAGATTGCTGGAGTCCTTTTTTACGACCCTAGCCGTCTGGCCCCAGGATGCTTATCTTTCATTATTACCCCAGGGGATCCGACAGGAACTCTTGCGCCGCAGCTATCCGGTGCCCCGGTCACGGGTACACCAAGCCCCATGGCGCGAACTCGTCCGTTTGGGGGCAACCCGTTGGCAAATGGGGTCTTTAACGCGGCATGAAATCGGCTGGGCTTCCGTAGATCAGGTGTATCAAGCATTAGATCGTTGGGTCGCCCAAAAACTCCAAACTGGCTCCATTGATGCCGTATACGCCTACGAAGATGGGGCTTTAGAAACGTTTCGAGCCGCTAAAAAATTAGGGATTCACTGCTATTACGAATTGCCCATAGGCTATTGGCAAGTGGGGCAACGGATCCAATTGGAGGAAGCGCAACGGCAACCGGAATGGGCAGCAACTCTGAGTGCGATCTTAGATAGCCCGGCTAAATGTGCTCGTAAAGATCACGAATTATCCCTGGCGGACCGGATCTTTGTGGCCAGTAGCTTTACCCAACGTACGTTAACCACAGCAAAATTTTCTGGGACCGTTACCATAATTCCCCACGGAGCACCTCCCGTTGCACCTCCGAAGGAACCCCGGTCCGGGCCCCTACGGGTGCTTTTTGTGGGGAGCCTTAGTCAGCGCAAAGGCTTATCCTATGTTTTAGAGGCCGTTGCCCAATTGAACCTTAGCCTTACCCTGATCGGACGGCCCGTAGCCCTCTGCCCGCCCCTTGAGCGGGCCTTAAATATCCATCGCTGGATCCCTTCTTTGCCCCATGCTCAAGTTTTAGCCGAGATGCGTCAGCACGATGTACTGGTTTTTCCGTCATTATTTGAGGGTTTTGGTTTAGTGCTCCTAGAAGCGATGGCCCAGGGTTTACCTGTGATCACCACAACCCATACGGCCGGACCCGATGTGATCACCGATGGTGTGGAAGGCTTTTTAGTTCCAATTCGTAATAGTAATGCCATTGCCGAAAAACTAAGTTGGCTTGCCGATCATCCCCAAGAATGTTGGGTCATGGGGGAATCCGCCCGCCAAAAAGCCGCGCAACTGAGTTGGAAGCATCATCATCAAGCCTTGATCCAAGCGTTAACGCAATAACTTGAATTGAGCTGAGTTCCGAGTAGCTACTCTGTGCCAAAGGCCCGGTCCCCGGCATCTCCCAGCCCTGGGACAATAAAAGCTTGATCGTTTAACAACTCATCGATCATCGCGCAGTAGATCACCAGATCAGGATGTTTACTCCCAATGCGCTGGAGCGCCGGAGCCGCGGCAATCACACTGATCACGCGGATCAACGTAGGATCAGCACCACGGGCATACAAAAGATCCAAGACCTGCATTAAGGTTCCACCTGTAGCCAGCATGGGTTCTAGGATCAAAACACGGGTACCGGGTAAAAATTGTTGGGGCAGGCGGTCTAAATAACATTCGGCTTCGCGGGTATGCTCATCGCGCCGAAAGCCCACATGGTAGATCCGGGCCGTAGGTAAGATCGGCACCGCCCCTTCTACTAAAGCCAAACCTGCGCGGAGGATCGGGACTACGGCAATGGGGATCGCATGATCAATAAACTTAGCATCCGCCATGAGTTCTAGCGGCGTTTCCACCTGGGTTTCCACCATAGGCAACCAGTCACGGCAACATTCATAGGTCAACCATCGCCCAAGATCCGCGACACTGGCGCGAAATACAGGGGTCGGGGTGTATTTGTCCCGGCAGATCATCAGCAGTTGACTAATAAACGGATGAGGGGGGACGTGGACCCGTAAGGACATGGCACTAGGCGACGCGGCGTATTTAGCTTACCCCGGATCAGCAAAGCTTCAGCGTGGAAGATCGGCGGATTCAAAGGAACCATTGATCACATAGGCAAGGCGATTTTTTAACCAAGTCATAAATAATTCATCGGTTGAAACAACAGCCACCGCCGGACGGGGACAATCTTTTGTCAGTTCCTGGAGGCGGGAGTCCTCTAGAAACTGTGGATGCTTGATCAGCCAAAAATCAATGGGCTTGTTACGCCGTTGGTAGTTGCGCGTCCGCTCGCCTAAAACTTCGAGTAGGGGTTCTGTGATCAGCATAAAAGCTTCACTGGCCGCCACAAAGTAATACGTTGTCATCAATGGGATTCCTTACCAGTCGCCATGATACGCTAATCTCCCCTCAGGCGTGCGCGTTCTTCGTTGGTTAAGGGTCGGTCCTGAGGTCCGGGCAGCTTGGTAATGACCAGATATAAAAAGCGTTGCCAGATCAACAGGCCCAAAAGCAAACTAAAGGGCGTACAAAATAGGAGCGTAAATTCCGCCGGTAGTCCAACCAGACTAAACATACAGGCTAAACCTAAGACCGCACCGACGATCACAGACAGGTAGGGCAGGATCAAAACCAAGGAGCTACGATCACAGATCGAACGCTGGAGTTGTTCTGCGAGCGTGCGTTGGAGCGCAAAACCAGAGGTAGCAACCACAAAAAGGGCCGCCCCCAAACCGACCACGGGGCCATTGGTCAAGGCTTGACTAAGCGCAATATCCGTCTGGGCCAAATAAAACACACCGCAACTCCGCACTGTTTAGAATTCTGTCATGCACTGGGGCCGGGGAACACGAGAAAATAGCCCTTGGACCCGGTCTAAATAACCCGGATCGCACAGGGTGAGTAGGCCATAACGATGGAGCGTGACCGCATCAACCGCTCCCAGCACTAACGAAGAAAAATCAGCAATGTCTAGGCTGATCGTCACCTGAGGGGTCTTAGGGGGCTGGGGTAAAAGCTGGCCCCGGTCTAGAGCAAAGCTCCAGTAGATTTGGGCAGGGGTTAAAAAGTTATCCGTGATCTGGAGGGCAAACGTCCCACTTTGATCGCCAAAAGGATAGTGCTGAAACAATAAAGGAAAGTCTAAAACCCGGTACATCAATCCCAGATGATCCGTTGCCGTTTCTTGATGGAGGGCCACTAATTGCTCGGTGCCGTTGCGTGGATCGCGCAATAGATGATGGAAGCCCTCTTCTTGGGTATTGATCCACACCGTGCGAATTTGATCGCTTTGGGTATGCAAAAAAGCCAAGAATTCTTGCAACACAGCGGGGTCTAGATAAACGAGGCGCTTAATTTCCAGGTCATAGTGCAGGGCATTGCCCTCCAAGGCAAAGCGCATGACCATATAGCCTCGGATCTCATTGTCCTTAGCAAAAACCAGGATTCGTTGCTCTTGGTTGTTGAGTAACCGGTCTTGCTCAAAAAAAGTCATGGCGAACAAGCCATGGGTCTGTGCTTGATATAGGGCCTGACAACGCAGGAGTGCTTCTTGATCCGACAGGGTATAGAGCCGAATATGGGCTTTAGGACCTAGGGGGAAATGCGGAGGTTGAATACGATAACGATAGAGGCGCGTGCCAAAACCAAAGCCCATGCGGCGATAAAATTCGGGGTTAAACGGGTACAAAAGGGCGAGCGGCACCCCTTTTTGGCGGTAATGGGCTAGATAAAAAGCAACCATAGTACGACATACTTTTGCTTTTTTATGACATAGATCCACGGCAACACCGCCGATCCCCCCTGCTTTTAGGGGGGTTCCCCCTAGATTCATAGTGAAATCATGGAGACGCATACCCCCTAAAAGTACGTCATCTCCGTATAGTCCCCAATAAGAAAGGGTGGGATCTTGCGCAGTAAGTGCAAGGAGTCGATGGGTTAGATTTTGGTGATCTTGCGTTGAATTCAGTTTAAGAACTGGGTACGCATTTGCCAGTATTTGTACGTAGGCAGCCAACTGATCTTCGGTAGTTAGGGGTTGAATAATCCCGGTCATGTTGATCCAAAACACTTGCTCCAGTTTAGCGGAAGGTGATTCTTATCACCAAATCAAAAGAGTTGTGAGATATATCACCAGATTACTTATTACCCAATTGAGAGGAAGCTTTCACCCACTTACGTAAATACACTACACTCCATAAAATATCGTCACATATTGTCGAGAATTCACTGATTTAGAGATAGGTATCTTGGGGGAACTATGTAGACATGAGCTTTTTAGCTCCCCTTATTGAGGACTCTAGCGTGACGACAAAACCCTTGGCCCAAACCGCTACCTCCACCCTAACGCCACTTTCTAGCACCCAATTAATTCTGAATGTTCTCAATCGCCTTACCTTTGGGACATCAATCCAAAGTTATTATGATCTAAGCGCTCAGAATATAAATACTTATCTAAGTGAGCAACTCAATCCTAGTTCATTGGTAGATCCAGTTGCTGACTTACCCCTTGATCGCTATGATTACACACTAGAAGAGGTACAAACTTGGTGGCTCGATAAGATGCACCGATCCGAGCGTCAACTGTTAGAAAAAATGACTTTCTTCTGGCATAACTTCTTTGCTACGGGCAACTTTCGGGTTCAAAACCCTTACATGATGTATGTACAGAATCAAACCCTGCGGACTAATGCTCTGACGAGCTTTCGGGCGTTGCTAACTAAAATGGCAAAGGACCCAGCTATGCTAATTTGGCTCAATGGTCATGAAAACAATGCTGGCCCAGATGGTCAAGGGGGAAACTATACTCCCAACGAGAATTTTAGTCGTGAAGTTTTACAACGATTTTCCATGGGCGGCAAAAGCGTTACCGGACGTTCTATCTACTCTGAAGTGGACATTCATGAAGGGGCACGGGCTTGGAGTGGATGGATGGTTAACCCAGAGCCTCCCTACGCAGTAACTTTTTCTGCTGCCCGTCATGACTCTAATGAAAAAGTATTTTTGGGAAGCACGATCCCGGCAACCACACCCGAATCAGGCTGGCAAGACAGCACCTCCATGGTGAACATTATTATGTCGTACCCCTCCCTTGAGCCAGGGATTTCCCAATGCGCCTACTGGGTCTGCCGTCGGCTCCTCCAGTTTTTTGTAACCCAAGGCCCAACCGATGAATATATCTATCGCATTGCCCAGTCTTTTGGCCCAGATGGAAATATCAAAGCCGTACTCAATGCGATCTTTGCCTCTCCAGAATTTTCAAGCACTAATATGTTCCATGGCATTACCAAAGGGCCAGTAGAGCATTATCTCAGCGTGATCCGGTTACTCGATCTTGATTTTGATCAAGCGGATCATGCCCGTTATCTTGACACCCTTAAAGTGCAGGGTCATGAGTTACTCAATCCCAGTTCGGTTTTTGGTTGGCCCGGTGGCGCTAAGTGGATCAACTTCCCTAGCCTGATGGACCGTATCGCCCTGACCACAAGCCTAATTGCAGAACCCAAGTATGATCCAGTGGTACTAGGCCAACAAGTTAGACTTACCAATCCCACTTATCCAGCCAAGGAAGTTTTTCAAATGCTCCAAAAACTAACCCTCCAAGGGGTAGCCCCCACAGGTGTGACGAACCCCATCTATAACTACCTTATTGCTGCTCCCTTGAACCAAGCTACCTGCACCTCCGACCCAGAAAGAATGGAGGGACTCTTGACCCTCTTGATGGTTTGTCCTGAATTTACCCAGTACTAGGAGTCCCCCAGTGAAACGCCGTCATCTTTTACAATGGGCCTCTGCTGCAAGTCTTTGGGCGATGACCCATGGTCGCCCCGCCCAAGCCCAAACCATAAACGACCCGATCCTGGTGGTTATTTATCTCAAGGGGGGCAACGATGCGCTGAATACGGTTGTGCCCAACGATGTTGAGTACAGTACCTATCAGGCAGTCCGGCCTACGTTGGCTTGGGATCAAGGAGATTTGATCCCCCTTGACAACAAGGTAGCCTTCGCACCCCCCCTCGCTCCGCTTTATAAGTACCACCAACAGGGTAAGCTCGCGACTCTTTTAGGCGTTGGCGTACCCCGCAATACCCTTTCTTTGTTTGCCCACAACGACCAGCGCACCGTTTGGGATACGGGGGATATTGTCTCCATGAATCCCACCAACATCGGTTGGATGGCCCGTTACCTCCAGAATGTGGGGTTAAGCAATAATCCCCTGATCGCATTTAACGGAGTGGCTGAGATTCCCCAGGTGCTTGGTGCCGAGGGTGTCTTTCCCACCGCCGCACTCCGGGGCCTTGATGCCTATGCGCTCCATTTGGGTGGTGTAAGCGCTGCTGAAGAAAAAAAGCGCCAAGATGTACTCAAGTTGATCCTGCAAGTCCCACCGCGGACTTTGATCAAGCCAGCTACGCAATGGATGAGTTTTGCCGATGAGGTCAAGGCTAGCTTTGATCAGGCCCTGGGTTATCAACCCACGGTGGCTTATCCAGCATGTGATCTGGGTAGACAGTTAGAAGATGTCGCCGCTTTGATCAGTAGCAATGCTGGTCAACGTTTTTTCTATTGTGAACTGGCGGATTTTGATACCCATGATGATCAAAATAGTACCCATCCCGGTTTACTTTCGGATCTGGCAACCAGCATTGATGCCTTTTGGACGGACATGCAAAATCAGGGTCTTACCCAGCGCATTGTGGTCATGACGTACTCGGAGTTTGGGCGCCGACCCACCGAAAACTCCTCTGGCGGGACTGATCATGGCATGGCTGGAGTCAGCTTTGTGCTGGGAGACCAGGTGATCGGTAATATTTATGGTAGCTATACGCCCTTGTCCTATGTCGTGAAAAACGTTGATGTGGCACCGTTCTATGACAACATCGCCACGGCTGTTGGCATGGAGTTTTACAACATGTACGCCACGGTACTGAGTAAACACATGGGCTTCCCTACAGCCAATGGCTTTGTGTCGGGCTTAAATCCAACCGCACCCCATGCAGTGCGGCCCATTCCCTTTATGTAAGTATTTGAGCTAGATACTCCACATCCAAGACTATCCGTAAGGGTAGTCTTTTTACTTTGGCAACACGGTACTATCGGCAATTTCGGAATATGAATTCCGCAAAATTGCGGAGGATCAGACTGTCCTCCATCACATTATTTACCATAGGTTTAAAAAATTGCTTGATTTAAGCGTAGTTACACCATATTTAAGTAATAAAACCTAGGTAATTTAGGAAATTGATTCCGAAGAATAACTTAGTATATCAACCACTTAAAGAAGAGAGGTTATACGAATGTTGTAAAAAGTAGGACATAGGAAAATAAAGGTATGAATCAGGTTGAGTGCTGCACAGCACAAAGTAAAGAAGAACCACTTGACTGACAACAACTGATTTGATTTCCCCCTTGGAGCATAAAGCCATGAGCACGCAAACCCTATCGCCCAAACCTCTTGCGGCAACAACTGCTTTAACTTCAGATCAACTGAATCAACATTTTTTAAACCGACTAACTTTTGGAATCTCTATTAATGAATATAAAGCAATTGCTCAAAAAGGCCGTGATCGCTTTATCGAAGAACAGTTGACGCCCAGCGTACTTACCGATCCCGTAGCGGATCTACCGCTTGATCGCTATGACTACTCCCTCCAAGAGATCCAATCTTGGTGGATTGAAAAGATGTATAAGTCAGAACGGCAACTCCTAGAAAAAATGACACTTTTCTGGCATAACTTCTTTGCTACGGGTAATCATCGCGTCAAAAATCCCTATCTAATGTATGTACAAAATCAGACTATTCGTACCAATGCACTTTACACTTTTCGTAATATGCTCACCTCCATGAGTATTGATCCAGCCATGCTCATTTGGCTCCACGGTCAAGATAATAATGCTGGCTATAACGGTGCGGGTGGCTACTACGCCCCCAATGAAAACTTCAGTCGTGAAGTGCTACAAAGGTTCTCCATGGGTGCCAAAAGCATTGCCGGGAAAACCGTTTATAGTGAAGTGGATATTCACGAAGGGGCACGGGCTTGGAGCGGTTGGGTAGTCAACCCCGAGCCTCCCTATGCGGTAACTTTTGATCCCTATCGTCATGATGGGCGCGACAAGCTGGTCTTGGGAACGCTCATTCCCGGAGGTGCAGGACAGGTAGATGTGCAGTCGATGATCAATATCATCATGGCCTATCCGTCAGCGGTTCCAGGGATCACCCAATGTGCCTATTGGGTCTGCCGTCGTCTGATCCAGGCCTTTGTAACCGGAAATCCCGTTGATAGCTATGTCAACACCATTGCCCAGTCGTTTGGCCCAGATGGAGATATTAAAGCCGTATTACGGGCCATTTTTGCCTCGACAGAATTTCAGATCACCACCAATTTTCGTTGCCTGACCAAAGCACCGGTGGATCTTTATCTGAGCAGTCTGCGTTTATTGGAATTAGACTTCCATACCCCAGACCACGAACGTTATTTAGACCGCCTTGCCATTCAAGGTCAAGAACTGTTTAACCACCTATCTGTTTTTGGCTGGCAAGCAGGAAGTAAGTGGTACAGCTTTCCCGATGTGATCGAACGGCTCAACCTAACTAGAGACCTCTGCACTGAACCCGGTTATGCCCCTTTGGACCTGGTGGCGCAAGTTCCTGTCACGATCCCCAGTGCTCCGGCGGGCGAAGTCTATCAGTACTTGCTAAAGCTTACCCTCCAAGGCATGGCCCCTTCCAGTGTGGGGTCCATGCTCTACAACGATTATTTTATCGCAGCACCCCTAAGTAAATCGACTGCAACCAAAGACCCGGAGCGCGTCCGGGGTTTATTGACCCTCCTCACCGCTTGTCCAGAATTTAGCCAGTACTAACCCCCCAGGAGCCAGCCATGCAACGCCGTCAATTACTCCAATTTGCAAGTCTGTTTAGTCTGAGTCTGGCCTTAAATAGTCCGGCCCGGGCCAACACCGAGGACCCGATCCTAGTTATGGTTTATCTCAAAGGGGGTAATGACGCCCTCAACACGGTAACCCCTATTGATAATGTCCAATACCCTGCCTATCAGACGATGCGGCCTAATCTAGCTTGGCCCCTAGCAGATCTCATACCGCTAAACAGTACCCTAGGCTTAGCCCCACCCCTTGAACCCCTGTTAAAACATTTTGATGCGGGACAGTTAGCGGTACTTTTAGGGACTGGGGTGCCACGCACTACGCCTTCGCTATTTGCCCACAATGATCAACGTACGGTTTGGGAAACAGGTAATGTTACCAGCATTACACCCACACAAAAAGGCTGGCTGGCTCAGTACCTTACCAACTATTTGGGTGGGAGCAATAATCCGCTTTTGGTTTTTGAAGGCACCGCTGAGATCCCACAACTATTGAGTTCCGATACGTTATATCCCACGGGGGCTATGCGTACCCTAGATCAGTATGGAATTGATTTAGGGGGTCTAACCCCAGAGGATCAGCAGTTGCGGAGTACGGTGTTTAACCGGATCTTGGGCTATGCTCCGCGTTCTTTGACCCTCTATCCCACCCAGTGGTTGCGTTATGGCAACACCATTAGTGACAGTTTTGATCTGGCGGCTCAAACAGAACCTACGGTTGCTTACCCAGCATCGGATCTAGGACGCCAACTGGAGTCGGTGGGTCGTTTGATCCAGGCGAATACGGGGCAACGCATCTTTTGGTGCGAACTGGCTGACTTTGATACCCATGCGGATCAAAATAATAACCACCCTGGCCTACTCGCCGATCTGGCAGGGAGTCTCGATGCATTTTGGACCGATATGGGTAACTTGGGCCTCCACAATCGGGTGGTCGTCGTGACCTACTCAGAATTTGGACGCCGACCCTCAGAGAACTCTGCCTTGGGTACCGATCATGGGATGGCCGGAATGAATTTTGTGCTAGGTGGGAAGGTCAAGGGTGGCGTGTACGGGAGTTATACTCCCCTCAATTGGTTGGTAGGACTCCGGTATACCCCACCTTTTTATGACAATCTGGCGACCACGGCGGGCATGGAATTTTATAACATCTATGCCACGATCCTCCAGAAGCACATGGGATTAGTCAATGTTCAGAGCTTTTTCAATATGCTCAATCCCACAAAACCCTATACGGTTACGCCCTTGGATTTCATGGTTTAAGTGTGCCGTGCACTGCTGATCCGGGGGGATCTGGCAGTGCACTCCCTCTTGCTCTGCAAAGGAGCAGGCGTTGGGATCGGTTTATTGAGGTCGGTGTACTGGGGTAGGCTAGGGTCCTGCCCTTTCTTGCTGTATAGACCGCGCTTAAGATCCTGCTTGCTTACGGATCAGACGTTGCACACTCAATAAAGCCCGATTTAACTCGATCCCCCGGCGCCCGGATTCAAAAGCCTGTTGCTCCTGCTCAATCATCCGTACATCTTGGCGAACGAGACCAGCCAAAAGTGCCTGGGCCGAGTTGTAGAGGCTGTTCTTAACCAGACGACGAAATGGATCCGGGAGTTTATGCAATTTATCAAAGGCTTCTAAAGACGTGAAATGAATCAAATAGGCCCGCGTCGTGGTGGCATTCACCGGGACGATCAGGCAATAGATCCGAAAATCCTGGCCCAGGGTAGCCCGCCAATGGGGATAACAATAGTGCACCTTGAGGGGTTCGGGGTGTAAATGGCGCATTTGCGGGATCACCAATTGGGCTACCGACCAGATCTTGTCAATGCGATAGTAGCTCTGGGCCTCATAATGGGCATCGACCTGATGATCCTGTTCTTCCAGGTCTAATAATTTAGCTTCACCCCAAGCTTGATAATTCTGATGCAGATGTCCGTGGTGCATATCCATCAGATTTTCGATCAAAAAGGAAAAATGCGCCCGACTATGGATCACCGTCGAAGAGGCAATAAAGTTTAAATGATCCCATTCCGGTAAACCGAGGGGCTGCATACGGGTAGCCAAGGCCGGATCACCAGGAAAAACCCAAATAAATCCATCCTGCTCTTTGACCGGATAAACCCGCATCCGACAACTGGGGAGCTGTTGCTGTTCCCCGAGGTAAGGCACTGCAACACAATGACCGGCCCCATCAAAACGCCACCCGTGGTAGCGGCACTCCAAATGATCGCCCTTGACGAGGCCATCACTCACGGCCACCAACCGATGGGGGCAACGGTCCTCTAGGGCTTGGATCTGTCCTGCTGTATTGCGGTACAAGACGATGGGCTGATCCCAGAGCACCAAACCAAAGGGTCGGTCCTTAACTTCCTGGCTTTGTGCGACGCCATACCAATGATTGGGATTAATCGCGAGCTGACGCAAGGGCGTACTGGTTTCAGGGTGCATGGTTAGATCTGGAGTATTCCTTCGGGTGATACGGAATAAACGGGGCGGCGGCGTAAGCCTTCGTTTTGCAA
>JANNOF010000336.1:0-6339 GCA_031398925.1 Gloeobacteraceae cyanobacterium SOY_34_metabat_371 | reverse complement strand
TAGGCTATCCCGTTGTGCTCGGCCCGGTCCAAAATCTTTCTCCCTGGGGCGTTCAACTGGGCCCATCACGGGTTGAAGGACTGGGTAAAGTAGCTGAAGTTAACGTAGGCTTTACCCCTACGGATCTACTCCAACAGCCTATTCCCTTGACGTTGACCCTAAAAGCCCCCCAGGTAGACCTCATCCAACGCCAAAACCTAAGTTGGAAGATAACCGATCTTTTTCAAAATTTACAAGCCCCTAGTGCCAACCAACCGGTCCAAGTTAAACAGGTGACGTTTCAACAGGGGATGATCACGGTCTTACCCCACCAATCTCCCCCCTTTACCCTGACGGATCTAGCAGGCACGGTTACGATCCCAGCTAACGGCACCACTACCTTTAATGGTCAAGGGGCGCTAGCCAAGGCTCCCTGGAATGTAACCGGTTGGATCAAAGAGGGCCGTACCAAGATCAGCCTGACCCTCAATCAAGTCCCGGTAGCGAAGCCCTTTGCCCTGTTGAATTTAGGGACTACCTTTGCCGTCACCGGAGATGCCAGCGGCGCGGTGCAATTGGCTTGGGAGCAAAACCCGATCCCCGATTGGGAAGGACAACTACGCCTCACCAAAGGCACAGCCCGTGTGGGGGGACTTGCTCAGCCTATTGATCGGGTGAATACCCTTTTGATTTTTCGGGGGCGCGATATTCAAACCTCCGAACTCAAGGCCCGCTTTGGGCTGTTGGATCTCACCGGACAAGGAAAACTCGTTGCCCTACGGGATCTGGATTTGGGGATCCGGGGGGAACAGCTTTCTTTAATCCAGTTGCAAAAGACCTTTGCGATCCAACTCCCGGTGCCCGTCAATGGTTTGGTGCGGGTCCAAGCTGGCCTACGGGGCGCGTTGGACAATTTGGTATTGGCAGGAACGTTTAAGGAACGGGCCAAGGGCACAGTAGACCGGATCCCCTTAGACCGTTATCAAGGCGACTTTCGGGTTGCCGTGCGCGAACGGAACTTAAATTTTTCTAAGCTCCAGATCCAAGCCCTAGGAGGACAGGTTCAAGGGCAAGGCCGCGTTGATCTCAACCAAGGGCAATTGGCCTTTACGGGTAATGCTCAAGATCTTAATGCCCAACCTGTGTGGCGGGTCTATGGCGGTTCTAAAGACCAGACTTTGGGCCGTTTAGGCGGTAATTTTCAAGTTTCTGGGCCTGCATCAGCCCTCAAAACTCAAATCGCTTGGATTCTTAAAGGGGGCGATTGGCCCGGTCAGGGGCAGCTTACGGCCCTGGGTAGCCGCTACGAGATCCGGGATGCGGTATTTACCAAATTTGGTGGGCAGATCAAAGCCCAAGCTGTGTTAAACCAACAATCCTGGACCGCCCGCCTCATGCCGGTGGGACTCCAAGTGGATCAGCTTTTACAGCGTCCCGGTTTGAAAGCTCCTCTAGATGGTGATCTTACCCTGCGGGGCCAATGGGGTAATTTTCAACTCTCTGCGATCCGGGGCGAAGGGACCCTACGTTTACCCCAGGGTATTGGCCCTCTGACCACGGCGGTGCAAAATCAATTTACCTGGAACGGCAACACAGCCCTGCTGACGGCGCGGCCCCAAGCGGTACAGGTCACAGGCCCCGTCACGATCACCGATGATCTACAGATCCCCCGCTGGGATCTAAACGTGGTGGTACAGCGGCAAGCCTTGCCCCCGAGGCTTTTTCCGGTACCCGTGGTGGGCCAAGTCAGCGGAACGGGACAACTTACGGGAAACCCGGATCAACCGCGTTTTGTCGGTCAGGCCCGCCTCGAAAGGCTAAAGATCCTCCAGATCAAATTTCCTGTGTTGCAAGGTCCCGTCCAATGGCAACCCCAACAGGCCAGTTTGGATTTAAGCGGTACCCAAAGCCGCTTAGAAGTCGTTTTGGTCAACAATCAACCCCAACGCCTGGCCATACGCCAAGGGATCACGAGTTTGACCGGCAATCGGGTCGGCAATACCCTGGTGGGCACCGTCGCCAATTTGCCCCTAGAACTGGTTCCCAGCCTGACGGATCTGGAATTACCCCTGGGGTGGATCGGGGGCCAAGTAGGGGGCGACTATCGCCTAGCACTGGCAGGTCCACCGCTATTTAGCAGTACCTTGACCCTCCAACAGGGACGGTTTGGCAATCTACGCCTCGATCAGGCCCAAGGGGCAGTGCTTTATCAAAATAATCGTTGGCAAGTCTCAGGGGGCGAAGTCGTTTTGGATGGCAGTCGCTATCAGATCAACGGGAGTTGGGATCTCGCTCGCGATTATATAGATGCCCAATTTGCCACCCAAAATGGCCGCCTTGAAGCCTTAGCCGAGGCCTTTGGCGTGGGGAGCCTAGCGGATCTGCCCAGAATTTTTGGTGAGGGCCTAGTGCCCCGCAATTTGGGCACCGCCCGTCAAATAGGCACTGTCCAGCAAGCGGTTGTGGGAACTTTGTGGGAACGAATTCTGGCCTTTGAAAAGTTTTTAGCGACCTATACCCAGCGTCTTAGCCCGCGCCAGCGTGAAGACCGTCGGCCCAGTGGTCAGATCCAAGGCCAAGTAAACCTTACGGGACCCCGTTCTAATCTTGCTGTGGTCTTTGATGTCCAAGCCCAAAGGGGCCGGATCGGAAATATCCCCTTCCAACGCGCTAATGCCAAAGGCCGTTTTCAAGACCAGACGTTAGTATTTGAAAATTTATTTCTCCGCTTACCGGGGGCCGTCGAACGCACCGGGACCTTTAGGGGCCAGTTTAGCCCCGATCAACAAACCGGAACGCTAGAAGTCAGTAATTTTCCTGTTGGGGCCACTCAGGGATTATTCCCGGCTAATTTACGGATCCGGGGGGATCTTTCGTTGACGGTGGCGCTACGGGGCAAACCCAGTGATCCGGGATTTCGGGGCAACTTTAGGATTAGCAATGCGCGCCTCAATCGTGCCCCGCTCCGCCAAGCCGAAGGCGGGATTGGCTACCGCGAGGGCCGTTTAACCCTATTTGATGTCCTCATTGCCACAGGGGATGAACCAGCCCGCATCAATGGCAGTTTTCCTTTGCCTATTCTTGGCGCTGTGCCCAAGGACAACCGGGTACGGATGCAGCTTGCCGTCCAAGATGAAGCGCTAAAACTGGTCAATCTGTTTACGGATCAGGTGCAATGGCAAGGGGGGACCGGGGCCCTCGATCTACAGATTGGCGGGCGAACCACCGAGCTTGATCTGCAGGGGACACTTTTTGCTAAGCAGGGTACCTTGGCCTTGGCTGGTTTTGCCAAACCCGTTACGGATGTGGCGCTTACCGTAACTTTTTTAGGGGACCGGGCTAGGGTTGAGGAACTTACGGGGAATCTCAGCGGTGGACGGATCCGAGCCGACCCAGGGGAACTGGCCCTAGTTAATGACCGGGGGCTAGCCCCTTTACCCGTAGCCCTTGATGCCCTCAAGCTCAAGCTCCCCGACCTGTATGAAGGGGAAGCCGCAGGACAGCTTTTGATCGGGGGGAGTATCTTATCGCCTACGTTTGGGGGCCGGGTGGTGTTAAAAGATGGGCGTTTTAGTTTGCCCAGTACGGATAAAAAAGCCCCCGATCTTAGTCCTAGCCTGACTCCGGTGCTGGATGATCAAAGTTTAGAGAGTGCCTCGATCCAACGGATCGCTTCGCCCAATTTGAATTTACAGGTGGTCCTCGGCGAACGACTTACCCTAGAGCAAGCCCCGGTCCTCAGGGTTGAAACCCAAGGGGAATTAACGTTGCGTGGAACTTTAGCGCGGATCCAACCAGAGGGGACCATTCGCTTAGGCCGGGGACGGTTGAATTTATTTACAGCGGTTTTTTATCTGGATAACTCCCGGGCTAATACGGCCCGTTTTCGCAGGAACTTGGGCCTAGATCCGGAATTGGATATTTTGGCAGTGGCGCGTGCCACTGAGGTAAATTTCTTTGGTACCCCCTCGGCTATCGACAATACCAAGACCCTGAACAACAACCCCAGTGCCTTTGGATCGCAGCAGACAGTCCGTATCAATGCCCTAGTTACAGGACGGGCGAGTAAACCAAATATTGAGCTACGCAGTTCGCCCCCCCGCTCACGGGATGAGATCATTGCGCTGCTAGGGGGAGATGCAACTCAATCGCTGATTAGTACGGGAGCTTCCATAGTAACGAGTCCAATTCTTAGCCCCTTAGAAAATTTCTTTTCGGATAATCTGGGCCTAGATGAATTTCGGATCAGCCCCGTTACGCGCACGGATCCAGGCAACCGGGGGGCCATTGGTTTTGGGTTAGGACTAGAAGTAGCTAAGGATCTAACCCAACAACTTTCAGTCTCTATCTCTCAGAATCTTACCGATCCCAATCAACCAACCCGTTTAAATGTCCGCTACCGCATAAGTGAAACAGTCCAGCTCCGGGTGGGGACTGACTTTGATCGGGATGTGTCGTTTTCGATTGAGTACGAAACCCGCTTTTAGCGGCGTAAGCCGAGGCGAGCGATAAGCTGTTGATAGCGTTGCTGATCCCCTTCGGCGATATAGCTCAACAAGCGCTTGCGCTGATTGATAATCCGCAACAGGCCCCGGCGGGAGGCGAAATCTTTGGGATGGGCTTTGAGATGTTCGGTCAATTGTTGGACACGACCGCTCAATAGGGCGACTTGGACCTCGCTAGATCCAGTATCCGTGGGATGCACCTGGTAGGTGCCGATCAGTTCTTGTTTTTGCTCTTGGATCAGGGGCATAGTTGCTACAAAATTGCCGCTTAACAAAGATAGCATACCTATTCATACTTGGGCGACCATTGACACTACCTTGGATCACACCGTAGTATATGTAAGGCGTAAGGCCCCATCGTCTAGAGGCCTAGGACACATCCCTTTCACGGATGGTGCAGGGGTTCGAATCCCCTTGGGGCTACCATTTTGGATAAACTCATGTTGATCGTTACTACTGACAACATCGAAGGCCAGCGGATCACCCGTTATTTGGGTTTGGTCAGCGGCGAAGCTATTTTGGGTACCAACATTTTTAAGGATTTCTTCGCTGGAATCCGCGATGTGATTGGGGGTCGTTCAGGTTCCTATGAGCGTGAACTACGCAAAGCTAAAGATATTGCCCTCCAAGAGATGGCGGATCAGGCTGAAAATTTGGGCGGCAATGCGGTGATTGGGGTAGACCTTGATTACGAGACCATTAGCATTGAGTCCGGGGGCAATATGCTCATGGTGAGCGCCAGTGGAACTGCGGTGATCTTGGGTTGATTTTTTGACGGGGATCATGGGGTCGTCTCAGAAAACGGAATATAAAGTACCCTAAGACCCATTAAGCATCTCAATCTATTGACGGACTCCATCAAGCTGTAGAACACGGTCTATCTGGAGCAGACTGCACATGCCTTGCATATGATCAGGCAGTTTTAATTAGTACTATATTTAGTCAAAGACCCAATCCATATCAGATAAGGTGAAACATGCTTAGGATTTATGCTGACTTCAATTGTATTGATGAAGATGGAAGTATTATTCTTAACACTGTTGGATCCCTTATTGATAGGCCAATTCAACTTTCAGGTATAGTTAAAGAAATAGTGCTCCCGGCCCGGTGCTAAAGCAATTGGGGTTATAGATTTATGGAAATTGGAAATAGAGGAAGATTTTGTATCGCTACCGAGATCGGAACGGATCATGAGGGTGATTGGCTTTTCGGACAATTTTGTTTCTGGATAGCAAATAAACAAATTGGGGATTATGAGTTTATTACTTCAATTCGCGATATTTATGTACATATGCGTTATTACTGTTCGGATGCTTATCAGAGAGAAAGTGACATTCATTTTAATTTGTCTAAGGAAGATTTTTTTAATCAGGTCGATTGCTCTTTATATGGAGATTCGGATAATTCGGCTGTTAGTGAAGAAGATCTTCAACTTTTCGCGAGATTTGATTTAAATATTGGCGTAGATATTCTAGATGACTGGAAAATTTATGCAGTTAATCATGATGGAATGACAAGGCTTTTATACAAACATTGCAATGATGTTCATATTTCAGAATCTTTTATTAATACACAAGAATTTAATTCAGTAGTAATTTCTTCTTACAAAATCCTTGAGGCAATTTATGATGGTGTCGTTGAATCCAACATTGATATAAAAATTTAAGTTTTTAGAATTACTATTTTGGAAGTAAGCTTCTAAAAATTATTCTCCTGAATTAGATAGATCTCACGCATCCACGTTTTGCCGCTCTAAAATCTATTTACCAGCTCTTTGATCCAGTAGGATTTGCATAGCAAAATCTGATCACCAGCACCTTGAAAACTAAATGATCCTGATCCTCCCGATCCGGGC
>JANNOF010000335.1:0-21220 GCA_031398925.1 Gloeobacteraceae cyanobacterium SOY_34_metabat_371 | reverse complement strand
ACCCGGATCGTCAAACCCCTGATCGTGATCCAAGTACCGTCCTTACCCTGGACAAGATCCCCCGATCTGAGTAGATCGGTTTCGATCCAGCCCTGATCTTTTTTCCAGAAGGGGTGGTTGGCTGTAACCCCAAGGATCTCTTGGGTGCCATCGGATCGCATTAAAGTCAGATCATAGATCTCATCTTTTGGATCAGCGAAGGTTTGCGTGACTGGTTGATAGCGTTGCTCCACGGTTTGCTCATTACGCGAGAGGACAAGATCACCAGGTCTAAGTTGATCAATGGGTTTCTCGCCTGAGTCGGCAAAGACAGGGGGAACACCAATGAAAAAATTCGGCAAACCAGTAGGCAGTGTCATCAAGAGACACTGAAGCCAAATCAATAAAATTTTTAGAAACCTAGCCATAGTAAACACCCTTCAAATTATTTCGTTAATTATGGTTGTGATTCTTTCTTAAAAGATCCAGAACTTGCCAGAAGGGAAAAGTAAGCTGTTCACGAGTTAGCTTTACCCTATAATAAACAAAACATTTTTCAATAAGAGATTCCTCACTATTACTAGAAATATCAAATATCGTTGCTTCATCAGATATGAATAAAGGTTGTTCTTCTAGATCAAGAATATTGAAATAAAATTCATGAGCATCGTCTAGCCTTTTATCGATCGCATGGCTGGAAGAAAACTCAAAGTTTTGGCTTTTCATATATCTCCTCTTAAGGTAAGCAGAAAATTTACTAAGCGCTTTATCATGTGATCAACATAATTCAGATGCGTCAAAGCTATCACGCCTCTCTTTATTGGTCAACTTGTCGATTTTATACATCGATCTTCCTCTAACTCAGTCTTCACCAGTACTCAGTACAGTGCAAAGATCCATCAACCTCCACAAATGATGAGCTAAGCCACTAGTTCACGCTAAAATTTGATCCGCACAATGGGGAATCATGGGGACACATCAAGTAGCAGTATTGGCCGGCGACGGGATCGGGCCAGAGATCATGACCGTAGCCTGTGCGGTGCTGCACCGTGTTGGTCGGGCTTTTGATCTAGATCTTGTTTTTACCGAAGCACCCTTTGGGGGCGCAGCCATTGATTTAACGGGAGATCCACTCCCGCCTGAAACCCTAGCCCTTTGTCGCCAAAGCAGCGCTGTCTTTATGGGGGCTGTAGGTGGACCCCAATGGGACCAAGGCCCGAAACGCCCTGAACAAGGTCTTTTGGGGCTAAGAAAGAATTTAGGGCTATATGCTAATCTACGTCCGGCTAAAGTGCGCCCCCAGTTGATCGGGGCTTCTTCTTTACGGCCTGAAATCGTGGGCGGAGTTGATCTTTTAGTCGTCCGCGAACTCACCGGCGGTATTTATTTTGGTCAACCCCAGGGGATCACGACCGTAGATGGGGAGCGCCAGGGCTTTAACACCATGATCTATACCGAATCCGAGATCCGCCGCATCGCCCAAGTTGCCTTTCAAGCAGCAATGCTACGGCGCAAACATGTAGTTTCCGTTGACAAAGCCAATGTCTTAGCAGTTTCCCGGCTCTGGCGTGAAATTGTGATCGAAGTAGCTGCCGATTTCCCTGAAGTGAATCTCCAGCATCTCTATGTAGATAATGCCGCCATGCAGCTCATTCGCTGGCCCCAACAGTTCGATGTGATCCTGACGGGTAACTTATTTGGGGATATTCTCTCCGACCAAGCTGCCATGCTCACCGGATCGATTGGTATGCTCCCTTCAGCCTCTTTAGGGGATGGGCCTGGCGTTTTTGAACCCGTCCACGGCTCTGCCCCCGATATTGCAGGAAAAGATCTGGCTAATCCTTTAGCGCAGGTACTCTCGGGCGCAATGCTCTTGGAGTACGCCCTAGGTCAAACCCAAGCGGCCCGGATCATTGAACAAGCGGTAGACCGGGTTTTGGACTTAGGGTTTCGTACCGGTGATATTACAACGGCGGGTATGACTCAGGTGGGTTGTCAGGCAATGGGGGATCATTTATTGGACGCCCTGGAGGAACTCTTACCGGGCAAATAATGGGGATCAAAACCGTAAACGTACTGCCTTGGCCCTCAATACTCTGGACACTGATCTGTCCACCCAGGCTTTCCACTAAAGAACGGGTGATATAAAGCCCCAGCCCGGACCCCACCGTGGCGTTAGTTTTTTCGACGCGGGCAAACTGATCAAAGATCCAGTCTAAGGAATCAGGGCTGATGCCCATGCCTTGGTCTTGAACCGCCACGGCGACAAACGTAGAATCTATCCAAGCCCGGACCGTAACAGGGCTACCTTGAGGAGAGTACTTAAAGGCATTATCTAAAAGATTGAGAAAAATTTGTTCTAAACGATCCTCATCGGCGCACACAACCGGTAAATCTTCCGGTACTTCCCAGATTACGGGATGATCCCCGCATTGGCTGGGCAAGTTTTCAAGAATACGCCGGAGTACAGGTTCTATAGCTACAGGATTAATAATATCGGGCGGATAATCCGATTGGGCCTGAGACATCAATAAAATATCTTCCACCAGACGGGTTAAACGGTCGGCTTGATTTTTGATGATCGTTAAAAAACGGACCTGCTGTTCTTCATTGAGTTGATCCCGAGACCGCAATAGGGTATCCACAAATCCTTTGATCGAGGTCAGGGGAATTCGTAACTCGTGGGAGACTACCGAGGCAAAATCTATTTTTCTGGGTTCTACCTCAGACAAAAAAGTCCACATGTGCCCCTGATCAAGGGACTGACTACGGGTTTGTAAAAACAATTGCCGATTGTTACGAGAAAAGGGAACCCGCGCATTGACGGCGACTGTTTCTAATTCTGGGAACCACTGAAAAATTAGCTCCCCGTGCATTTGTTGTGCGCCCAGACCCGTGATTTCTGCCATATAGTGATTCCACAACAGTACATAACCCCTCAAATCCGTAACCACCAGACCACAGGGAAGAATGTCCGCTAACTGCATCCAAGCCATTAACCTGCTGCTTTGTACCATAACCTCCTGAAAATAGGTCTCAAACGGGGAAATGCTCTACACTCAAGCGATCCCCAGCCATTTTATGCTCTATAAAATTTTTAGTTTATATTAATGATCCCCGAAACTTAACGCTTTATTCAGCCGAATTGGCCTCATTAGTGTAGGAAAAGGGCAATTCTAAACAGTAGCCAGCCCCATAGACCGTGCGAATGAAATTAGGGTGACGGGGATCGGGTTCTAATTTAGTCCGGAGGTGACGAATATGTACGCGAATAGTCTCGATATCATCATCTGGGTCGTAACCCCAGACTTCCTTCAGGATCTCGCTAGGGGCTACGGTCTGACCGTGGCGTTGAAGCAAGCAATGAATGAGTTCAAATTCTAAATGGGTCAGTTTGACAGTCTGTCCGAACCATATGGCTTCAAAGCGTTCGGGAATCAGGGTCAAGGGACCAAACGAAAGGATCTCGGTATGCCCAGAGTTGGCAGGCAATCGGTCAGCCCGTCTCAGTAAGGCCCGTACCCTAGCCAAAAGCTCCTCAATTTCAAAGGGCTTGGTCAGGTAATCATCGGCTCCGGCATTAAAGCCTTCAACTTTGTCCCGGATACCTGAAAGTGCAGTGAGCATGAGCAAAGGGATATTTTTAGTACGCTCGTCGCGGCGTAGCCGTTGGCAGACCGTAAATCCATCTACATTGGGGAGCATTAGATCTAAGATCACGAGGTCAGGCAAAAGCTGCATCGCCATTGCTTGCCCTTTTACCCCATCTCCAGCGCGACAAACTTCACATCCGACCAATTCAAGATTAATCGAGACTAGTTCTAGGATGGCTGGGTCGTCGTCAACAATAAGTACTCTGGACGTCATTAGCTTGTCCTGCTTGTGTAAAGCTTTTGTAGGACGAATAGTCACTTCTCAATAATACCGCATACTTCTTCATGCAGACCCATGAGCTAGTCAGTTATACCTAGTTTTACCTACGAAAAACTGTAAAACCGTCCAAAAAATTGCTTTTAGCGCGCAATTAGTACGTTAAAGCGTTGTCTCTTAGTGAATCTACTCAGGCAAAATAGCGAGTACCCCTTAAAGGAGAGAGCGTGTAACAATAGAAGTATTAAGAGGAAATTGCCATGTTCAATCTTGGACCGACTGAGGCGCTTGTGATCCTGGGTGTTGCGGTATTGTTCTTTGGCCCCTCCAAGTTGCCAGAACTCGGCAGCTCCATTGGTAGAGCCCTACGCGGGTTCAAAGAGGGCGTCAAGGAAGTAGAAGAAAAAGCTACCACCGAAGCCCCCGTTGAAAAACAGCCTAGCGAACGCCAAAGCTAAAGCGTTTGAATCCTAAGGGCAATGGCTTGAGCCATGGCCTGAGTGCCCACCGCAGGTACCCCAGGTGCGGCTAGATCGTAGGTTACGAATTGGCCTTCACGGATTACCTCTGCCACCGCCGCTTCAACTTTTGCCCCAGCCTGTTCTTCTCCTAGATACTTAAGGAGTAAGGCTCCGGACATAATTAGCGCCGTAGGATTTACTTTATCTTGACCCGCGTACTTGGGCGCTGAGCCGTGAATCGCCTCAAACACGGCAATATCCTGGCCCATGTTAGCCCCAGGAGCGACCCCAAGCCCCCCGATCAAACCGGCGGTTAGATCGGAAATAATATCTCCATACAGGTTAGGCAACACCAGTACATCGTAAAGCTCTGGTTTTTGAACCAATTGCATACACATATTATCTACAATCCGGTCTTCAAAAATGATCCCCGGATACTCGGCAGCTACACGGCGGGCGACTTCTAGAAAAAGCCCATCGGTGTATTTCATAATGTTGGCCTTGTGCACGGCGGTAACTTTTTTGCGTCCGTGGCGGAGGCTATATTCAAAGGCAAAACGCACAATGCGTTCACTGGCCTCAGGACTAATGGGTTTGATCGTGATCCCGGCACTATCGGGAATTTTTTTGCCCGACGCGGTCCGTAGGTACTCAATCACCTCTAGGGTTTGGGGCTTAGTCGCCTCGAATTCAATGCCAGCATAGAGATCCTCGGTGTTTTCGCGAACAATAACCAGATCAATATCGCTAAAACGCGACTTGACACCCACCATACTGCGGGCGGGGCGCAGGTTGGCATAGAGGTCTAAGCTTAAGCGTAGGGCGACGTTCACCGAACGAAACCCCGTGCCCACGGGAGTAGTAGTGGGGCCTTTGATCCCGACTCCGGTGCGGCGGACAGACGCTAATGTTGCTTCGGGTAAAGGGGTACCAAATTGGCTAAGCGCATCAATGCCGGCTTCCTGTTGTTCCCAGTTAAATTTAACGGCGGTCGCTTCTAAAACAGTGACCATGGCTTGGGTAACTTCGGGGCCAATGCCATCGCCGGGGATCAGGGTAACGTGGTGCGCCAAGGGTCTACTCCGCTAAAAAGAATACTATAGCGGAAGCTCTAGGGCCATTGGGTAAAGTCCAGTACAAACTGGTCTAAGCTGAGCAGTTGAATGCGGGAACCACGGTGGGCTGTGGCTTGTTCCGCCGGGGTGTTGTACCCCCAATCAGCTAAGAATAAGCGCAGCGCACTGAGTTTAGGTACCTGGGTGATCCCTTGGAGGGTCTGGAGGCGGTCTTCAACAAACCAGATGCGGTCGATCCCTAAATGCTGTTGCAGTTCTTGGAGGGTAGTGGCTTTGGATTGTTTCGTTTCTTTCCCGAAAATTAGCGGGCAGTGGACCCCTGCGGCGGCAAGGAGTTGTTCGACAAAACGTTTTTCTTTGGTGGTAATGATCGCGATCATCACATCTGTCGCCATCTGTAGCGTTTGTAGCCGTTGGATGACCCCAGGGTAGAAGCGATGTAAACTAAGCCACCCCGCTAAATCCTCTTGGATCCAACGGTCACGCACATGATCTAGGGTTTGGGCTAGGTGCAGGGGGGTCAGCCCCACGTCTTGTTCAATTTGGAGCCGATAACTGGGCCATGCGTTTAGTAAAGTCTCTTCTGGGAAACCTAGGCATAAACCGTGGATCACCAAAGGCATTTCCCAGCCGCTTTCTACCACCGGGCGCAGACGGGCAAATTTAGCGGCTAAGTCAGGGGACGCCTGGGAATCGGGGATCAGGGTGCGATAGGCACCCCAGGCAGTGTGAAAATACTCTGCCATACCGTCACAGACTACCCCATCAAAATCTAAAGCCAAAAGTTGTGGATCAGAAGGCATAAATTTTTTTGAGCGGGTCTTCTTAGTTTAAAGCAGTCTTTTAACACTGAAGATGCTCCCTGTAATTGATCTGACCCTAGAAACAGAGTGTGTGAATCTTTTGTTTTTAGGGCATTAAATATTAACAAATAGACCTAGAACCCCTTTAGGATAAGGATCTGGCTAAAATAAAGCCTTTATTGCAGTAACTAAATGTTTACTCGTAGCTCCCCTCTTTCTTTTACCGCCATTTTGTGTAAATCTAACTAGGCGTGTATCTAGAGCTATACGAATGCGGATCCCCTCACTCCTCACTTTTGTATTCCCTTGGTTGAGTCTGCTGATAGCCATAGGTCTGCCAGTCCAAGCACAGGTAGCATTTTCACCAGGAGTTAATTACCCCATTGGAGATGGACCTATTGCCCTAGTGCAAGGGGATTTCAATGGAGATGGGGCTGCGGATATAGCCACTGCTAACTTTGACTCTAGTACCGTCACGGTTTTGCTCAACAACGGCAATGCCACCTTAGGTACTCCCGCTACCCTTTTGGTAGGTCTTCAACCCAGTGCTATGGTCGCGACAGATTTAGACCAAGATGGTGACCTAGACTTGGCGGTGACCACTTCTGGGCTCAGTGGTCAGTTTTATATCCTCTTAAATGACGGCGCTGGGGTATTTACGCCCCGTCGGATCACCGGGTCATCAAGTGCCCTAGGTACTTTTATTTCTGGCATTAACAGTGCTGATTTTGATGGGGATGGGGATCAAGATTTAGCTTTTACCAGTTTAGATAGAAACACCGTTTCTATTTTCCTCAATAATGGCGCAGCCGCTTTTACGATTTTAGGCAACCCTATTTTAGTGGGCCTTGGACCTAACGATTTAGCCTCCGGAGACCTAGATGGGGATGGAGACCTAGATCTGGTTACGGCCGATGTTGATAACGGGACAATTTCAGTTCTTTTAAATAATGGGGATGGGACGTTTGGTAATTCAACACGTTTAACGATTGTTTCAGGGAGTAATCCCTATGCCCTTTTGCTCCGCGATCTAAACGCAGATGGTACGTTAGACGTTGCTATTACGGATCAAGCCTCTAGCAATGTCTTTGTTTTACTAGGTAACGGGAATGCTACCTTTGGTTCACCCAATAGCTATCAAGTCGCTAAAGACCCCGTGGGTCTCGATATCGCAGACATCAATAGCGATGGCATACTCGATATTATTACCGCTAATGGCGGTTTTTCCTTTGATCAAGATGGTCAATTCTCGGTCATCTTTGGCAATGGTGATGGAACCTTTAGTGTGCCTTCCCTCAACACCCTAGTTCCCAGTGGTCCGGTAGATGTGGTGGCTGTGGATATGGATGGGGATGGGGATACCGATGTGATCACCGCTAACTTTGATGCCAATAACCTGACGGTAATTCGTAACATAACGGGTCAAAGTACGCCGTTGATCACCAGCTTTACGCCAACCGCAGGGCTTGTGGATACGGAAGTAGTCCTCTTGGGGACTAATTTTACTGGGGCAACCGCAGTTACTTTTAACGGGATTGCGGCCACTTTTACGGTGAATACGGATACGCAGATCACTACGGCTGTTCCTACGGGAGCCACATCTGGTCGCATTGAAGTGACTACCCCTAGTGGTGTCGCAACAAGCCCAGCTGATTTCTTTGTTTCCAATATCTTTTTTGTTCGGGATAAGGACTATGAAGTTGGCTCGGTTCCCACAGGGCTGATTAAAGCGGACTTAAATGGTGACGGCTTCATTGACCTTGCCACCGCCAACCAAGTGGGCGATAACGTCTCTGTTTTGCTTAATGATGGCAGCGGAACGTTTCTTCCGTCCGTAAACTATTTGGCGGGAAGTACTTCAATTTCCCTAGCCGCCGCCGATTTTGATCAAGACGGTGCTATTGATCTGGTTACGGCAGATTTTGAGACGGATACGGTTACGGTTCTCTTTAACAATGGTGATGGAACTTTTGCGGCGGGATTATCCTTACCCCTTGACAATGGGGATGTGATCACCAGACCAACGGGGATTAGCAGTGGTGACCTCAATAACGATGGCATTCCTGACTTAGTCACCGTAAACCTTGTGTCTGATTCGGTAACCATTGTCCTTAGTAATGGGGACCGGACGTTTGCCGCGCCAATTACCATTCCCGTAAGCGATACCCTAGTTGCGATCCAGGTGGGGCTACTCAATCAAGATAATTTCTTGGATATTATCGTGGCTACGGATTCAGACACCGATAGCGAAGACGGGGTCACGATCTTACTTAACAATGGAGACGGTACGTTCCTTCTTTCTAGCAAGTTTGGCACTGGCCCTGATCCGGCCTCTATTGTGCTAAGTGATGTCGATCTGGACGGGGATAACGATGTCATTACGGCGAATAAAGGTTTGAATACCGTCTCTGTGCTGTTGAACAATGGCAGTGGTACGTTAGCCACCAAGGTTGATTACATTGCGGGCAATGGTCCCTTTGGCGTAACCAGCGATGACGTGGATGGCGATGGCGATCAAGACATCATTACTACGATCCGCTTGGAAAATACCGTTGCCGTACTCCTCAACCGTGGTAACGGCACTTTTGATCCGGCGGTGGTTTTTCCCGTAGGAATTCAGCCCGTCGCAGTGGTTGCCGCGCCCCTAGATGCAGATACGGACTTGGATCTAGCGGTTGCTAACTTAAATAGTGACACGGTCACCGTACTGCTCAACAACTCCAGTCAAGATTTAGGAACCATTATTACTTCCTTCTCGCCTAATAATGGGCCTGAAGGTACGGTTGTAACGGTCTTTGGCAGTGGGTTTATCGGGGCAACTTCGGTTCAATTCAATGGCCTTGAGGCTGTTTTTGCTGTCGAAGCCAATGGACGCTTGACCGCCACAGTTCCTGTCGGCGCTACCACAGGGCCGATTACGGTGATCACCCCCACCGGTACAGGGGTTAGTAGTCAGAGCTTTGTCGTTGCGGTTCCTATTAATCCAACCTTTACCGTTGAACCAACCACACGCTCCACCCGTCAAGGAAAAACTATTGGCTATGGCCTAGTGGTTGATCGGGATGGGTTTATTGGACCGTTGACGCCCTTTGTTCGGGGCTTGCCCCCGAAGACTACCGGTACCTTCATTACCAGTACGGTACTCTCGATCACCACGACTTCTAGTACGCCCGTTGGGGTCTATGAATTGGTTCTGGGACTTACGGGTAGAGACGTTACGGTTCCAACGGTAGTGGTTACATTAGAGATTACAGGGCCACCCACGGTTACTAATATTAGCGATTCGGTCAATGTTACAACCAGTGGTCTTGTTGATACGACGGTGGTTCGTCAACAACTTACGGTGATCAATACCTCTGGTCAAGACTTAGTGGGACCTCTTTACCTTTCCCTGGAGAACCTTACCCCTGGGGTCACGCTCAAAACACCTACCCAGGGCACAACGCGCGCGCGCGACCCATTGATCTTGGCCCTCAAACCAGGGGTAATATTGGCCAATGGACTGGCCTCCCCTGGGATTACCCTTGAATTTGAAAACCCCACCACCAACGCGATCGTATATGTCGCCCGACTCCGGGATCAATATCTCAATCAGGTGACCGGGCAAATCAGTCGCGGCGGATTTATCAACAGTGCCAGGGTCCGGCAACAAGTTACGGTGCGAAATACGACGGGCAGCGAAATAACCGGGCCGTTGTACTTAGGAATTGATGGTTTGACCCCCGGTGCTATCGTAGTGGGGGCAGCGAGTGTAGCTCCCGATACCGGTGGAGTTTTAGTAGCCCTCGATCCTATCAACCTTGACGCAGAGAGTACCGTAACTTTGCTGTTGGAGTTTGAGAACCCGACCCCTAATCCCCTTACCTATACCCTAAGGGTTTTGCAAAGTGAACCCCTAAATCGGCCGCGCCGCCCGTTTAAGGAAGCCACTATCGGGCCCCGCTCCACGTTAAAAGGTACTCCAGATCTAGGCCAGCAGCGCCCTGGGCTAAGGTCTGTGGGGTCCAGGTCGTCAAAAAAGGTAGGCTTCCCCAAACAGGTACGCCGCTCAAATGAGCCAAAGGGCCAGGGGCTGCCCAAAGTAACGCTTCCTCTGGCGAGACCAAATGTACAGGATTAAGCACAATACCCAAGACGCGTAGGCCAAGACTTTTGGCCCACCGGGCATGGGCTATGACTTGACCAAACGTTCCTAAACGCACCGGGGCTACCAAAATCACGGGTAGCCGCCAATCGTGGGCCAAGTCAGCGACGGTATATTCCCAGGTCAAGGGACAGCCTAGGCCCCCGACCGCTTCGATAAAGACCCAGTCTTTGATCTCAGATAAGTGCGCTAAATTTTGCCAGATCAGTCCTAAATCTATGGTGGATCCGGCCAGATCTGCGGCTAAGGGGGGCGCGACGGGGGCCTCAAAAACAAGGGGACAAATCGTTGCTAAAGGCTGATCAAGGGACAAAATTTGCTGATAGCGTTCTGGGTCATCCGGTCCACAGGACAACAGTTTCATTAATCCTACGGACTCTGGACGATAGGCTTGCCAATAGGCGGTCAAGGCCATAGCTAGGGTCGATTTTCCTACCCCAGTATCGGTACCACTGATCAAAATTTGGGGCATGGCCCACGTCCTCGTGATAGTCTCGTCTAACGCCGCGCTAGGGCCTCAATGGCCCGTGCCTGGGTAGTACTCCACACCTCGCTGATCAACTGTTGCGCCAGATCGCGCACTTCAAGTTGCGGAGCCAACATCTCCCAAAGACGGGTTACTTCGCGGGTATGCAAGCGGTCTCCCTGGGTTAAGGCAATGACCAGGCGGTCCCTAAGGGGTTTACCTTCAATGGATAACAGATACCGTAGACCTAAACGGGCCGTGGGTACAAGGTCTAAACTTCCCCCAGAGTTTCCGGCAATGGTGATCAGATTTTCCAGCCGGTTCCACTGAAAAATACCCCCTTTAAAGAGAATTTCAAATAGACGTTTGCGTAGGCGGGGGGATTCATCGGTTAAAAGCCGTTTGGCAACGTAGGGATAGGCGACCCTGAGGATCTGAAAATCAGGATCTAGCGAAAGGGCTACCCCTTCTTGGGTTACTAACGAACGAATGATCAGCGCAAATTGGGCTGGGACCCGAAAAGGATAATCAAATACAAGATCTGAAAATTGATCGGTTACGGCTTTGAAATTAACCTGGGAAACCTTAGCCCCAAAAAGATCGCCCAGCACCCGCTCTAAGGCTGGGGCAATTACGCTCATATCGGCATTGGGAGCCAGAAATCCCAAGTGTTGAAAGTCAATACAGAGCAGATCGTATTCTTTATTTAAAAGATGGACTAAGGCACCAATTAAATATTCTTTATTGTCTTCAGAAAGCTGGTCCATCATCCCAAAATCTATATATGAAATGCGACCATCAGCCAGGGCAAACAAGTTTCCAGGGTGGGGATCCGCATGGAAAAACCCAAATTCCAATAACTGCTTAAGCCCACATTCAACCCCAATCCGGATCAATTGGGATTCATCTAAATTAGCAGCTTTAATTCTCTTAATATCCGTAAGCTTGATCCCATTGATCCACTCAAGGGTCAGAACCCTCTGGGTTGTGGCCTGCCAATAGATCTTGGGAATGAATACCCGTGGGTCTCCTTCAAAATAACGGGCAAACCGCTCACAATTTTTTCCTTCTTTAATATAGTTAATTTCTTCAAAAATTTTAGATCCAAATTCATCGACGATGAGATCTAAGTTAAAGCCTAAATTCAAAGGTAAATAGGCTCCAAACCACAGGGCCAAGCGACGCAATAAAAATAAATCAAGGGCTAAACTCGAAACCAAATTAGGGCGCTGGATCTTGACGGCAACTTCTTCACCGGTGATTAGACGGGCCTTGTGTACTTGGCCTAAACTACCCGCTGCTACCGGTTGCCAGTCAAATTTTTGATAAAAGTTGGTATAGGGTGCTTGCAGTTCGTCTTCTAGGGTCTTGCGGGCTACTTGAGAATCAAAGGGGGGTAAATTATCTTGGAGCTTGGTCAGCTCTTCCATATAGTAGGCGGGGACGAGATCGGGACGCGTAGAAAGCGCTTGACCGATCTTAATCGTGCCTGGACCCAGTTCTGTTAGCATTTGTCGCAATTGTGAAGCGCGTTTAGGGCGGTTTTGACCTTCAGGAGCTAGCCAGTGGTCTAGGCGCAACGCCCCCAAAAAAAAGATAAACCGCAAACTGACTTGAATGAAACGCCACAGAGGCAACCAAGGCCGCCAATTAAAATACCGACTAATTAGTGCGGTATCGTAGGCGGTAAGTCCAGCAAGGGACATGGGCACATTACGAAAAAGGGCTTTGTTTTAATATTAGTCTATTTATTAAGTTTTTCTCAAGTTAAGGGCCTTCGATACGCCATAGTCCCCATTGATCAGGGGTCAGCATGGCCTCCCCAGGAATATCACTCACTAGGCCCGTATTGCGGTTATGCCAATAGATCCGTTCGACAGTTTTACCCTGACGACCCCGGAGGATGCCCAGATCGGCTTTAAAGGTTTGTCCCGCGCGGGGTGACCACCCCAACGTCTGGAGGGGAATCGAAAATTCAAAATTACCTGTACCATCCTGAGCCAAAGTAACCCCATCACTTACCTCATCCACCCGGTCGATATACACCGTCCGTGAGGGCGAACTAAAGGGCACCGGATTGGTGGTCCCTGGAACCACAGCATCATAGAGCATGGCCTTGGGCTGCCCTTTGACAACAGTTACCAAAAGTCGTAGATCTCCGGGTACAGGCTGGGTCCGTTTGCGATTGGCCTGGGGGTCTGTACCCAGCATCAGGTCTAAGGCCCCGCCGGTTTTAAAGAGGATATAAGGGTCTTGGCCGGTATTGGTTAAAAGTTGGGGTTCTTGGGTTTGAAACGCGGCATACAGCCTGCCGCCACTTATGGCAACACTCCCCTTAGCCCCGTTGGGTAGATCTAGCCACGGGCTATCGCGCCATTCATTGAGCTTGCCATCTACGACAGGGGGTTGGGCCCGCAGGGCTACGGTGGCCTGATCACGTGGTGCAGGCTGGGAGGTGGCGCCTGGTTGGCTGGCATTACCGCCGCCTAAACGGAGCGTCTGATCGGGGAGTCGCTTGATCGTCTCTAACCCTTCTATGCGGATCAAGCTGGAGTAGCCTGCTACTAAATAGACCTTATTGTCTTTAGTCCGGGTGATGGTCGGCCAAAAATTTTCCTCACCATTGCTGATGTTATTGAGGGACATACCGCGTTGGGCTTGGGCAAGCCCCCATTGGTTGGCCTCACGCTGGTCTTTGAACAAAGTTTCCACGAGCAAGCCGTCTTGGGTAAACAGGTAGATGTTGCCTTTATTGCCATTGATGGCCCAAAGGGTTTCCTGGCCCAGGGTAAAAGCGGGGCCTAAAAGTCGGGTTGTACCGATCAAATCTCCCGGATCTTTGGGCCGCGGTGCTTTTTGCGAAGCAGATAGGCTGGGCCACAGGTTGGGATAGTTCCAGAGGGCTTTTCCCTTTTGAAACCCTTTAAGCGGTCCCCCCGTCGCAATCGTCCAACTCCCGATGCCTAAAACCTCGCGGTCATCGGCGGATTTGCGTTCTAAATCGCCAATGGGTTGACCTTGATTAAGGTCATAAAGAGGCACGCCCTGGGACGTAAAGCCGGTGGGTTTAAAAATGAAATTACCGGAGCTATAAACGCTCAAGTCAGGGCTAAAATTTACCCCGCCCCCCAAATAACGGCTATAGGTAACCTCGACAGGTTGGATCTGGGCATCATGATTGCGGTCGCTCCAGGCAAAAAAGACGGTGTGGGCTTTCTCCCATTTACGACGGGTGGGATCAACGCCCTCAGGCATCTGGGCCCGAAAAGCGGGGGTTTTCAAAAGATCCCAGTTATTGGCTTGGCCTAGGGCCGCGATGGGTCGCGCGCGTCCTCCTTCCATTAACCAAAGCCCCGCAATCGCCGCCCCGCCGATGGGATAACTGCTAAAGGCATTGGTCATGTATTGGCGACCTTGCACATAAAGGGGCGTCTGGGGTGCGCTGCCAGGAAGGGTGACGGCTTGGGTACTGGGTAAGGAATAGATCCGGGCTAGTTGCGCCGTACCCTTTTGCCAATTGAGTTTAAATTCAAGCCCCCCATTTTTAGCCAAGGTATCTTCTTCGGCGTAATAAAAACGGGTTGGGTCGACCGGATCAATGGTCCCGCCCCCACCGTATTTAGGTGGACCATAGAACCCTTGACGAAATTTGCCCTTATTCCAGACACTCAATCGCTTAGGGGTATAGGAAGCTTCAGCAACCCAGAGGTCCCCTTGGGGGGTCAGGGTCATTCCCCGGGGACGATGCATCCGTGTCGGATCGTAGACACCCGTAACTGCACCCCCGGCGGTACCCACGGTTCTCAGGAGCTGACCGGAGCTGCTAAAGACCTTGACTTGGTGGCTTTTGCCCCAATCACTGATATACAGTTCTCCTTGATCGCTAACTAGGATCTGTTGGGGGTCTTCGAGGCCCCGGATCAGAGGAACCACTTTACTGCCTTCTAGGCGAACCAGTTGTTTACCACTCAAGGCCAAGATCCGCCCTTGGGGATCAAAGGCTACGCCTCTGGGATCAGCCAGATCAAATCGTTGTAGGGTGGCGCCATTTTGACTATCGATCAAGATTAATTTTTGCTCTTTGGCTAAACTAACTACAATCTGGCCCCGATCAGCCGCTAAGCCCGTCAGCGCCGTGGGGCTCTCTTTGCTTACCAAGGGGATCGTTCCCACTAGGCGTCCGCCCTGGGGCCTGACCGCATGAATAGAAACCTTATTTTCCCAAAAGGACGCGGCATAGATTTGGCTTTGATCCCGGTCGCGGGCTAAATAGGATGCCCCGGTCCAAGGCCCCCCCAAGCCCCGTTGTCCCCGGATCTTTTTACCTGTGATGTCGAGCCAGGCCAGACCACTGCCATCTTCAGCCACATAGCTGGCAACTAAAATTTGTTTTTGCTCAGGAATATAAACAACTGCGCTAGGGGGCGTGTGATCAGCGGTCCAGTGGCCCCTATTGTCAGGGGTGGGCCAAGGCGGATTACCGTTGCTATAGACACTAAATTCATAGCGTAGGTCTAAAGGTCTATGGTAGATCCCGCGTACACGGTATGTTCCACTGGGTAGGGGTTGATTTTTTGTTGACTCCCCTTGGTCACTCAGGCCATCCCAAGGAATCGCATGGCGACCGGCACGTAAGGGCTGGGCACGAATCAAGTTGCGGACCCGCTTACCTTGGCTATCTTCGATTACTACGGTGACTACAGCGGCTTCCGGTAGGCTAAAACGCACGGTTGTAGGTTCCGTTTGGGCGCTGATCCAACGGGGGAGCCAAAGCACTAGGCCACTACCCAGTACGCCCATTAAAATCAGGAGGCGTTTTTTCATGCGAGCCTGCTTGCACTAGACCCCTTCTATTATGAGGGGTCGAAGGGCTTGGATCTGGGCCTGTCGTTGCAGGAGCGTATAGCCCCAACGGTTTAAAAAAGCATGATAGGGTCCGGTCTGGGCTGTGAGCGCCTCATACATTAGTTTAATAATGCTTTGACAAGCGGGTAGCTGTTGGATCAAAAGCTGGCTACGGCGGGCTACTTGTTGTGATCCCTCAGCTTGTGCTGCCTGACCTGTCTGCTCATGGTGCAGGATCATGGCCGTGGACATAACTAGATTTTTGACCAAAAGTTCGGGTACCGGGTCTGGGGCCTGGGCCAAAACTTGAATCAACGGAGTCGGGGGCTGATCCGCTATGGAATCGGTACTCGTTAAAAAAACCACAAAAAAGCCCCTAGCCCCCTGGGGTGTTGCGAGTAACTGCGCTAGATCCCGATAGGCCGCGGCCTCTTGGGCCAAGCGGGGGATCAGGGCAGTAGCAATAACTTGCGCTTCTTCAAAAGTAAGTTGGGACATAGGGTTTTTAGAAAAAGTACTGGTCCAAAGTTTACAATAAAAAAATGTCCGAGATCACTGCTGTCCTGGAAGAGCTAGAAGAAACCGCCCTAGATACGGTGGTGGAAGTGGCTATGGCCCTCCCGGAGCTAGTAGCAGTTGAGCCGGTCGATGTGGAGCAACTTTTAAGCGATCTTTATGCTCCGACGATCCAAGAGCGGATGCAGGCGGCTCGCCATTTTTCTGAATTAGAAGAGGCCCGTGCGATCCCCCGCCTAATCGAATTATTAAGTGATCCTTGTTTATTGGTTCAAATTAGTGCCGCCTATGCCTTAGGCCGTAATCCCCACGCCCTGGCGGTGGAACCTTTGATCCGCTGTCTTGATAGCTTTAGTGACTATGTGCGCAAGGGCGCAGCTTGGGCCTTGGGAAATTGCCAAGACCGACGGGCCTTAGCCCCCTTGATCTTGACTTTACGCTATGACACCGAGGCCGTTCGACTGTGGAGTGCTAGCGCCCTGGGCCAACTAGAAGACCCCCAAGCCCTCTTGGTGTTGGGTGAAACCCTCCTGAGCGATCCTAATCCAGCGGTACGGGCCAACTGTGCTTGGGCCCTAGGCCAGTTGTCAGACCCTCGGGCAGTACAGATCCTAGTGCAAGCCCTTAATGATCCTGAGCTTGGGGTACAGCAAGATTGCCGGGATGCCCTGATCCGTTTGGGCTACACCACAAGTGGCGACGGTCAGTGAAAAATGGCCTGCTTTGGACCGGGGCACTGGTGGCACTGATCCTAGATGGGCTGACAAAGTATGTGGTCAGCCGCAATTTAGATTTGGGGGAAACGATCCCGCTTTGGTCTGGGGTCTTGCACCTCACCTTCGTTACCAATCGAGGCGCGGCCTTTAGCCTTTTTGCCACCGAAGGAAGCAGTATTTTGCCTTGGATCTCGATACTGGTCAGTGTGGGCATTGCCCTCTATGGGCTGCTCGGTCCTTCCCTGCTCCGGCTTGAGGCCCTAGGCTATGGTCTGCTTCTAGGGGGCGCTATCGGCAATGGTATTGACCGGGTACTAACGGGAGAAGTGGTGGATTTTATCGACTTCCGATTGATCCAATTTCCCGTGTTTAATATTGCCGATATTGCCATCAACTTAGGGGTAGCCTGTCTGCTATGGGCTAGTTTCCGTGAAAAGAAACTAGGAGACCAACCCCCAAAACTTTAAGCCATCCAAGATCCCTTGGGCATAGGGGTGCTGGGCCTGAAAAATGCCCCCTGCATGTTGATCCGTCGTGGCATTGGGCATAAGGATACTTTTGACATTTAGGGGTATGGGGTAGGCCGTACCGTCATGACAGATCACCGTATGGTCTATGGAGATCTTGAGGTTGGTGCTTAGGTAATCCAACACTTCGGCCGTATCGGTAGCTAAAAGATCTAAAAAACCCGCCTTGTAATGCACGTGGGCCCCCACGGCTTCCGCTTGTTCTCTTAGGGCATCGAGGATGTGGGCTGCGCGATCAGGGCTGAGGTAGTAACTACACTTAAAGGGCGTTTGGTGGGCTGGAGCTTGTTCATCCAAGCCATAACTCTTTGCTAAGTTTTCAATCCAGGTACGATTCCAGCCATTATTCATCAGGCTCATCCATTGGAGCCAAGGCACATACCCCGTGTCGGTGCGTTCCCACAGACTGGTGCCACTGTCACAGGCGAGATAATCGGCCGCCAATAGGGGTAGGGAGTCTTTGAGCGCTAACACGGAATTCAAAGAACGCCCTGTCAAATAAACCAGTACAAGATGATCACGGTTAAGCACTAGATGGGCATTCAATAGCTCTAGGGCGGTAGTATCTCCGACTAGAGTTTCGTCCAAATCACACACAACCAACCATTGCATTGGCAATTCCTTTGCGGTCTAACCCTAAAGACATGAAATTTAACCCAAGCTTACTCGGGGGATCATTCGGCAAACAATAAGAATTGTAATATTTAAACATTACTTCTACTAATTATGCTTATTTCTACCAAGATCGCGATGGATTTCCCCGATCTTGGTACAGTAGTTTACAAAAGTAACCGCTACCGGAAAACCTCAGTGCTCAACACGCCCTTTGCTCAGATCATCGATCTACTCCGTCCCATTGCTTGGCAGGCTTCGGACATTTTGATGGACTTTTATAATCGGTCCGCTGTGAACGACAGTTCCCTCCAGACTACCGATAAGGGGTTAGATGATCCTGTGACGGCAGCGGATCTGGCGGTAAGTGACTATTTAGCCCAAGCCTTGCCAGAGGCCCTTGGTGCGGATGAATACGTCTATCTCACCGAAGAAACCATCGATACCTTGACCTATGAAGAACGGCAAGCCAAACCGGGAATCTGGCTCGTAGACCCGTTAGATGGCACCAAAGACTTTTTATTACGCACTGGGGATTTTGCCATTCACATTGGTCTGGTTGTTGCCGGACGCCCCGTACTGGGAATTGTGCAATGGCCGGTTAAAGAACAATTTATGTGGGCCTATACCGGAAGCGGGGCCTTTCAAGAGAGCCGCGATGGGGTAGCGACAGCGATGCATGCCAATCGCACCCGGAGTATCCAAGAACTTAGCTTGGTGGGTAGCCGGACCCACCGCAATAGTCGCCTAGAATCACTGGTGCAAAAAATGCCCTACGGAAGCGAGCAACAAATGGGTTCTCTGGGCCTCAAGTTAACCGCCATTGCTCGGGGGCAAGTGGACTATTATCTAGGGCTATCGGGTAAATCGGCCCCGAAGGATTGGGACTTTGCGGCCCCTGAGATCATCCTCACTGAGGCTGGGGGTACGATGACCTTTATGAATGGGGATCAGTTGATCTATAACCAAAAAGAGGTTAGTCAATTTGGTCTAGTTATTGCCAGTAATGGTCCTTTTCATGAAGAACTGTGTACCAAAGCAGTTGCTGTCATGAAGGAGATCGACGGCTAAAGTAAGCCGATCAAGGCGCGGTGATTTTTCTACTAACTCCTGCGCCTTTGCTCAGTAAATTGACAAGGGGTAGGTAAAAAAGTTATCTTTATTTGCTTGTGGTGTAACGGGGAATACAGTCCCTTGGCCAATGTAATTGTTGTGGGTGCCCAATGGGGCGATGAGGGCAAAGGCAAGATCACTGACTTGCTCAGCCATTCTGCTGATGTGGTAGTGCGCTACCAAGGCGGGGTCAATGCAGGCCATACCGTTGTGGTTGGCGATCAGACCTTTAAGTTACACCTCATTCCCTCCGGGATCTTGTATCCGCGTACCCAATGTGTGATCGCTCCGGGTACCGTGATCGATCCCGAGGAATTAATCAAAGAACTGGATCGGCTTAAGGACCTAAAGATCAGTTCCCATAACCTTTTTATTGCCCAGACCGCCCATGTAACGATGCCCTATCACCGCTTGATCGATAAGGCCGAAGAAGAGCGGCGGGGGAAATATCGCCTTGGCACCACCGGCCGTGGGATCGGCCCGACCTATTCGGATAAAGCGACCCGCATCGGGATTCGGATGATGGATCTGATGGATGCGGTGGGCTTGCGCGAAAAACTTAACTGGATCATTCCCTACAAGAATGTTCTTTTAGAAAAACTCTATGATCTTGAGCCCCTAGATCCTGAGCTTATTATTGAGCAGTATTTGGCCTTCGCCGAACGTCTGCGTCCCCATGTCATTGATACCGGGGCTTTGTTAGACCAGGCCATTCACCAAAAGCTCAATATTTTGTTTGAAGGTGCCCAAGGGACGCTTTTGGACCTTGATCATGGGACCTATCCCTACGTCACCAGTTCTAATCCGGTAGCGGGTGGGGCTTGCATTGGTGCGGGTGTGGGGCCAACGATCATTGACCGGGTGATCGGCGTTGCTAAGGCCTATACCACCCGTGTGGGTGAAGGCCCTTTTCCCACGGAACTGACCGAGGAATTAGGCCAGCATTTAGGCGCTAGGGGCGCTGAATTTGGTACAACCACGGGTCGCCCCCGTAGATGTGGTTGGTTTGATGCGGTGATCGGACGCTACGCCGTACGTACCAATGGCCTAGATTGTCTGGCGGTGACCAAGCTGGATGTCTTAGATGAACTGGCGGAGATCAAGGTTTGTGTGGCCTATCGTTGGGGAGACAAGCACTTAAAAGACTTTCCCAGTGATGGTCGCATCTTGGCCCAATGTGAACCGATCTATGTCACGCTACCGGGTTGGCAAACCTCTACCTGTAGCTGTCAGACCCTCAATGACTTGCCCCCCCAGGCCCTCGCCTACTTGCGTTTTATTGGACAACAGATGAATACCCCCATCTCGATCATTTCGTTGGGGGCTGAACGGGGCCAAACCATCATTGTTCAAGATCCTATTCATGGTCCTAAACGGGCCCTATTGACCGAAGAGATCCATCCTCTGAGTCCCCAATAGGGAACGTGACCCCGATCACCAACTTGATCACAGATACCCAGTGATCCCGCTAACTCCAGGTATGGGAGTTTAGGGTTTTACTGGGAATGTAGGTGAATTTTTGGTGTTTATGCTGCTTCTAACATCCAATCAAGTTACTTTTTGTTCTGTTAAAGATCATCCAACGGCGGCTCCCTCCCCCGGAATTGAGTACCACAGGCAATTTTATAGTCAGATTCGGGAATATCCAGCTTCAGAACGACACCGTGCGTTACATCATTGCCGCTACCTATTAGACCAGGGAATTTACTGTTTGGTCGTTCAAGATGCCAAAGAAATCTCGCTCTGGATCTCCAAACCTCAGATCCAGCGCACCGCTAGCCCTGATCCTCTGGTCGTTCGGTATCGCGGGGCAAAGGAAAAATTGACTTACCAAGATGCGACGATTTCAGCTAACGAATCTAAACGATCCTTAGCTAGACCACCAATTAAAGAAATTGCCTCCCCAGCATTTTATCGTGGTCAATTCATCAGACCTGCGCAAGGCTAGGACTTTAGCGCAGACGTAGCCCTCAAAAAAAATTGTACGCAGCGTTATGATCATAAACAATGCTCTGGTTGATTCATGAACCCACTACAGATCTGGCTGGCATTTCTGGCGGCGATGGTTCAGACGCCCAGACCAGACGCTTGG
>JANNOF010000324.1:0-6189 GCA_031398925.1 Gloeobacteraceae cyanobacterium SOY_34_metabat_371 | reverse complement strand
GATCCCGGCGATTGATCTACTGGAAGGACGCTGCGTACGCCTCTTTCAGGGAGATTATCAACAAGCCCAAGTTGTAGGTCACGATCCGGTGGCCATGGCCCTCCATTGGGCTAGTCTCGGTGCCCCGCGGATGCATATCGTAGACCTGGGTGGAGCCAAAGCAGGGCATCTCACCGAACAAACGGTAATTGCAGAAATTTTGGCTAAGACCCCCTGTCCTGTTCAAGTGGGCGGGGGAATCCGTTCGTTAGAGACGATTCAGTGGCTAATCGCCCACGGTGCTGACCGCGTGATCCTAGGAACTGTGGCCTTAGAAGACCCTGATTTAGTCACTAGGGCTTGTGGGGATTATCCGGGCCAGATTTGGATTGCTTTGGATAGTCGCGCGGGCAAAATAGCGACCCGTGGTTGGTTAACCCAATCAGTAATCGATGCGGTGGCATTGGCCCAACAGTTAGAACCCTTAGGTGTGGCAGGCTGGATCTGTACGGATATTGCCCAAGATGGTACCTTGGCGGGGCCAAATATGGCGGAATTACGCCGACTTTGTGCTGGCGTAAAAACCCCTGTGATCGCCTCTGGGGGCATTGCCTCGGTGGAAGATTTAGTTAGTCTCTCGGCGCTTATTCCCCAAGGGTTGAGCGGGGCGATCTTGGGTCAATCGTTATATAAAGGAACCATTGATCTGACCCAGGCGATCCGTGCGGTGGGAAACCCCCGTTGGCAAGATGTGATCGAACGTCCCATTTGTTGAACAGAATTTAGGGAGTCCTAGCCCCTAGTCCCCGTTTTTGGGCCAATTGATCTAAAACCTCCTGATGTTTCTGTTGGGTAATCGGATAGAAATAAGCGAGGATCAGCCCACCGATCAAGGCCACGGTCGGTAAAGGCCCTAACGCGATCCGAATGGCTAAAAGGGCCGATTCTGGTTGGACTGGGGTGGCTTGTGCGGCGGTGGATTCAATAAAGCCCGCCGCATTGAGGGCTTGACCGACGAGGAACAAACCCAGGGCTAGGGCTATTTTTTGCAAAAGTACCATGAAGCTATAAAAGATCCCCTCATGGCGTTGACCCGTGCGTAATTCGTAGAGTTCGATCACATCGGGTAACATCGACCACGGGATCAAGTAGGCCACCGAAACGCCAACACCCGCCATGACCGCCAAAATATACATCAAGGTGATCTGCCCCGGTTGCAAGAAAAATAAACCCGCTTGCGCCATGATCCAAACGATTCCACCCAGGTAGTAGACAACTTTTTTACCCAGCAGTTTGCTCAAGGCGCTCCACACAAAGAGCATGCCCAGCGCAGTACCCTGGACGGCAATCGCTACTAAAGTAAAGTCACTACTGCTCAAGCCCATCCAATTGATCACAAAATAGGGCAGGACTGAAGCTGTAACTTGTACTGCCAACCAAGAGCAGAGATAAATGCCGATCACATACAAAAAAGGTTGATTAGACAGCACAATCGGGATCTGGTCCTTGAGGGGTAAGGGCTTAGTTTCGGGTATTCGCGCGTTGTTCGATTGCATGGCGCGTCCTTTGATCCCCCAGGCACAGATCCACAAAGGAATAACTGAGCCAATCGCCCCAATTGCACCGAGTAGTACATATTGTTGAATTGGATCGCGCACTTGGCTAAAGATTACTCCAGCCGCGATCAAAGAAGCAATGCTGCCGCCAATGGAAAAAGCAAAGCGGAAACTATTGAGATTGGTGCGCTCGTTATAGTCTTGGGTCAACTCTGGAGTTAAGGCTGTATAGGGCAAATTGACTACGGTATAAAACGTATTGAAGATCAGGGCAATCACAACATAATAAGCAAATAATGCCCACTGATTGGTCTGGGGATCGGGACTAAAATTGGGCACCAACCAACCCAAGAAGAAAAATATACCAAAGGGCAAAGCGCCCAAGACAATCCACGGTAGGCGGCGTCCCCAACGGCTCTTAGTCCGGTCACTGAGCACACCGATCAACGGATCATTAATGGCATCCCACACTTTAGTGATCAGCAAGATCACCCCAGCTAAGCCTGCATCTAACCCTGCAACGTTAGTCAAAAACAAGAGGGTAAAAAAGATCTGAATATTGGCTGTCACGGCGGGGCCAAGATCCCCCGCGCCATAGGCCAATTTTTCACTTAGGCGTAAAGGAGTTGTAGTCATGCCAGGATTTCTAAATTCCTCTGATCCTGGCATATTGCCCGTCTAAATGCTTGCCTTACTCTTTTGAGCATTAACACACGGTGGTGAACCAAGGCTTGATTTCACCGGAGCATCAAGCCTTGGTACAGCTCTAGTCACCTAGATTTCTTGAAATGTCAAGGATTCGGAATTTAAACAGTAGCGCAAGCCTGTGGGCCGGGGTCCATCTTCAAACACATGACCCAGATGGGCATCACAACGAGCACAGAGGATCTCGACGCGACGCATACCGTGGGAACGGTCGGTTTCAGTGCGGACATTTTCGGGGGCAAAGGGCTGAAAAAAGCTGGGCCAGCCCGTGCCAGAGTCAAACTTAGCCACAGAACTAAACAGCGGAAGATCACAGCACAAACAGGTATAAACACCCTGTTTTTTGTTGTCATTAAAGATCCCGCAAAAAGCCCGTTCCGTGCCCTTATTCCGGGTGATGCGGTACTGCTCAGGATTTAACTGGGCTTGCCATTGGGCATCGGTTTTAACGACTTTAGGGACAGTTTGAGCCTCTGTGGGCTGACCACTCGGATCCATGAAACGCACAGGTATTAATTCAGAAGTAGACATGATCCAACAAGCGACAGGTCGATCTCTAGCCTAGCGTCAGATCTGCGCCGTATGCTTGCTCCCCGGACTCTGTGTTAAGTTTGGATATAGCGTGAGGCCGATGCGGTGACGAGTTTTGCTTCTGCCTTTGAGTTACCTTTATTTCCACTGCCAGAATCGGTCCTCTTTCCAGGGCAGCCCTTACCCCTGCATATTTTTGAGCCACGCTACCGCATGATGATCAATACGGTTTTGGAAGAAGAGCGCCGTTTTGGGGTGCTGTTGTGGAATGCCCAACGCAATGAGCCTTCCCAGGTCGGTGGCTGCGCTGAAGTATTAGAAGCCCGGCGCTTAGAAAATGATTGTTTTAACATCATGACCCGTGGCACCCAGCGCTTTCGGGTGATCAAATATATTCGCTCCAAGCCCTTTCGCGTCGGTTTAGTGGAATGGATCGAAGATGACCCTTTGATCGTCCAACCCCATACTTTGATCAATGAAGCCCGGCAACTTTTAGCCGATGTGGTGCGCTTATCGGGCAAACTTATGGACCGGGATATTAAATTACCACCCCTACCCACCGACGCCCTAGAACTTTCTTTTTGGATCGGGGGTAACTTTCAAGGGGCCAGTGAAGAACAACAGGTCCTCTTAGAAATGCAAGATACCGAAGAACGCCTCCGCCGCGAGATCGATATTCTGCAAACCAGCCTCAAACACCTAGCGGCCCGCACGGTCCTCAAAGATACGCTTAAGGCGGATTGACGGCGTAGACTCGGACGGGTTTTGCTCCATACCGGATAGTCCAATCCTGGGACCAATCGCCCAAGGGCTGGGTGAGCAGGTCTTTTTTGAGGGCTGGATAGACCCCTTGATACCGTTGATCGCCCACCAGCACCAGATAACCAAGGGCCGCCTGGGAATCAAAAGCTTTGATCGCAGGCCGAATTGCGTTCAAAGGCCACCGACTCTGGTAGACCACCAACGGGCTATCGGTGTAGAGGATCCCCCTAGTCAGGATTATCCCTGGCGGTGCCCCCTGTTCCTGCGGTTGGAAGCTCCGGGGTTGTAGCCATGATCCGGCTAAAACCGAAGGCTGATTGAGTACGACCCAACGGGGCCATTGCTGAAAATAAAAAATATTGAGGGGCAATACGATCACAGCCGCTACCACCATGGGCCAGTGGCTGGCCCCACTTCCTAAGAGCAACAACGGGATCACCACTAGATAATAGCGAACAGACCCGGTGAGGATGCCTAGGGCCACTAAAGCAGTGATCAAGGCTAGATAGCTGATCCCCAGTGGGCCGAGGGGCAGATCTTCCGTAGACTGCTTGGGCCATAGGGCCAAGAATACGGGTCCCATCAAAGGCCCAATGGAATAAAGCGCCAACAGACGGATCCGTTCTAAAGGATCCATGCCCGCTTGATCAATGGCGGCCCAACGCGCCGTTGCTTCTAAACTGCCCAAGCTGTTACTGAGTAAAACGGACCCCAAGATCACCACCAAGGGTATCCAGAGCTTGCGGTCCTTAGTCCAACTCCACAGGGCAAGACCCACGACTAAAGGCCATATGCCCCGGTCCGTAAGCACCGCTAGGATCAGCCACATATTACTTTCTAGAATATTTTTACGCTGCCAAGCCCACAGACCTAAAAGTAACCATAGGGTACTCCAGGGTTCGGTGACCCCTAAGCTCCCGCTCAGTAATGTAACTGGATTGAGCAGAAATAATAGCGCAACGCCTAAGCCCGCCCAGCGATATAAAACTAGGGTTGTGATCAGCGTCGCCCCAGCAGCACTGTAGGCCAAGGCTTCTAAGGCATAAACTCCAGTAAACCGGAGCACCAAGGCATAGATCCCGTGGGTCAAGGGTAGCCAAGCAGTAGTTCCTGCCAAAGGATCAACGTAGTGTCCTGTGGTCAGCCAATGGGCACTGATCAACCAGTGGTGATAACTGTCCTCCCAGGCGATGCCCATTTGGATCCGCGTATGCATCGCCCACGCGCCTAAAAGCAGGAGGAGGATCAAGGCTCCACCGCCCTTGCCTACACCTCGGAACAATCCGATGTTCAGCACTGCATATGCCCCCCCTATAGCCTTACATTTAACAGTTAAGCTCAAAGCCCCCTAACCCTCATAGCTTGCATTAGAAAGGTAAACTCCAAGCCCCCTGAAGGGGGGCCCTAGACATTACGGACTTGCAGAGCGTTAAGGGGTTACCGCTCCATGATGTGCCGTGCAATGCGCTGGGCTGCGCCCACGGGTCCCATGCGCTCATAGCCATTGGCGCGGATCTGAGCTAAAAGATTTTGATCCGTCAAAAGACGCTGGGCCGTGGAGGGTAACTGAACCATATCGGCGATCAACGTTACCGAGGGACCGAGTAACCGGGTCTGGGCTTCGGCAAAACGATAGGTAAACTGTGGCCCACCGCCAATAAAACTCACCACAGGTTTACCCAGGCCCACCGCCTGTTCGGTGGCCGTGCCCGTCATGGCCAGCACCAAACTGGCCCGGTGCAGACAGTCGGCGAAGGCACCCCAGACCAAGTACACCCGTTGATCTTCCTTATCTAAACAGGCCAGATCCGGGGCCAACTCGTGATAGCTCCACCCCAAAGTCCCCAGGGCTTCCCCTCGGATTGCGCCGGCTAGGGCCGCCACGTAGGGGCGGGGACCAAGATGGAGCGTGGCGTCTAAAAGTTGCTGTAAATTTCGGTAGGCTTCGGGGGGCCGAGACCCCGGTAAAAGCGTGATCAGGGGCTGGTCTTGGTGTAAGCCCATACGCGCCCAGTCAAACCCTACGGGATCAAGACCATCCATCATCGGGTTGCCCAAGTCATAGGCACGGTTGACGCCGAGTTTCTGAAGATTAAGCGTCGTGATCCGGTCCCGAGGGTAGCTTGCTTCACATTCGGGGAGATTCATAAACCAGCGCTCCCAGGGCGCAAAAACCGAAGGCTTACCGGCGATGTAATAGTCCGACTTAGCCGTGCCCACAAAAACATGCGGCCGTTTGCACATCCAGGCCAAAACTTGAACGACAATATCTCCCACCGCCAGGATCAGGTCTACACTGGGGGCCGCTTGACGGGTAGCTTCGATCTGACGGAGGGTTAAGCCCCCCAAGCCTTCCTGTAAATCCCGCCAGAGTTGTTTGGCATCCATATAGATAAAGCCGCCGGAAGGCATGGTCTGGGTCGGGCCAATGATCGGGATCCCTAACTTTTGATAGGCTTCCCCTTGGCCCACAATGGGCATAGCTAGCAATTCCACGGGGTACTCGGACAGAGCCTGGAGAATCGTTACGGCGATGCTGTCTTCCCCATGCCCATTGCTACAACAGAGGATCCGTTTTACCCGCATCCTGGAACCCGAAAAGCAGTGTCCCCCGCTTGGTACACCGTGTCAATTTGGGCCAATTGCAATTTATCGG
>JANNOF010000323.1:0-1524 GCA_031398925.1 Gloeobacteraceae cyanobacterium SOY_34_metabat_371 | reverse complement strand
TCTTTAAGGAAGAAGGCACACATAAAAGCGCAGACTAAAGCCGCTATACCCATAGTGGTAAATAGTGTAGATGCGTCGGTTAAGCTAAAAATTGTCAGGTAAACTACAGCGCCAAAATTACCGTAAGCTCCCACATTACCGGCAATTTGTCCAGTGGCTTCTTTCTTAATTAAGGGTACGATGCTGTAGGTTGCACCGCAGCCAGCTTGGGCAAAGTAAGCGGCAAACATTGTCACTGCGATCGCTAGCGGAATCGGCCAGTTACCATTAATAAAATGTGCCATCAAATAGCCAACACCAATGCCAGCACTAAGAATTGTCATTGTCCATTTACGTGAGCCGAATTTATCAGAAATTAAGCCACCACTAGGACGAGAAATCAAATTTAAGAAGGGATAGGTAGCGGCAATCATTCCAGCTACAACGTGTTCTAAAGCAAAGGTTTTTTCAAAAAATGCCGGCAGCATAGAAACAACTGCTAATTCACTGCCAAAGTTAGTTATGTAAGTGAATTCGAGTAAAGCTACTTGACCAAACTGGAAGCGTTCAGATGGAGCGTAGGTTTTTTTGCCAATTAGAAGTTCTCGGTTTACCTCCCAAGCTTTGTAACTTTGGTAAGCAAACAATCCTGCTAATAGCAACCAAGTCAAATACATTTGGTTCAGAGTCAGGAAGCGAATATTCTTTTGTTCCAAGCGCCAAGCTAATAAACCTAGAGCGAAAATCAAACCAAAATTTGAGACAATCATCGCCCAGAAGCTTTTAATACTGGTTACTTCTAGAGAACCATTTTTCTTAGGTTTCTTGTAAACTTTCCCTGTGGGTGTATCTTGGACGCTGTTGTAATAAATTACGCCGTAAATAGCTGCAATAATCCCTGTAAGTGCGATCGCAAAACGCCAGTTAGAACCACCACCAGCGAAAAAGCTTGTAGAAACTGCAAGTATTGGTAAGGCAAACTCTGCACCAAAAGCTCCAAAGTTACCCCAACCGCCATAAATGCCTTGAGCAATTCCCATTTCCTTCGGGTGAAACCATTCGGATACCATGCGGATACCGACAACAAACCCAGAGCCGACAATTCCCATCAGCAAACGACTGATGACTAATTGATTAAAATCTTGCGCTAGCGCCGTCGCTAAACAAGGAACAATCGCAAACATCAGCAAGATTGAGTAGGTGATTTTGGGGCCAAAACGATCCAGAAGCATCCCAATAATTAGGCGTGCGGGAATTGTGAGGGCGAGGTTACAGATGCCCAACGTTTTAATTTGCTCAGGCGCTAAATCTAACTCTTTGCCAATGGTTGTAGCGAAGGGAGCAAAGTTAAACCAACAGACAAAGGTGAGAAAGAAAGCGAACCAAGTCTGATGTAAGATGCGGTAGCGATCGCTGAATGAAAATAATTTTTTAAGCATTCTAATCTTTCTAATTGAATAAAAAACGGAGTTGAGCCTTTGAACTCGGACGTTGAGCCTTTGAACTCGGACGTTGAGCCTTTGAACTCGGATGTTGCACCTTTGA
>JANNOF010000299.1:0-8004 GCA_031398925.1 Gloeobacteraceae cyanobacterium SOY_34_metabat_371 | reverse complement strand
CACTATGTTGTGACCCCTAGTGTGGTTACCCAAAACTATCTGATTAGCCAGGGCTGTGACCCTCAAAAGATCCAGGTAATTCCCAATGGCGTCGATGTGGAGCTTTTTACCTATCAGCCCCCCCAGCCCCCAGTGCTGCCCTTGCGGTTAGTTTATTTTGGGGTCTTAGCCCCTTGGCAAGGGATCGAACTGGCCATTCGGGCTTTGCCCTTGATCCGGCACGTCTTGCCCTGTGAATTGATCCTGATTGGTCCCGGTCAACAACGCCAAGTCCAACAGATCGAGCATTTAGCCCATAAACTGGGCGTAGGATCACAGGTACAGTGGCTAGGGGCTATGCCCCAAAGTGCGCTGATCCAACAACTCCATCAGGCCCATGTGATGGTGGCCCCACTAACCCTTAATGATCGTAATCTGGTCCAAGGATGTTGTCCCCTCAAGGTGTTAGAGGGCATGGCTACGGGTACCCCCGTGATCAGTACCGATCTCGCGGTCGTCCGCGCCTTAGGCCAGCATGGAACCCATTTCTGGTTGGTTAAGCCCGGTTCCGTGGTGGAATTAGCCCAGGCAGTGATCCACTTAGCCCAAGACCGGGACCTCTGTGCTTATTTAGCCCACAACGCAAGGCGCCATGTCGAAGCCAACTACACCTGGCGGCAGTCAGGGCAATCTTTAGTTAATCTCTATCAAAAAATGCTATAACAGCTAGCTCTGTTGTTATGCACACATCGGTCACATCCGATGGTACTTTGGAGAGGCAGACTGCAGACAAGGTTGGAGCAAAACATGGCCACCGCCATCCAAAATATTGGCTTCATCACCCAGGTGATCGGGGCCGTTGTCGATGTGGAATTTCCCGACGGAACGTTGCCCGCTATTTACAATGCGCTAAAAATCGATGTTCCCAATGCCACAATCCCTATCAAGATCACCTGTGAAGTACAACAGCTTTTGGGGGATAACCGGATACGGGCGGTAGCCATGAGTAGTACCGACGGTCTAGTCCGCGGTAGCAAAGTCGTAGATACGGGCGAACCGATTAAAGTTCCCGTGGGTACGGTTACCCTAGGGCGGATCTTTAACGTCCTGGGTGAACCCGTAGATGAAGGCGCTCCGGTCAATGCCACCGAATTTTTGCCGATTCACCGGGCAGCACCGGCGTTTACCCAACTCCAAACCAGCCCCTCGATCTTAGAAACCGGGATCAAAGTTATTGATCTACTAGCCCCCTTCCGTAAAGGTGGCAAGATTGGACTTTTTGGCGGTGCAGGGGTGGGTAAAACCGTATTGATCCAAGAATTGATCAACAATATTGCCCAAGAACACTCTGGGCTTTCGGTATTTGGCGGTGTCGGAGAACGGACCCGCGAAGGCAATGACCTCTACAACGAATTTAAAGAATCCGGGGTTATTGACGAAAAAAATATTGCCAACTCCAAAGTAGCCCTGGTTTATGGTCAGATGAATGAGCCTCCCGGAGCGCGGATGCGCGTTGGGTTGTCGGCGTTGACCATGGCTGAATACTTCCGAGATGTGAACAAGCAAGACGTACTCTTGTTTATCGATAACATCTTCCGATTTGTTCAAGCGGGTTCTGAAGTATCCGCACTGTTAGGCCGGATGCCCTCCGCCGTAGGCTACCAGCCCACCCTAGGTACGGACGTAGGCGACTTACAAGAACGGATCACCTCGACCATTGAAGGTTCGATCACTTCGGTGCAAGCGGTTTATGTACCCGCAGATGACTTGACGGACCCCGCTCCGGCAACGACCTTTGCCCACTTAGACTCAACGGCAGTACTGTCGCGCTCCTTGGCCTCCTTGGGCATCTACCCGGCTGTGGACCCCTTGGGATCGACCTCAACGATGCTTCAGCGCGATATCGTCGGGGATGAGCATTACGATGTGGCCCGTGGGGTGCAATCAACCCTGCAACGCTACAAAGAACTCCAGGATATTATTGCGATCTTAGGCCTAGATGAACTTTCTCCCGAAGACCGTCTGGTGGTAAACCGGGCCCGTCGGGTTCAAAAGTTCCTTTCGCAGCCCTTTTTCGTAGCTAAGATCTTTACCGGGGCCGATGGGCGTTATGTCACCCTCGACAAGACGATCCAGAGCTTCAAGCGGTTACTGGGTGGAGAGTTTGATGATCTACCCGAACAGGCTTTTTATCTGGTAGGCGACATCGAAGAAGCCATCGAAAAAGCTGCCAAGATCAAAGAAGCAAACAAGTAACCCCTACGAGCGCATTTATGGATCTTGCCCAAGATGCGCTCCTCCAAACCTGGTTAACCCAAGTAGGCATTACCAGTTATACCCAGTTGGCCCGCTCCAGTGGAGTGGGCCTTGCTGTTATTACCCGTTTGCGTAAAGGCCAAGTGAGCCAGATCCCCATTGGCAAAGTGGCGCGACTAGCCCAAGCCCTAAAGCGTTCTCCCCTAGAGCTTATGGAACACTTCGGGCAGATCCAGTGGCAAGAGCCCGCGTGGGAAGCAGAATATCGGCGTTTAGAAATAGTTCTCAAGGAACAACCGCACCAGATCCAGCTCCAAAACTATCGCGCTGTAGAAGCGCTGTTGACCCAGTACCCTACGGCCCATTACTTAGCCCACCAACACCCCCAATGGCCAGCCCGTAATGTGACGGCCCTTTTTGTGAGCTTGGGTCATTTGATCCAGCATTGGGACTTAATCACCATTGGTAGCGTGGGTGAACGGGTACTTTTTGATCCGACGCAACATCAATGCGCCGATCCTGTCTCCACTGGTGATCCGGTCTATATTCGCTTTGTGGGCTATCGGCGGTACGATCAACTCTTGACCCGCGCCAAAGTCAGCCGGACGGCCCTAGAGATACCCCGATGATCTTTATTGGCATTGATTTTGGCTGGCGCACGGGGCCGAGTGGTCTAGCGGCGTTGCGTTTACAGGGCAGTGTATTGACCCTACTAGATCTAACGCGTCTTCTAGAACCCGAGGCGATCTTAGCCTGGGTCGATCAGGTCGTAGGGGACGGGCCCGCCTTAATTGCCGTGGATGCCCCGACGCTCATTCCCAATGCCACAGGGATGCGCGTACCGGATAAATTAACCCACAGCTACTTTGGGCGCTATCACGCTGGATGTTATCCCGCCAACTTAGGGCGACCGTTTGCCGAACGGACGGTGGCGCTGGGTTTAGCCCTAGAGGCACGGGGCTATGGTCACGCGGATCAGATCAACCCCCAAGTCCTAGGGCGCTTTCAGATTGAATGCTTTCCCCATCCGGCCCTAGTTAGACTGTTTGATCTACCCCTGATCCTCAAGTACAAAAAAGGCCCCCTAGCCCGCCGTCAACTGGAATTAGCCCGTTACCGCGATTTATTGCTTGATCAATTACCTAAACATATTCCCTGTTTACACTTAACGGATCTTCCTCCCATACCCGCCACCGGAGCCGCATTTAAGGATCTAGAAGATCAGCTCGATGGCCTCGTCTGCGCCTACATTGGAGCCTACTGGTGGTACTGGGGCCTAGAGCGCAATCAAGTTTTAGGGGACCGCCAAACGGGCTATATTGTCGTACCCAGCCCCTAGGGAAGTCGCCTCTGCCTTAAGGGGCGAACTATACTATAGATGGCTCCATGAAAGCATTCTGAGGTCAAGTTATGAGTGAATTGTCGCCGATTTGCCAACGCAAAACTTTGTTGGGTAAGAGCGTGATCACCCTAAGTGATGCCAGTAAAGCCGGGATTGTCAGTGAAGTTTGGGTAGATATTCAACAGCGGCGCGTTGTTTATTTAAGTTGCCAGGGCAAAAGTAAAACCGCTATGGGCGTCTCCTTAGCGCAAATTGGTGTTTTAGGCGAAGATGCCATCCTCGTTACCTCTGCCCAATCCCTCACGGAAGTGGCCCCCGAAACCGTGACTCGTTTTGTAGATCACGAAGTAGTCACCGAGGGCGGCAAGCGTTTGGGGCAAATTGACGATTTTTACTTTGACCGTACCACCGGCGAGATCACCAATTGTCTGATCTCCAGTGGTGGGTTTGCCAGTTTATTTGAAGGTCACAGCAGTCTTGAGGGCAGTGAATTTTTGGTGATCGGTGCAGAACGGGCCATTGTCAAAGCCGGGGCTGAAGACCGTCTGATCCAAGTAGATAAGGGCCTTAATCAGTGGATGGAGCTGGGAAAGACTAAAGTTCAAGAGACCGCTGCTACGCTCCGCGAACGCATGACTAAAAAAGAGGAAACGCCGACCATAGAAACCCCCACCGATGAGACGGGCTCCATATCTTAGTCTGACTTAAGACATGCTTAGATAGATCCATGTTGACCGTTCTTGAACAATTACCTACTGGGATCCTGGATCTCAGCACGCAGGATCTCTATCGCCTATTGCCCGGACCAACCCTGATCCATTTAGAGGGCGAGCAAAACCCGCCCCTATTTGTTTCCGTTCTTTTGCATGGTAATGAGGAAACCGGGTGGCTCGCGATGCGGGCTTTATTGCGTTATTTTGAGGGTCGTAGGTTACCCCGTGCCCTCTCCCTCTTGATCGGCAATGTTGAAGCGGCACGGTTTAACCAACGGCATCTTATTGATCAATTAGACTTTAATCGGGTGTGGCACCCTGGCCTCCGTGCGGAACACGCTATGACCCAGGCCGTCGTTGCCCAAATGCAGACCCGTGGGGTTTTTGCCAGTATTGATATTCACAACAATACCGGGCTAAACCCGCACTATGCCTGTGTCAATCGCCTGGAACCTGAATTTTTACATTTAGCTACTTTATTTAGCCGCACGGTGGTTTATTTTACCCGTCCTAAAGGCGTACAGTCTATGGCCTTTGCATCCCTTGCGCCCGCTGTGGCGTTAGAATGTGGTCAATCCGGTACGCCCTATGGGGTTGATCACGCCCTAGAGTATTTGATCGCTTGTTTGCATTTACATCGTTTGCCCAGTCATCGGGTATCTGAACGCAGATTAGATCTGTTTCATACCGTAGCCACGATCAAAGTCCCGCCCAAGGTAAGCTTTGGTTTTGGACCGGGGCCAGAGGACCTAAATCTACCCATAGACCTGGATCATTTTAATTTTCGGGAGTTGCCAGCCCAGTCGTTTTTTGGGCGCTATCGGCCTGGATCGCTACCGTGTCTTGAGGTCCAAGATCAAACAGGTCACACCGTTACCGAAGAATACTTTTCTTTTACTGAGGGCGAGATCCGTACCCTATTGCCCCTTATGCCCTCAATGTTGACCCTAAATAGTCTCGTGATCCGTCAAGACTGCCTGGGTTACCTCATGCTGCGCTATACAGATGCCTTACCAGGGCAACCCCTTGACGATCTGTGAACACCAGTATGATCAATAGTTATGGGATCTTATGTCAGGTTCGGGAAGTTAGCTGGTTTCACCCCATGTACAGAGCAAGAGTGGATCCTAAAGTGGGGGCAAGCGGTTGGATGGATCTTGGGTTATCACCCGAATTTGATATCAGATGCGAAGGCTAGGAGCGCATGATATGGAGGGGGGAATACAATGAAAGGCACTGGAGGTTACTAATGGGGACGATCACACTGCAAGAAGCACAGGCTCAATTACCAGATCTGATTCATAATTTGAAGCCGGGAGAAGAGCTGGTTATTACTGAAAATGAACGCCCCTTGGCCAAATTGGTAGGGCAAGTTCGTCCGCTTTGCTCCCATCGTCAGAAAGGGAGTGCTAAAGGAAAGCTTATTATCCACGTTGAGGACGACAAATATTTAGAATTTTTCAAAGAGTATATGCCTTGAGATTTTTGCTAGACACCCATGCCTTCTTATGGTTTATCCTCGACGATCTTAAATTAAGTAGTCAAGCAGATTGCCTTATCAGTAACTCAAATAATGAAGTGGTAATTAGCCCTGCTTCATACTGGGAAATTGCCATCAAAATAAGCATGGGTAAATACTCATTACCAGAACCCTATGCAGTATTTATGGAAAGGGAAATTGCTTTAAATAATTTTCTGATTCTGCCGATCGAACCAAAACATACTGCTTTGTTGACTATACTGCCCTTTTATCACAAAGATCCTTTTGACCGACTCTTGGTAGCTCAGGCATTGGTTGAAGATTTGTCAGTTATCAGTGCCGATATGGTGCTGGATCAATATGGCATCAAACGAATTTGGGCGTGAGCGCCCGTTAATGTTCTCTAATCGAATGAGTTCCTAACCAGTCGCTGAACCTGACAGCGCCCGGAAGGGCGTTGCAGGTGATCTTGATCGTTAGGCCGCAGAGGGAAGGAATTCGGTAGGAGCGGGCTGGGCAAGTATAAAATCAAAGTATGAATTCATGGTCGGCCATGCTGCAAACTCTTTGGGCTACGATTCGCCAGGGAAAAATTGAACTTCTAGAGTCAACCCAGCTTCCTGAAGGAGCAAGAGTGCTAGTCACGTTACTTCCTGATAATGAGACTGAGTTTTGGTTGCAAGCAAGCCAAGGATCGCTAGGAGCTGTTTGGGATAATACAGAGGATGACGTATATGCCCAACTACTCCAAAAATGAAGTTATTTTGGTTCGTTATCCATTTTCGGACTTATCGAATTCCAAAGTCAGACCTGCAGTGGTAGTGGGTGTTCCACATATTTCTCAAGATCTCCTAATTACGCCATTAACCAGCAAAGTAGGATCTTTGCTTGACGGAGAATTTGTGCTCGTTGAATGGGCAGAAGCAGGGCTAAACGCGATAACAGCTATTAAGCGAGGTTTGTATACTGTCCAGCGGAATTTGGTGATCAAAGAACTTGGTAGGTTAGGCGCTGAAGATGCAGAACGGTTAGAACAGTCTTTACGAGGTTGGCTAGGTTTGCAATAAAACCAAGCTGAATATCCATTGACGCCCCCTTACCCGACTGCTAGACTACGCTCAGTGTAAAGAAAAACGCAATTCTCACTCCAAAAATTGCTAAGTTCGCCACCGGGCGATCCCCTCTACTAAGTTAAAGAGCACTCGTGCCAGTGCCTTACTGGGTAGAGCATTGAGAGGAAAGCTTTGTCAATTTTCGCGCCCTGCTTGGTGACTGATCCACCTTTGAGGAGTAATTCATGCCTTCTGTGCTGTATAACATTACAAAAGCGCTGGTTATCCTCCAGGTGGGCAGATGTATTGCAGTTTAATTCCTTGTTAGGCAGACCAAGGATATTTAACTATGAGTAGTGATTTCGAAAGATTTGTAAGTAGCTTCTATAATTCGAGAGCTGACTATGACAATCTCATCACGATTGGCCGAGCAGAAAAGCTAGTCGAATTGTATCCTCCGGTTTTAGGGGGGGTTGCAATTGACTTTGCAACAGGTACTGGAAATGTTGCCTGCCGACTCGCAAGGGAGATAGGCGCGCTTGGGAAGGTGATTGGGATCGATATCGCGGCAGAGTTGCTGACTATTGCAGCTACAAAGATTAAGTCGTTAGATATCACAAATCTTGAACTTCAACAAGTAAGTATTTCCGAGTTCAATTTTCCTTTAACAACCTATGACTGTGCTTACTGTTCCTTTGCGATTGTGCTTTTTGAATCAGTCGAGACATTCTTGAAAAATGTTTACCAATCACTAAAACCAGGAGGATTTTTTGCTTTTTCGTGTACTTCGAGAAATTCATACTTCAGTGAATTAATAATCGAAGCAGGAAGAATCGAAGATATCGAGATCCCGGAGATTCACAGGCTACTTGGTAATCCTAATGATATCAAGTCAATGCTAATGAGATGTGATTTCTCAGAAATGGAAATTTTTCCTGTGCAAATGGGGCGAAATCTTTCGCTTCAAGAAGCAAAATCGAAATGGAACGGAAAATTTTGGCTACACCCTAGAAATACTCTACAGGATATTCCTATGGAAATTGGGGCTCGAATGAAAGCAAACTTCGATAGGCTAGTGAACGAGTATAGCAAGGATGGAGAGATTTGGTTTGAAGAGCTTGTTTATTATGTCAAGACTGAAAAAAGCACCCTAATAACTAGTTCAAACTATCCGCCCTTGCA
>JANNOF010000226.1:0-10471 GCA_031398925.1 Gloeobacteraceae cyanobacterium SOY_34_metabat_371 | reverse complement strand
GGTCAACCCGGCTGGCAAACGCTATGGCGCGGTTGGTTGCGTTTACAAGATTTGACCTGGGCTTTGCACTTAAGCTCAGACCCATCGAGTTGTTGGTAATGACAAGCTCCTCGTCAGGGAGCTTACAGCCCCCGACACCCCCTGTAACGCAAAGCGCTTTAGCGACCACTTGCCGGGTTTGATCCTACGGCCGGGTTTGATCCTAAAGGGGCGGCAAGCGGTCGGACGGCTCTAAATGATCTTCTAGTACCGCAAGATCATTTTTGGATGACTCAGAATCGAATGATCAGCCCCGTCCTTCAAACTCCTGTACCCCCATGCAATGCTTGTCATTACCAACAACTCGATGGGTCTGAGCTTAAGTGCAAAGCCCAGGTCAAATCTTGTAAACGCAACCAACCGCGCCATAGCGTTTGCCAGCCGGGTTGACCATCAGCCGCCCGTCCGATAAAACCCCCTAAGCGTGCAACTGCCCGCCAAAACTCAGCCACCGTCTTGGGTGGACTCGTTAAGCGCAAGCGGGCTGCCAGAAGGTTAAGTACTGGGGCGGGTACTACCGCATCGGCGGGTAAGTCTGGGGTGCGTCGACTAAGCATCCGCAATTGTAGGAGCCGCACTGCGGTAATCCCCAGAAATGCAAGCAAGCGCATTAAGCCAGTCGCAGTTTCGAGTTGTCGGGACTCGGCACGGCAGCCGCTTTTGAGACATTTGTGATACTCCTCAATGAGCCAGCGGCAGGCATACCACTCTATCTGGCTTAAGACGGGGTGGACCGTTGGGTCTAAGGTGGTGACTAAAATCCATTCCAAGCCCTCAGGCGCATCTTCCCAACACCGGATACACCAAACGGGGATGGGTGCCTGATGACGTTCCGCATAGGGCGGATGAATGCGCAGCGCCGACCAAGCTACTTTTAAGCTAAGGTCGCGTTGTGGTTGACCCTCACGTCCCCGTAAGCTCAGGGATTTCTGTGCTTGGGCCGCCAACGACCGGGCATAGGTTTTTAGATGGCTGCGTGCTAGACCGGCCGTGCTCACCACCCGATTTTGGCTCACGCGCAGTAAGGTCTGCCACCCCAGCGCCTGACACCGCCGCAGGTAGGAAAATACATCACTTTCGCGGTCCCCCACGCTGACCCAGGTCGCCGTAGCCTCAGGCAACGGTCCCATGCACTCAACTAGCTCCGCCCATTTGTCCCCTTCATTCGCTGGGGCGTGGGCACGGCTCCAGACCATTTGACCGGCTAAGCCCAGGATTGTCGGATTATTCGCCTCAGGCACCACTGCCAAACAACTGTGCAGCAATAATCCTTGAGTGGTACCTTTGCCTATTACCCCCAAGCCCTGCGTCTGGCGATGACCACTATAATCTACTTCTGTCGTGTCTTGGATAAACAACACCACGCCAGGTCCTTGCTGCTGAGCTTGTTGACGGGTCTTTTGCCAATGGGGTTGGCTCAAGCTAGCATGGCTGACCTCCTCACTATTAAGTAAGCGATACGCTGCACGTAATTCATTCCACCCCTCTAGCTGTGCGGGTAAACTTCCCTCTGGGTGACGCGCTATAGCGGCCCCCACCTCTACCGCACGAGCATTCCGACGGGCATCACCAAGTTCAACCGCGCCCCACTGGTCTTGTGCCCACGCTTCTGCACTTTGTTGATTCATTGGTTTACTCTTTCACTCTACCGACCTTACTCTGAACTTTGAAGATCTTGGTAATGACAAGTTTATTATCAGGGGGTTAGGGGGCGCGAAGCCAAGACCGCAATTCATAAACAACCCAAGCACGTTCTTGGGACGTCAAGTTAGCCCGAAGCCTAATTTCCTTACAAGAATTTTTATCCCGAACAAGAAAGCAGATATCTCCAGTATTTTTATGATTTGACTGACTATTGGTAAACTCGATCCCTTGGATATCTGAGGAAAGAAACTCTTTGGTACGCATATGACGCAAACCTAGAGAAGTCCAAATGATCTTCGTATCTTCTTTAGATAAATCGATCAGTACTGTAGAAGTTTCATAAAATAATGAAGATAAGGCTTTCCACGCTATCAGAAAAAGAATAAGGCTTACTATAGTAAGTGCGCTTATATTCGTGAAATACATAATTGCATCTCCAGTATTTCGGGAAGAATAAAACATTATAGAGGGCAACACATAAACAAGGGTAACTAAAGTAATAAATCCACCTCCCACCGCCGGAAAAATACTTAATGCACGCAGGAAGTCTTTAATCGCCATACCTCCACTTGGGATCTTGATCATCAACTGATCTGAACCCTTCTCTAACTTGATCGCTGTTTTGTCTGGCTTTATAGCGGATATGGCGGGGAATGCACTTATATCTGAAGATCTTGGTAGCAGATTAGTTTGTAAGGCTTGTAACGCTACACGGGCGCTAGAGAAGCGCTGATCACAATTTGGATCTAACAGGTATGCTAGCCAAGCCTTAAACCCATCACTCACGTGGGCTTCATCGGGAACTTGTAACCACAAGTTCTTTTTAGGCAGATTAATCGGATTGATCCCAGTCAACAGGAAAAGTAACGTTGCACCCAAGGCATAAAGATCGGAGGCGGGGACTGTTTGTCCTCCAAATTGTTCAGGGGGCATATAGCCGTAGGTGCCTACAACGGTGATTGTCGCCCCGGTATTAGGATCTGCTTGAACAGCCCCAAAATCAATAAGATAGATCCTACGTTCTGCATTCACAATCAAATTACTGGGTTTAATATCTCGATGGATCACAGGCGGAGCCTGATCATGGAGATACATAAGAATCCCTAAGATAACCTCCGCAATCGAACGCACTTCAGCTTCAGAAAACCGCTGTCCTTGAGCCACGCATTCGGCAAGCGAACTCCCCGGAATAAAGGTTTGAACCAAACAGTAATAGCTACCCTCTGGTTGGATCAGCCAAAATGCTTCGATAAACTGCGGAATTTGAGGGTGCTTCAGTGTGGCTAGGGTTTGGGCAGATCGTTCTGCTAATTTCAAATCCTGCCAGGCCATCCCCTCGCCAAAAAATAGCGCCTTAAGGGTAATGATCTGCCCTGACCGTTGATCTAAGGCTTGCCAAGTTTGACGGGGACCGTTACTACCGAGGCGCGTTTGTAGCCGATAGCGTTCTTGGACTAGATCTTGGATTAAGAGGGGCATTGCTTGATCGCAAAGCAACCCTATTACTCTAAATGATCTGCTGGCTTAGCAGTTCCCTGTTTACCCTGAGCCTGTTTCTGCTATACCCCGATCAAACCCACTACCTTCTCACCCATCACCAACTCAATGCCCAAGACAGCGGGGCTAGTCCGACTGGTTGCGCTGATCTCTGGGAATGGGATCAACCGTTTATTGCTGGTCAGAACGGCGTAATTGGCTCCCGCCTTTGCTACGGCTACCACCTGATCTTCTACCTGTAGGGCCGTTAGCCCCATGGTCCCCATGGCCGAGGGTTCTTTTACTTGAATTCCCTGTACTGCTAGACGTTTAACGTAGCCCATAGCCGTCAATAGGATCACTTCCTCCTTGGGCTGCACCATGATCAAGCCCACCAACCTACTGTTTTGACGTACGGGAAACTGCTTGATCCCCGTGGGTCCACCCTGGGGTACCCACTGCTCGGTAAACGGAAACCGTACTAAACGCCCGGAACTAAAGGCAACCAGAACCTGGGCCTTAGGATCAGCCACCGTCACGCTTACCAAAGCATCTTCTTCTTTACTAAGCCGGATTAACGTCGTTCCCCTAGGTGCGATCTCCGTCAATTCTTTAACAGGCAGCCGTTTGATCCGGCCTTGGGCCGAAAGCAAAATGAGCGTTCCATCGGGAGCAAAATCTTCCAAAAGCGCGGTCATCAAGACTGGATCTGTACTGTGGATCAGGTTCGCCACCAATCCACCCTTACTTTTGGCTTCCGGTAGGGTGTGGGTCACGAGACTATAGGCCCGTCCCGTTTGGGTGATCACCAAAAGATGAGAAAAAGACCGCGCCTGATGGATCTTGAGGACATCCTCAGGAAGTTGTTTACGCGAAGGAGTCTGTCTACGCAAATAACCCTGGGTGGTAAAGGAAATAGTCCAGGGCTGATCGGGGACCAAGACCGGAGCGGCCATAGTCGCAGCGGGGGTAGGCTGTAATCGGGTCCGCCGTGGATTCGTAAACTTTTTCTTAAGTAAGAGCAGCTCTTTTTTCAAGAAATTTAATAATTTCTTGCGGTCAGCCAGTAGGGTTTCAAGTTCTTTGATCTCCTTTTGCCAACGTTGCGCTTCTTCGAGCAAATGCCGCTGATCCAAGCGGGTCAATCGGCGTAGGGGCATCTGCAGAATATGCTCCGCTTGATCCGCTGTGAGGTCAAAGGTTGCTTGCAAGCGTTGGCGGGCCTGAGCGGAGTCATCCGCTTCTAGCAAAAGTGCTACACACTCTGGCAGGCGTCCCAAGACCCGCTGAGAAGCCTCTAGCATCTGCGCCTTGTTCTCGGCCTGACTCAGATCATAGGCAATGCGCCGCGTTAAGGTGGTCAGCCGAAATTCTAGAAAATGCTCTAGGAGTTCTTTAAGGGAAAATAAGCGCGGTTCCCCATTAATCAGCGCCAACTGAATCACCCCAAAGCTCATTTCTAGGGGCGTATGGCGAAATAACTGGTTACGGATCACCTCAACTTGGGCATCCCGCTTGAGTTCCAAGACAATGCGTACGCCAGTGCGGTTAGACTCATTTCTGAGATCGCTTACCCCTTGAATCCGGCCTTCGTTTACCAGTTCAGCGATCTTGACCGTAAGCGCTTCAATGCTGAGTTGATAGGGCAGTTCGCGGATCACCAACGCTTGGCGGGTACGGCGCGTCTCTAACGTCTCTAATTCCAAAGTGCCCCTGAGCAGTACCGTGCCGCGTCCAGTGCGATAAACCTCAACGAGGGCTTCACTCCCCAAGATCTCACCACCCGTGGGGAAATCTGGCCCTGGAATATGGGCCATTAGTTGCTCTAAACTGATCTGGGGGTCATCGATCAGGGCCACCAGACCATCGACCACTTCCCCCAAATTGTGGGGTAGCATATTGGTCGCCATGCCCACGGCGATCCCATTAGCCCCATTGAGCAACAGCACCGGTAAACGGGCGGGCAACAGTACCGGTTCCTGGGCCGAGCCATCAAAATTGTCCTGAAAATCAACAATCGGTTCCCCAACTTCCTGGAGTAGGGCTTCAGCAGCTACGGGGGCCAAGCGACATTCGGTATAGCGCATGGCCGCTGGGGGATCATTATCCTGAGAGCCAAAATTGCCGTGGCCCTCAATGAGCGGATAGCGCGAAGCAAAATCCTGAGCCAGGCGCACCAGAGCCTCATAAACCGCACTATCCCCGTGGGGGTGGTATTTGCCCAAGACATCCCCTACTACCCGCGCACACTTGCGAAAGGGCCGATCAGGGGCCAGGCCCAATTCATGCATGGCAAAAAGGATCCGGCGATGGACAGGCTTCAAGCCATCGCGGACATCCGGTAACGCCCGCCCCACAATAACGCTCATGGCGTATTCAAGATAGGAGCGTTGCATCTCGCCCCGGAGGGAGGTAGCGATAATACGGTCGGTCATGGAGCTACCGGTAGGTCATTCCATATATAAGCCATCCCCTGGATCTTGAACAGCCAAATACAAAGTTCTTGCATTTTCTTGAAGTTTTATGTATATTTTGATTAAGATTATTAAAGAATCAGTGATTTAGCAGGGGTCACGATGGAACCACAAAACGAAGGAGCAGTCACCATGGAAGCAGTAAACGTTCAAGAACTCAAAGCGTATTTTTTTGGTGGACTAACCCTACCCGAAGAAACCTTAGAAAACGAGCAAGTCTCTGAAGCGGCCTAGCTCACAGGCTATCCACCGGAGTTTTACCCAAAACCTCCAGGTACATTCTTTGAATCGCAGCAATATTATCCCGGAGCGTATAGGACTCTAGAATGCGTTGACGGGCCTTTTGCCCCAGCATATGTGCTAGTTCCGGGTGATCTACAAATAAGGGTAAAAGTGTTCTGAGTTGCGCTGTGACCTGACGTGGTTCTAAAAGAATCCCCGCCCCTTGTAACACTTCGCCATCCGCCCCTACATCCGTTGCAATACAGCCTACGCCGCAGGCCATGCTCTCCAGTAGCGACAGTGATAATCCTTCTACTTTAGAGGGCAAAATAAACACATCAGCACCCCTCAAAATTTCAATACGTCGTTCCTCTTCAGCGACATAACCCAGCCAAACATATCCCTCATCTGGAGTATAAATACTTTGTAATACACCCCGTAAAGGCCCATCTCCCATGATCGCAAGTTTTACCCGTGGGCCAAACTGTAACTGTTGCCAAGCTTCTAACAGGGACTCCACATGTTTTTCAGGGGCCAGACGCCCCATATAGAGAAACAAATAATCAGCCCTAAGTTGCTTTTTGATCTCAGACGGGCCAGGAGAATATTTGTTAACATCTACCCCATTGGGGATCACCACTAGATTGTCACGGGGCACCCCCAACTGATGCAAAATCTCTTTTTGTAGTTCCGAAAAAATAATTACCCGTTGGTGTAAAGCTAAGCAAGGAGCGTACAGTTGATACATCAAATACTGGGCACTGGCGGTAATATTGCGCCTACGTCGATCAAAAGCCGGGTGAAATGTTGCTACTAACGGCAATGACAATTCTGCACAGATCTCCGGTAACACAAAATCTAAGGTGGATAACGTTAAAGAAGCGTGGACTACATCGGGCTTGAGTTCTCTTAGGGCATCGGTTAAACGTTTGCGCGCTGACAAAGAAGGAACGGTATAGATCTGGGATTTATACAGATAGGGCAATAATACCTCCGAGGCTTCTTCCTCCTCTTCTCCTTCTTGGGAAAAATGCAAAAAACTAACACTATGTCCTAGGGCAATTAGACGGTTTGTTACCTCCCGGCTATAGGTAACATTTCCGCAAAAAGGGGCTTTTTTACCCAGCCAAGCGATATGCAATGCTTCAGTCATGATGTTGATCCTCTTGGACACGGTGGGAGCCGTGAAATCAATTGTTTTTTAATTTCAGCAAACACAATTTCTTGATCTAGCGATCCATTAATGTGCACAATGCGCCCAGGATGATCTTTGTAAAGCTGCTCAAAGCCTCTGTAGACCCGTTCGTGAAAAGCAGTATGGGTATCTTCCATTCGGTCTAGGGCCCGCTGCGCTGTACGACTACGTCCTATGGCTGGGGGTACATCCAGCCATAGGGTCACATCCGGTACTATGCCCCCGGTGGCAAGATCATTGATCCGCTGAATTTGCACAACGTCCAAGCCTCTTCCCCAACCCTGATATGCCAAAGTTGAATCGGTGTAGCGGTCACAAAGCACGATCTGCCCCTGTTCAAGGGCGGGTTTAAGGACTTGACTGACGTGCTGGGCACGATCAGCGGCAAAGAGTAATAGCTCGGCCCAAGGTGAAACGGGCGTAGTGGTATGGAGGAGTAAGGCGCGGATCTCTTGTCCCAAAGGGGATCCCCCTGGTTCACGGGTCTGTAAGACCTGAAAACCCTGTTGTTCTAACCACAGCCGGACGTGAACCAGTTGGGTAGATTTACCGGCACCATCACCGCCCTCAAACGTGATCAGCATCAAGAAGCGAGGGACTGGGGCAAATTGGGGCGAGCAAAGATCATACGTCCTGCCGCAGTCTGCAAAGAACTGGTCACAATGACCATCATTTGCTCACCAATATAGGGGCGACCATCCTCAACGACAATCATGGTGCCATCCTCCAGATAGCCCACCCCTTGATGGTGCTCTTTGCCCTCACGCATGATGCGCACATCGATCCAGTCACCAGGACGAAAGCGGGGTTTAAGAACACTAGCTAGCTCATTGATATTAAGAACGGCAACCCCTTGCAGACTGGCAACTTTATTTAAATTAAAATCATTGGTTACTAAAGCCGCTTCCATATCCTGGGCCAAGCGGATCAGTTTGGCATCTACTGTCGTTAATTTAGGATAATCCAAGTCATGAATTAACAAACGGTCTTGATATTTCGGTTGAAGGTGCTGCAAAAGATCCAACCCCCGGCGACCGCGACTACGTTTTTCAGGATCAGCACTATCGGAGAGCGCCTGCAATTCACCCAATACAAAAGCTGGGACGATGATGGTTCCTTCTAAAAAACCCGTATCTAAAAGTTCTTCAATGCGCCCATCAATTACCGAACTGGTATCTAAAACTTTACTTTTAGCCCGGATCATAGGAAGTAGCGATTCCTCCTCAGGAGCACGCAAATTAAAACGTCGCAGCAGTTCTTTACCGTGGGTTTCTGCCAATGTCATTCCTAAATAGCCAGAAACGACACTAGCTAACAACGATGCCAGCCACTTAATAAAATCAAGCTGCGCTGGGAAAGGCAGCAGAAATACTGGTCCCAATAAAAGATTAGCTACCAATAAACCAATCACTAATCCTGCGGAGCGGGATAGCAAGGAGTCGGTGGGTAAAGCTCGGATCTGGTCTTCAAGACGTCGGAGTGCCGTACGTACGGCGAGCCCCATCCCTAATCCCAAGAGAGAACCTAGAATAAGAAGAATCCAGCGTGCATTACCTTCACTTGCAGCCGAAAACCAGGGTTGGAATAGCTCACCCCCGGTATAACCAATCACCGCTCCTGCTGCGACAAAAGTTAAGACAATAAGCGCGTCTAGCATGGACTCCAGCCAGCATGACCATTCAAATTATAGCCCCAACCGCCCCCACGCCCCGCATTTGCTGGCCTCAAGCCCTTTATCTCCACATTCCCTTCTGTCCCCGGCGGTGTCATTATTGTGATTTCGCCGTAACCCTAGGAACACCAGACCTGATCGAACACTATGTGCAGTACTTAATTAAGGAAATCGCCTTGACCCCGACGCAGCACCAGGGGCTGCGCACGGTATACCTGGGTGGCGGTACACCTTCTATTTTGAGCCTAGAGCAGCTAGCCCGAATTTTAAATGCTGTAGAGGATCACTTTAGGATCCAGTCAGGAGCTGAAATTACCCTAGAGTGCAATCCCGACACCGTTGACCTTGCTAAATTCTACGGCTACAGGGCCTTGGGTATTAATCGGATTAGCTTAGGAGCAGAAGCCTTTCAAGATCGTCTTTTAATAGCTTGCGGGCGGACCCACACGACGCAAAAAATTTATCAAGCGGTAGAGGAATTAAGTCAGGCAGGGTTTGATAACTTTAGTTTGGATCTTATGTTTGGATTGCCTGAGCAGACCATAGAAGATTGGCAAGTAAGCTTAGAATCAGCCAAAAAATTAGGGCCACACCATATTTCTGGATATGATCTAATTGTAGAAGAGAACTCTTCTTTTGGTCGTAAGTTTCAGTTAGGAAAAGATCCACTTCCTAGTGAAGATACGACAATCTTGATGTATCAAGTCCTGATTGATCAATTTAAATCTTGGGGGTATGAACACTACGAAATCGCTAGCCTTGCCTTGCCGGGGTACCAATCTTGCCACAATCGTATATATTGGCACAACCAAGCCTACTATGGCCTAGGACTGGGTGCTACAGGTTATGTACATCATCAACGGATAACCCGTCCACGACGTTTAGCAGAATACTTTACTTGGGTTGATCAGGGGCAATGGTTGACAAGTGAATCTGTTAGTTTAGAGGACGAATTATCTGAAACGTTAATGCTAGGTTTACGCTTGGTAGAGGGTGTAGATCTAATTACGTTAAATAAATACTTTGGAATAGATCTAGTTGATCAAAAACTAGCCTCTTTAAGGGGATGTATCAATAGAGGTCTAGTTCAAATCAAAAATGATCGATTATGCCTGATCTATCCAGAGGGATTTTTACTCTCTAATGAGGTGCTAACCTGCTTAATTTAGGTATACACTAAAAAGCCTCTTTCCTAGGAAAGAGGCTTTCTAAATTGATTCCCTGGCACCGGGTTATTTTCCCAAGCAGTCACCCGCTAAGTATCTTCACTGCTGCTGCGTTTAACGTCCGAGTTCGGGATGGATCGGCGTGGTTCCACAGCGCCTGAGCACCAGGAAAAGCTATAGGGCAAGCACCCTGAAAGCTGCATAGTAGAAGTCAAGTAAGCAATGGTTTAAGCATTCGGCCTGTTAGTACGGCTCGGCTGAACACATTGCTGTGCGTACACCTGCCGCCTATAGACGGGTCGTCTTCCCGTGGCCTCATGGAACACTCATCTTGAGGTGGGCTTCCCACTTAGATGCTTTCAGCGGTTATCCACTCCCGACATGGCTACCCAGCGTTTACGCCTGGCGGCATAACTGGTACACCAGCGGTCAGTCCCTCCCGGTCCTCTCGTACTAGGGAGAGCTCCTCTCAATGTTCCAACGCTTGTACCGGATATGGACCGAACTGTCTCACGACGTTCTGAACCCAGCTCACGTGCCGCTTTAATGGGCGAACAGCCCAACCCTTGGGACGTACTACCGC
>JANNOF010000195.1:0-1562 GCA_031398925.1 Gloeobacteraceae cyanobacterium SOY_34_metabat_371 | reverse complement strand
GTCATGGCCAGCTGTGCTATGGTGGCCGATACGCCCAAGCCTATTAGCAAAGACAAATCTTGCCAAGCCATTGCGCTAAAACCAGTTTGCTTAATTAAAGGGCTCAATAGCATCCATAAGCCAGAGGCAATAGTTGAAACTAAGGTAAAGTAAAATACAGTACGCCAATCTGGCTCGTTTAAATTGGCGAGTTGCTTGACATTAATATAAGCAATTGCAGCACCTGCGCCAGAAGCCAATCCCAGTGTGCCTGCTAGGGCATCATTATTTGTAATGGTAGGCTTTAACAAAAAAACAATGCCAGCAAACCCAATCAACAGGGCTAAATATAGACTCTTTTTTGGCTGTTCATTAAGCAAAAACGGCATAAACAGCGCCAAAAATAAGGGTGAAGTGTAATTAAGCGTGATGGCGGTGGCCAAGTTTAAGTGTGCGATGGCGTAAAAAAATAACACCAGTGAAATAAAGCCCACCAGTGCACGTGACATTTGCTTGGCCAAAACAGGTGTTTTAAGCGGCAATTGTTTGGCAAAAATGAAAGCGTAAATCGCTAATAAACCAAACGCAGAGCGATAAAATACGAGTTCTGCAGGGCTAAATTTTGTGGCGCCAATTTTGACTAACGCGCCCATAATGGCAAAGCCAAGCGCGGCTACCAGCATCCAAAGGCTGCCTAAATTTGGTAGTTTAAAGCGAGGCAAGGTTTGCTGCTTGAATAAAATGATGGCATAAAGGCATGCGCCGAATATACCAAAATAATTAATAAACGCTAAGCAAAATGCTAAGAAAAAAGATAATAAACCAAACTCAGGTTCGTTAATGTTAGGGCTGTAATCCATGACAAAAGCGGGCGTAAAGCCGTTTTTAGTGGACAACAAAAACGGTAGCTAAAAGCGTCATTAAAAAACTAAGTTAGCGCAGCAAAAAAGCCAGCCGAATTACAGACCAAGCCTTGCCAAATCAGCGTTTTTGCGCTAATCTCACGACTTAGAATCAAATAAAAATCACAAAGGAGATGTGGCAATGAAAAATCCATTAGAATCAGTTGCAGGAACGATTATTTCTGGGCTTGTGCTCACCATAGTCTTAGTGCTGTTTTTGAAAAATTTTTTAGTGGTGGGGGTTTAATATGGAAGCGTTAATGCCAGGCATTGCACGTTGGTTACACGTGATATTTGGGATCACTTGGATTGGGTTGCTTTACTATTTCAATTTAGTACAAATGGCTGGCTTAAAAGATGCAGGAGCCGATGGCACCGCAGCTGGCATTACTAAACATATTGCACCGCGCGCGCTATTCTACTTCCGCTGGGCGGCTGTGGGTACATGGCTGGCAGGCGCATGGTTGTTGGGCGCTGGCTTCGTCGATGCATTCTTGCTACGTAACGGTATGGAAGCGATTGGTATTGGTTCTTGGTTGGGTACTATTATGTTGTTTAATGTTTGGCATTTTATTTGGCCTAACCAAAAGAAAATTTTGGGCATGGTGCCAGCAACAGATGAGGTTAAAGCCAAAGCGCGCCGCGTGGCCATGTTGGCATCGCGTACTAACATGATGCTAT
>JANNOF010000181.1:0-11305 GCA_031398925.1 Gloeobacteraceae cyanobacterium SOY_34_metabat_371 | reverse complement strand
CCCGGCCCGGGCGCGGCAGCGTCATGAGGCTGTTGTTGTGAGTGCTCTGGCCGCAGTCACGCCGGTGCGTATCGTGCTGGCTGACGACCATGACCTGGTGCGCTCCGGCCTGAAGCTGCTGCTGGAAATGATCCCCGGGGTCGAGGTCGTAGGCGAGGCCCGCGACGGCGACGGCCTGGTTGCCGAAGTTGAACGCCATCGGCCGGATCTGGTGGTCACCGACCTCTCGATGCCCGGGCGCGATGGCCTGGCTGCCCTCGCGACGCTCCGCACCCTGCCGAACCCGCCGCGAGTGCTGGTGATATCGATGCACGACTCGCCGGATTTCATCCGCCGTGCGTTGCAGCTCGGTGCCGCCGGCTACATCATGAAGGAGAGTTCACCGCAGGAACTGGAACATGCCGTACGCGGCGTCCCGCCTCCGGTGATGCCTTAGCTAAGAATATTATTGATCGCTTGAATGATTCTTTTGGGACTGATTATTCCAAAGAAGACATTCTTGATTCCTATCCGGGCAATAGTGCCAATACGACGATGTTTGCCCGCACAAGTTTGAATTTTCGCTTTAATTTCACCGAATCCGACGACCTCGCCATTCGGATGCGCGGCACCACCGGATCGGATATCTCCGGTTCATTCGCCGGGATCGCCGGAAACTCTGGAACCGCCTACTACGGGGGTACGAGTTTTAATGCCTTTAACGGGTCTAATGGTCCCTTTGAGGGTGCTCCCTATGTACCCTTTAATAGCGATCAAGCCAGTTTCAATGGCTTGAGTAATGTCTACTTTGATAAGGTCCGTTTTAGCTTCAAGATGGATACGATGATCGGCCCGGTGCGCTTTTATGTGGGTCCACGCATCGAAGTCCGTGAGATCATTGATACCAACTCTTTTGCGGGTAATGCCGAGGCCGATTTTGCCAACGGTATTATTATCCGCAACCCCTTGACGACCTTTTTTACCTACGGTAGCGGTGGCGGGCTCGACTGGGAAGCGGGCCGGGATGTGAATGTCCGCTTTGTCTACATGGGTGCTGACGCAGGCCGTTCTGGGGGTACCGAAGAAACCCTTAAATCCGGTTTTGGGGATGGGGGCCTGATCGGGGCGGAAAATTACTTTGGTGGGGAATTAGAATGGCGTACCGGAACGGCCAAACTAAAGCTCCAGATCTTCAACTTTGGCGAGCAGTCCGGGAATCAACTCCCAGGGGCAACGGTCTTGGGTAACTACCTCTTTGCGAATATTCTCGGTACCGGAACCGCCGCCTACGGGCTTAACGGCGAGTGGGCCATCACCCCCAATTTTGGAATTTTTGGTCGCTATGGCGTCTCTGCCACTTCGGTCTTCGGAGTTACGCCGGGTACTGCTGTCTATCCCGCCGCTATTTCCACCAACTATTGGTCGGCGGGTTTTTCGTGGAGTGATTTTGGCGGTCCTGGCAATACCCTGGGTGTCGCTGTGGGACAGCCCCCTCAGATCACAGGAGGCTATGTAGATACCAGTGTGGTCGGGATCCCCGATGGCATTGGGACAATTTCCTTGATCCCCTACGGACGGGAGTTGGACTTTGAGATTTTCTATAACTTCCAGATCAATGAGCGGATCAGCCTGACCCCAGATATTCAGATCATTACCGAGCCCAACAACATCCAAGGCAATCCGACCATTACCGTCGCTACCCTACGGGCGGTATTTACGTTTTAAGCCCATGTGGACCCACCCTAGCTTCCCTAAGAAGTTCAACTTTACTGCCCCCCGATCCCTTTAACGCATCGAGGGCCTACGGGGGCAGGGGAGTTAGCTCGTTTTCTATCAAAGTTAAGCCAGAGATCTTGGCTTCGCGCCCCCTAGCCCCCAGTTTATGGGGGTATAAGCATTTTAGACACCTCCACAACGTGGGGGATGGGGGGCTGATCACTTAAAGTTGATAGTACTTTTGGGTGAAAAAATTAAAGAAAACTCGTTAATTTTTGAGGACTAAAAAGGCTTGGGGGTGGTGGGAATCGAACCCACACGTCGTTTTCACAACTCCGGATTTTAAGTCCGGTGCGTCTACCGTTCCGCCACACCCCCCTATGACGATGTGTAACTGGAACCATAACTTGGCACTTTAGGCCATTTTAAGGTTCTTTTTTTGCAAACTAGCCAAGAGCCATTTGATCATCTTAAGCCCCCGAGGGCCTATTTCCAAGGGTAAATGTAATCTCGAAGTTTCTTCAGCCCAGCCCGAGCACTGGAATGGCGCTCCTTCTTGACTGACTTCAAGCCCAAGTGGTAGTAAGCCAGCGACAGGCGTAGCCGAACAGATGGTGGCCTTGCTGACATAAACGCTAGGATAGCGCGGTACAGCCAGCTAAGTTTATGCCCGAAAACCCGATTGCTCCGGCAGCTTTAGAAGAAGAAGAAAAGGAATCCTACATGGATTACAACTGGGATCAGCCCGGTAGTCCCCCTGGTACCCTTAGGATTGATGAAGATGCCCAGCCCACAACCCTCTACCTGATTGATTACAGCGAACATGAGATTATGGAGACTGATTTAGCTACCCCCGAAGACTGTATTCCTTACTTGGACAAAGTTTCAGTCTCTTGGGTAGACGTACGGGGGTTGGGAAGCGAAAAAGTTTTGCACAGTTTAGGGAAAGTTTTTACCCTCCATCCTTTAGTTCTAGAAGATGTGGTCAATGTTCCCCAGCGGCCTAAGATCGAGCCCTACATTGATCAACTGGTTCTGATCACCCGGATGATCTTGCCCGATAAAGAGGGGTTTCGTACCGAGCAAGTCAGTTTTATTTTGGGTCAGTACTATCTACTGACGGTCCAAGAGGATATTGGCGATTGCTTTGATGTGGTCCGGCGCAGGCTCCAAGCTAATGTAGGGGTTATTCGTCGCCAACAGGCCGATTATTTAGCCTATGTGCTTTTAGATGCCTTGATCGATGGTTTTTTCCCGGTACTTGAGCAATATGGCGAGCAGATCCAACAATTAGAAGATGAAGTACTTCAGAACCCGAGCCGCGAGATAGTGCAGCAGGTTTATCAGCTCAAACGTAACTTGTTGACCCTCCGCAGAGCGATTTGGCCCCTCCGCGATGCGATCAATACCTTGATCCGCGATGAACATCCGCTCATCAGCGCCGAGGTCCGGGTTTATCTGCGTGATTGCTATGATCACACGATCCAAGTTTTAGACATGGTTGAGACGTATCGTGAGCTAGCCGCGAGTTTAATGGATGTCTACCTCTCGGCGGTGAGTAACCGTATGAATGAAGTAATGAAAACCCTGACGATCATCTCGACGATCTTTATTCCTTTGACCTTTGTGGTCGGGGTGTATGGCATGAATTTTGATAACTCGCCCCTCAATATGCCCGAACTCCACTGGTACTGGGGCTACCCCACGGTGTGGGGGTTCATGATCATTCTGGCCGTAGGGTTGGTCTATTATTTTTGGAAAAGGGGCTGGTTTGAAAATTGGGCACAACCACCCAAGGATGAGTGACATCAAATTCGGTTAGCGCCCCCTAGCCCCCAGTTTATGGGGGTACAAGCGTTTTAGACACCCCCACACCGGATGGGGGGGCTGATCAGCCGAACTTTGTTTGATGTTCAGGGCTGCATTGTGGAGTCATGGTAAAGACTCAGGCCGCAGCTTATGCTAGGCTTCACACTATAAAACCCCGCTTGGGGAAGCTCAATGAACGCTTGGCCTTGGCTCCCTTGTCTTTTGCTTCTAGTGGGCTGTACCCAGTCCCCTGTGCCCCCTACGACCCCTGCGGCAACGGAATCCATGACGAACATGGCGCATGGGGATAAAAAGATCAATATCAATGGGGCTATTCTCTCTGAATTGGATAAGTTAGAGGCGGCCTTAGCCCTACCCGGACTTTCGCAGCAGATCCAGGCCAATCGGCCCTATGGCAGTCCCGAAGAATTAGTCCTTAAAAAGGTACTAACACAGGCGCAATTTGACCGGATCAAAGACCGTGTAACGATTGCAGCGGTGGTACTGACCGGAGAAGCCAAAGATATTGATTATTTAACCAAGTTAGCGTTGATGCAAGGACATCTATTGGTCGCTAAGGAATTGATAGATCTTAAACAAACTGCTGCGGCAATCCCCCACTTTGGGCATCCCATTGAAGAGATCTACGTAGACCTTGAAGAACAACTTGCCGAACGTCAGGTGCCTGAGTTTAAAACAGCCCTGATCAGGCTCCAAGATCTAGTCAAATCCGCCCCTACCGATGCGCGCATTGCGCCAACTTTGAGTACGGTCACAGCCAGTCTCGATCAAGCCATTCAAGCATTACCTAGCACCCAGCGCCAAGACCAAGGGTTTGTAATGCAGGTAATCGATGGACTGCTAGAAACAGCCGGTGCGGAATATCAAGCCGCCATTGCCAATGGCAAGATCAGTGCTGCCATTGAATATCAAGATTCACGGGGATTTGTACAGGTAGCCCAAAAGCTCTATCAAGAAATTGCTCCCCAAGTGCAAAAAAAAGACCCCCAACTTCATAAAGATCTAGAAGCCCAGCTCACGAAATTGAGTACGGCTTGGCCTACGGTGCTGCCCCCCGCCCAATTAGTCTTAAGTAGCGATCAAGTCCTAGCTCAGATCAAAGCTTTAAAGCAAACCGCCCAAAAATTGAGCTAGGGTTATGGATTTTAGCAACGCCGTACCTGTGAAGACTGTGCGGCTAAAAAACAAGACGCCAGTTAGTTAGGCGGCTCCTCCCCTTTGGGACGAGGATCCGCTAGAATTTAAGAATCATTATCATTTTCGCCGTGGTTCCTTTTCTGTCTGTTGCGGTGCCTCCTGCCCTTGAGGTAGAGGGATTGACCGTATATCAAGGTCAGCGGGTGGTCCTCAAGGATGTCCATCTCTCCATCCCCCAAGGCAGTGCCTGTGCCCTCGTCGGCCCTAATGGAGCGGGGAAATCTACTTTGCTCAAGGCAATCCTGGGGCTTACCCCCCACCGTGGGGTCGTCCGGGTTTTGGGCCAGGATCGCAAACAGGGAGTCTTAGGGTATGTGCCCCAACGGGTTGAAGGGGGGGAACCTTTTCCAGTAACCGTTCAAGAACTGGTGCGCACGGGTGTACCGGGCTTTTGGCCCAAACCAGCCCAGTATCAATGGGCCTTAGCAGCTTTAGGCATCAGCCATTTGGCCCGTCACCGGCTCCAGGATCTCTCTGGCGGCGAGCGGCAGAGGGTTTTGATCGCCCATGCACTGGTAGCTAAACGCTCGGTTTTACTTTTGGATGAACCTACCCTAGGGATCGATCAGGTCGGCTTAAGCAATCTTTTTCAACTTTTGCAGACCCTACGCCAACAAGAAGGTTTGACCCTGCTCATCGTGTCCCATGATTTAGAGTGGGTGGCCCACTGGGCTGACCAGGTGATCTGTTTGGGCCAAACGCCCGAGGGGTCGCTCATTGTCCAGGGCACCCCAGAGATCGTCCTAACGGCCCGGAATTTAGAACGCATCTATCGCCATAGTCCCGATTCGGTCCAAGCGTGACCGGAGATCTGGGGGAACTGTTAACGTATCCTTTTATGCAACGGGCCTTAGTTGCGGCCCTATTACTGGGTTTGGTGTGTCCGCTGTTGGGCAGTGTGGTCGTGATCCGGCGGATGGCTTATTTTTCCGATGCCGTAGCGCATTTTGCCTTACCGGGCATTGCCATAGCCTTGGCCTTCAATTGGGATATGGGGCTATTTTTGACTTTTTTTTGTATTGCCATAGCCCTGATCATCTTTTGGATCAAAGATCATTCCCCCGTGGCCACCGATGCCCTGATTGGCGTGTTTTCCAGTGGGGCCATTGCGGCGGGCGTGGTGCTGATGAGTAATAGCGATGGCGGACAAGCCCAGGTTATGGGCTTTTTGTTTGGAGATATTCTGGCGGTCAATAACCAGGATTTGGGCCTCTTGAGCCTGATGACAGCCGCCGTTGGACTCTTTATGGTGCTTACGTTTCGGGCCCAGATCTTGATTAACTTTCATCCCGATCTAGCCCAGGTCAATCAGATCCCTGTGGAACGGATTAATTATATTTTTATTTTTCTATTGGCTTGGGTCGTCGCTACGGCGATCAAAGTCGTTGGGGCATTGTTGATCACGGCATTTCTGGTGGTTCCGGGTGCTTTTGCCCGTCAAAATGCCCAAAGTTTTACCCAAATGCTCTGGATCGGCCCCCTGATCGGGGTGACAGGAGCCGTAATAGGGGTTTTAGCCTCCGCAGTTTTGGATATTCCTTCGGGGCCGATGATCGTTTTAGTGTTGGTGGCTTGTTTCTTAGGATCGGTCTTAACGGGACAAATTCGCACTTTTCATAGTTAGTTGGATTCTCACTAGATATACTAAGAGATCACTTCCCCCACACTTGCTTTATTTGGAGAACTCATGAAACGTGCGCTGCTTACTGGGATCACCGGACAAGACGGGTCCTATTTAACCGAATTTTTGCTTGAAAAGGGCTACGAAGTCCACGGCATTACGAGACGCTCCAGTACGTTTAATACGGACCGGGTGGATCATTTATACCGGGACTCCCATGATCCCTTAGCGCGGATGTTTCTCCACTATGGCGACCTAGCCGATGGTACGGGCTTACGTTCGATCCTAGAGCGGATCCAACCCACGGAAATTTATAACCTAGCGGCCCAATCCCATGTAGCCGTGTCTTTTCAGCAACCTGAATACACCGTCGATGTGGATGGGCTGGGTACCCTAAGATTGCTGGAGGCAATTCGGGATTACCGCCAGCGCACAGGCAATGATCTGCGCTTTTACCAAGCGGGGACTTCGGAAATGTTTGGCGCTTCCCCGCCGCCCCAATGTGAAAAAACAGCCTTTTATCCCCGTTCGCCCTATGCCTGCGCCAAGGTTTATGCCTTTTGGCAGACGGTCAATTACCGCGAAGCCTACGGGATCTTTGCCTGTAATGGGATCTTGTTTAACCATGAGTCTGAGCGGCGCGGTGAAACTTTTGTGACCCGCAAGATCACCAGGGCGGCGACCCGGATCAAACTGGGACTCCAATCGCGGCTTTATTTGGGCAACATGGATGCTAAGCGGGATTGGGGCCATGCCCAGGACTACGTTGAGGCCATGTGGTTGATGCTCCAACAGGACCAGCCCGATGATTATGTAGTCGCGACCGGAGAAGCCTACTCGGTGCGAGAATTCGTCGCCAAGGTTTTTGGCAAGCTGGGTATGGATTGGGAACAGTACGTTACCGTTGATCCGCGTTATTTTCGTCCCGCCGAAGTTGAATTTTTGCAGGGCGACCCTACGAAGATCAAGACGTTACTGGGTTGGCAGCCTAAAGTTACCTTTGATGAATTGGTGGACCGCATGGTCAATCATGACTTAGAAATGGCCCGTCAAGAACGCACCCTCAAAGATGCAGGGTATGCCGTGGCCCTCCGTGGCATTGCCAATGCTTGATCGCCGGATCTATTTGGCGGGGCATCGGGGTTTAGTTGGGGGCGCGATTTACCGGAAGCTCCAGACCCTTGGCTATACCCAGGTGCTCACCCGGACCCATAGTGAATTGGACTTGACGGATCAAAAAGCTGTCCAGGAATTTTTTGCCACCCAGCAACCAGAGTATGTGATCCTCGCCGCCGCCCGTGTCGGCGGGATCTTAGCCAACAGTACCTATCCGGCGCAGTTTCTCTACGACAATCTGATGATCGCAGCCAATGTGATCCATAGCGCCTACAGCCATGGGGTCAAAAAACTCTTGAATCTGGGGAGTAGTTGCATTTATCCGCGGCTTGCCCCCCAGCCCCTCCAGGAGGAATACCTCTTGACTGGGCCGTTAGAGCCGACCAACCGGGCCTACGCTGTGGCTAAGATCGCCGCCATTGAACTGTGTGATCACTACCGCACGCAATATGGCGTGAATTTTATTTCGGCTATGCCCACCAATCTCTATGGGCCGGGAGATAACTTTGATCTGCAAAAAAGCCATGTGCTCCCGGCGCTCCTGCGCAAGATGCTAGAGGCTAAAGAAAGCAACGCCGAAAAAGTGGTGGTGTGGGGCAGTGGCAGTCCGCTCCGGGAGTTTCTCTATGTCGAAGACCTGGCGGATGCGTGTTTATTTTTGCTCAACCATTACAATCAGCCCGGACCAATCAATGTCGGCACCGGAGTAGACCTCAGCATCAAAGACCTAGCGCTTTTGATCCGACAGATTGTGGGTTATGAGGGGGAATTGGTTTTTGATAGCTCCAAACCCGATGGCACCCCGCGCAAACTAATGGATGTTTCCCGTCTGACCCAAGCGGGCTGGACGGCCCAAGTCTCCCTCGAAGATGGGATCCGTCAGACCCTCGCGTGGTATCTGGCCCACCGCAGTCAATTCAATTAATTTTGGATCAGACTCCAGGAATTATCAGGGGTATAGCTGTTGATGGAGAGTGCCAGTTCGGTGGTCTGATCCCCCAGATCTTTGGCATAAAGCTTACCCTCTTGGTTAATCAAAAAGCTCCGCCGCCCTGAAGATCCCCATTTCACCGGATAGGCCAAGAGCGCAAAACCCTCCGTGAGGTTTTCGCCCTGGAAATAATTTATGACTTCACCGGTGCCCGTGCCTTGTTGGGTCAAGATCCGAAATATATAACCATGAAAGATGGGCATGGTGGCGGCATCGGGTTGATCGGCGCTGGAGTACCCTTCGAGTCTGGCCCGGATCACCAGGGCCGCAAGTGGGCTTACCCCTTGGTCATCCGCCTCCCAAAAGAGACCATCCTGTTGACCGGGAGTACTTAAAAATTGTTGGGCATATTCTAAAATCTGATCCCCATCCCGGTCTGTTTGCTGATAAGTTTTTTGGGCTTGGACATAAAGTAGGCTGGATTTGATTGTTTCTAACTCATTTTCCTCAATCCGTCGCTGGAGAATGATCGTTTTGCCCGTTGCCGTGTCAAATAACCACTGATTGCCCTGCTTAATTAAAGGCACCGCAAAGGGTTGTTTATCATTACCGATCAAGAGGGTGATCCGATCAGGTTGGTCTTGGATCAGTTGGACTTGTTGATCAAGGGCCGCACTAAAGGCTTGAAATTCCGCATCCTCCATAACTTCATCCCCCGCCATGATCAAAGCCGCATCGGGACCAAAGACCTCCTGCAAACGATCACGGTTATTATTTCGGGCCGCATCTACCACGACTTGGACCGCTTCTTCGGGAGTACTAAAGTTCTGCTGGGCTATTGCCTGTAGATGCCAAGCTAGGATCAATCCGAGCGCAAAAGCTGTAATTTTATACAAAAAATTGCCCACTCAGGATCTCCAGATCTTGAGTTTATTTTAACCCTACCCGTATTGGGGGTATGGCGGTAATTTGCCGCCATGCTTAGCTAGGAAAGATCTTAGTGAATCACAGCAGCCTAAACTATCTTAAAACCAGCACTGGATCGCCGACTTTGATCACGCCCGTAGCTTGATGGATCAGATTTTGGCCCATCAAGATCCCTCCGGCCGTACGGCGATAGGTAGCCAAGGTCGTTAAGGGTTCGCTACCCCGGACCCCGGTTATTTGATCAACGGTAGTCACCGTACAGCGTTCACAGGGTTTCGCATTGACAAATTCAAGGGAGCCGATTTGAATCCTGTGCCAGTGATCATCGGCGTAGGCAGTAGCCCCTTCAATAACCACATTGGGGCGAAACCGATTCATGGGAATGCCATAACCGACCCGTTGACTCAGATCGTCCACCGAGGCTTCAGTCAGCATTAAAAGCGGATAGCCATCGGCAAACCCCACTTGATCCCTAGGACTGGTGGCAAAGTCAGGATTAAGCAAGCGGACTGTATCGTCTTTCATCGCGACTAAACGGCACGGGAGGCCCAAAAACTGACTCAGCCACTGGGCCACTAGATCGCCTTGATCCACCGCAGACCCGGTAAAGCGCCACACTGTTACCTCCTGAATCGCACCATTTTGAGGGATCGGTACAACACAGGGATCACAACCGGGGGCTTGGAGTTCCAAAGTATCCCTATGGAGCTGGGGCTGGATCAGGGCCATAGCGGGTAGGGTGCGTTGGGTTAAAAATTTCCCCGCAGGATCTACGATCATCCAATGGCGGTCATGGCGGATCCCCCGGGCCTCCACTATTGCTTGCTGGAGGGCTATGGCCCCACAGGACTTCACCGGATAGTAGAACAACCCACTGACCTTCACTGAGGCTGATCCTCTAGGGCTTCGAGGGCATCGAGGAGGGCTTCTTCTTGGAGGGTGTAGTCATCCTCACTAATATCCCCCAAGTCAAAACCGATCTGGAGGGCGGTTAACTCCCGCTGGAGGCGGGTTTTTTCATCTACAGAAACCTCAGCGGCCTCCAAAATTTCTCCGGCGATCCATAACAGCCCTTGGGCGGGCCATGTGATCAGTTGCCAAACCATTGAAGCTCCAGGGAATCTTACGCCAGCATAGCGAAATTGTAGGGTGCCGTGAATTGGGTATAGCGGATCCGCAGGCGGTCTCCGTAAACTGTACCTAAAATTTCAACCTGGGCATCAAATAATGGTTCATCATCCCACGGGATCAAAAAAGCTTTGTTATAGATCATTTCTTTAGAAAGCAGACTATTGTCGCGGGTCTCGTGGGCTAAAGGATAGAGCAAGCGATCAAAGTGCTGAATAATTGCTTCTTGACGCTCACTGAGGGCGACTTCGATTAATCGACCCACCGCAATGGTCTGATCCATGGTTAGGGTCTTGCCCTGCAAGGCTTCCCGTTGCCGGATCACCCGTTGGTCCTCTTGACCGAGGATTTTGAGTTCTTCAACGGGGTCCCAATAGACTTTAACCCCCACTTCGCGTTTGCCCACTAAACGCCCAAAGAGTTCCGTCAATTGCGGACCATAGCCGGTCACCAGATCTAGTTCCACTTGCTCCCAATCTTGGACCACCAGCCCAAATTGGAGGGGCAATAAACAGCGGAATCCCAATTCCATCAAGTGTTCTAGCACCTGCTCATGGGTGATCAAATTAGCGCGGCTCGTACGATAGCGCTCGCGGGTGGCGGGTCCATAAATAAAGACAAAACCGCCCAGTTCGCAGCTCATGACGGGCTGATCATCGAGACCCTTGAGATCTAAATGACTGGGACCCGGTAAGGGCAAAATGCCATAGAGGTAAAAACTCATTTGTTGAGCCGGGGGGCAAGTTCGCGGTGCGCCTGCTCAAAGTCAGATCCCGTGATGATTAACCCTTCCAAACGACCCTCCAATTCCCGACGACACCGCTGAATAGCACTAATCGCCGCTTGATTGCTCAAAAGCG
>JANNOF010000168.1:0-6945 GCA_031398925.1 Gloeobacteraceae cyanobacterium SOY_34_metabat_371 | reverse complement strand
AAAGGCCAAGAGCATGATACTGGGTATACCAAAAGGGTGTAAACCACTTAATTGTTGCAGGGTCTCTGGTAGGGTAGCAGTAGTGCGTTTTGGCGGTGCCGTGCGTCAGGTTCTTTTAGCCTTTTTGCTTTTTTGTACATTCCAACCTATTCAAGCGGAAGTACTCCGCCCCAAAGACAATCTGGTGATCGAAGGGATCCCAGACATTCCGCTCACCTTAACCGAGGCCGTAGGCCGCTACACCGAGTTTCGTACGGCCCGCTTTTTGAGTTGGCAGCCTAAAACCCAAGAAATGCTGATCAGTACCCGTTTTGGCGATACCCCCCAGGTCCATCGGGTCAAAATGCCCGGTGGGAGCCGGGAGCAACTGACTTTTTTCCCAGACCGAGTAGGTGGGGCTTCCTATGCACCTCGGGCTGGGTCTTATTTTATTTTTAGTAAAGATACCGGGGGCAATGAGTTTGCCCAGCTCTACCGCTATGACCTAGCGGATGGTGCCGTGAGCCTCTTAACCGATGGCAAATCACGCAATGGCGGAGCCGTGTGGTCCAACCAAGGTGATCGTATTGCCTATAGCTCAACCCGCCGGACGGGCCAAGATACGGATCTCTATGTCCAAGACCCCCAAGACCCTAAAAGTGACCGTTTACTGGCAGCCCTAACCGGCGGCGGTTGGGGTCCCATGGACTGGTCTCCAGATGATCAAAAATTGTTGGTTTTGGAATATGTCTCCGCCAATCAAAGTTATCCGTGGATCTTTGATACTCGGACTGGGGCTAAAACCGCGCTTGTCTCTAGAAGCACCGAGCAAATCGCCTATGGGCAAGGCAAATTTAGCAAAGATAATAAAGGTATTTTTATTACCACCGACCGGGGAGCAGCATTTCAACAGTTGGTTTATCTAGATTTAGCGACTCAAAAAATGACTGTTTTGAGTGGGCAGATCCCCTGGGATGTGGAGGAGTTTGATCTATCCCCTGATGGTAAGCGGTTGGTTTTTGTCACCAATGAAGATGGAATTAGCAAACTGCATCTCATGGATGCCCAGACCCGGCAAGAATTTCCCCTCCCCGCCCTACCCCTAGGCCAGATCAGTGGCGTCCAGTGGCATCCCGATGGAACCACCCTGGGCTTCACCCTAGATTCGGCCCGCGCCACGGGAGATGTCTATACGATCACCCTGGCGAGTAATCAAGTCCAACGCTGGACCTACAGCGAAACCGGTGGATTGAGAACAGAACGTTTTAGTGAACCCCGTCTGATCCGGTGGCAAAGTTTTGATCAGCGTGCCATCTCTGGTTTTTTGTATACTCCTCCTCCACGCTTTACGGGCAAACGCCCGGTGATCATCAATATCCACGGTGGACCAGAGAGCCAGTTTCAGCCTGGATTTTTGGGACGGACCAACTATTTACTCAATGAATTGGGCGTAGCGCTGATCTATCCCAATGTGCGCGGCTCCTCAGGCTATGGCAAAACTTTTTTAACCTTAGACAATGGTTTTTTACGCGAAGATTCTGTCAAAGATATTGGGGCTTTATTAAATTGGATCAAGACCCAACCCGACTTAGATAGTTCGCGGATCATGGTTACAGGGGGCAGCTATGGGGGCTATATGACCCTGGCCGTTGCGACTAAATATAGTGATCAGATCCGTTGTGCTTTAGATGTGGTGGGGATCTCTAACTTTGTCACTTTTTTAGAACGCACCGAAGCCTATCGCCGCGACCTACGCCGGGTGGAATATGGCGATGAACGCGAGCCTAAAATGCGGGCTTTTTTAGAAGCGATTTCTCCCCTTAATCAAGCGGCAAAGATCAAAAAACCCCTATTTGTGGTTCAGGGAAAAAATGATCCACGCGTACCCCTACAAGAAGCCGAGCAAATCGTAGCCGAGGTGCGTAAACAGGGCACCCCGGTTTGGTATCTAATGGCCAAAGATGAGGGGCACGGCTTTGCCAAAAAACAAAATGCCGATTATCAGTTTTACGCGACCATTAAGTTTATTCAGGAATACCTGTTGCAATGAAAGCTCTTTGGCTATTGGGAATCTGGTTCTTGATCCAAGCCAGTGCTGGGGCCGAAGTCCTCAAGATAGAGCAATTTCCCAAAACCGCTCCCAATATGCAAGGATTTATTCCTGAGGGTTGGAAGATGGAATCGCAACTTCAGGGGGATCTCAACCAAGATCAACAGGTGGATCTGGTTTTGACGCTAGTTGAAAACAAACCTGCCGAAACCCCTGAAGGTATTCCCAATGAGCGTTTACGGGCCTTAGTAATTTTATTTAAAAGCGCCAAGGAACTAACCCTAGGAGCCATGGCGCCCCGTCTGCTCTATTGCACCACCTGCGGCGGAATGTTGGGGGGTAAAGCAGAACTAACCCTTCAAAAAGGAGTCTTAGTCGTCAATCAACTTTCGGGTTCCCGTGAAGCCCTCAAACGCATCCAACGCTTTCGCTATGATGCTAAAAAACAAGGGGTGATCTTGATTGGCGAAGACCTCGACCGCTATGACCGAGCCACTGGGGATAATACGGTGATCAGTAGCAATTATTTAACGGGTCTGCAAATCACCCAAAAGTATCGTTATAGTGCCAAAAAAGAAAAAACTATTCTTGTTACAACCAAAAAAAAGAAGATCCCCAAGCAACAAATCCTGATCGATGCCATTGACTATGCCAATCGGCGTTGAGGATATAGTTAGCCTAAAATCTCTACGGTCCCCCGAGCGCCATCTAGCCGGACCCGTTGCCCATTTTGAAGTCTAGTCATCGCTTGATCAATATTCATCACCGCCGGAATGCGGTATTCACGGGCAATGATCGCCCCGTGGGAAAGTTGCCCCCCGACTTCGGAAATGATCCCTTTGGCATCTACGAGTACCACCACCCAGGCGGCATCCGTATAGGGCACCACCAGGATCTGACCAGACTGGGGTACGGATTGACTGAGATTGGTCACGATCAAAACTTCCCCTTCGACAATGCCAGGGCTAGCGGGGATGCCCTTAAGCTGTTCGCCTGAAGTACTGGGTACAACCGGTTCGTTGACGCCTAAACAGGTTCCATACACAATGGCAGGCACCCGTTGCTCGCGGTAGCGCTCCAGATCCCGTTGGCGGTGTTGGATCAATGCGGACCAAGGCTGCGTCGTGTCTCCGTTGGTAATGATCTGTTGAATTTCGTCATAGGTGAGATAAAAAATTTCAGTGCGGTTTGATAAGACGCCCTGGGCCACCAAACTATCCCCAATGGCCAAAAAAGTCCAACGCCAATGGGCGATCAACTGCCCATAAACCCTGGCGATCTTGGCCTTGAGATCGACCCGAGATTGGACGGCTTTGGTGCGCCACTGTTGGAGTTGATCTTGGCTGGGAGCTAGCTTGGCCTCAGGTTTGTCCTGATCAGGGACACGCACTAAGGTACAAAAGAGCGTGTAGACGGTCTGGGGTGATTCTTGCCAAGTTACGGCGCTAATATCCGTATTCGACTCACTGAGATAGCCAAACTTTTGGATCAATTGATCGATCTTGGTGATCACTTGGGGCTGATTACGGATTAACCATGGCCAAAGATCTGCGGGAGCTAAGGCTTGAGCCTCTTGGGGTAAGACTACTGCCTGGGCTAAAGCTTTTAACCCATTGATGGCTGCCACTTCTGGAGACTGACTGTAATCAATAACCGTAGGTTTAAAAATTGCTTGGCGGACCGCTAAACCAATAGGGGCCAAGATATTAAAGAAAGTTGCCGCCCGCAGGGCAGCCGTGATCCGCTCAACCCAGATCAATAGCTCGGCACCAATTAAAGTGCCTCGGTCAAGCTGGTGCAGTTGCGCCAGTAGCGGTTCAAAGACGGCCTGATCCTCCTGTTCCCAGGCTTGCACTAAACCGCGTTCCCGTTGGATCAAACGCCAAAGCCCCGGTACATTAGGCAGGACCTGGGCCAAGGGCGGGCGGGACATTTTTTTGCCCCGGATCAAAAACTCCAGCCCTTCTTCCGGTAGGCCCATGCGCCCAAAGATCTCACCGAGTAAGGTAGCGTTAAAATAGGCCCGGTGCTGGTGCAGCGTCGCCGTTTGCTGAAAATCTAAGCCCTGGGTATCCTTGAGCACCAGCCCAAACACTTCTCCCCACACAGAACAGGTCAGGGGTTGATTGAGGGACCAGGTTAGGGGCCGGATCAAACCAGGGATCACTTCGGCGGCAATGGTGCGGGTCCAAATGGGCATCAGGGTAGTAATGGTGCGACTTTGGAGGATCCATAATTGGCTACCATCCCAGGTCCACTCAATATCTTGGGGTACATCCTTAAATAACCGTTCAATCTGCCCGGCCCACCGGATCAACTGCTCTAGCACTTCTGGTGGTAGTGGACAGGTTCCAGTGCGGGTGTCATCAGTGCGATTTAAAAAAAATTGCTCCGGGGTCGCCGTTCCAGCGACGATCTGCTCTGCTCCACCCGCTAAGGCTTCGATCACGAGGTCCCGCCCATTAAGCGGTGAACGGGTAAAAAGCACACCTGAAATAACGCCCCGGATCTGGACTTGTACCAATAGGGCCATGCCCTGGGATTGCTGCCCTTGGTTCTGGCGGTATTGTTGGGCATTAGGATTTTGAGCGGCCTGACGCACCACCCTAAGGGCCTTGGTTAGGGCGACGCGGTCTTGAATATCCGGCACCGTCACGTATTGCCCCGCTGCACTTGCGGAGAGGCTGTCTTCGCCTGGAGCGCTCGACCGTACGATCACGGTTTGGGTCAGGGGGATCTGGGTGGCAAAGGGCTCAAGGGCTTGATCCACCGCACATACCCAGCCCTCAGGCACCGCTAGCCCTGCCCGTTTGATCTGGCTTAAGTTGGCGGCTTTATTACCATAACGGGCCGGATCAAGGGTTTGGGCCAGGGTGATCAGAGCCATGGTTATTCATCCGGGAGGGTGTAATCGATCAGCACCAATACAATCCCTAGGGTAACTGCGGAATAGACTGCTTGTCCGGTATAGCCGATCCAAAGGGGCAAACTTAAGGCCCCAAGGCGACGGGAAATGACGCGATTTCGGCTGCATATCCATGTCGTACCCCCCGTCAGCCCGATGCCCAACAGTGCCCACGGGGCGGCCCAAGCGAGCCCCCAGATCACATTAGTCACACCAGCCCCACGGGTGCTCAAAAAGCGTCCACTGACCAAAGCGACTAAGCCCCATAAGGGATCTACGCCGCAATAGTGCCCCAAGAGGACCACGCCAATCCCACGCCCTGCTTCCCCCAAAACCGCGATCAATCCGGGTACGGTGCCCACATAGCGAAACGTAGCACTGATCCCGGTATTGCCCTGACCCAAATCCCGTAAATTTTGCCCAGTCCAGACTCGAGCAATGCCCTCAGTAAGCGGGACTGCGCCGATAAGGGCGGCCAACAGGAGGTAAAGGTAAAGGCTCAATCGGTCAAGGGCGAACAGATCAGGCGACTACTCCCAGAGCCGACCACCGTACCGGACACAGGACGTCCAACCCGCAGCTCGAGGACACTACCGAGTTCCTCAGAGAGGCTAAGTTTAAATTCTGCAATGTGCATCGTCAGCCCCGTGGGATCAAAATCAAGCACCACTGGATAGGCATCAAATAAAACCGTTTTGCCCAAGATCGTCACGTTGGCGGCAATGTAAAAGCCCCCTTTGGCCCGTTCTGGGTCGTAGCCCAAGGAAAAATCACTGGCGGTAATGCCAATGGGGATGCCAACGGCCTTAAGGTTAAATTTACCTTGGTGGGGCACAGCCCCTTTTTTATAGTTATCTAACGTGACCGCATTCCCAGCGCCACTGAGGTGTAGCGCAGTCTTGGTTTTTTTGGGGCGGACCACTTTAAAGCCATATTCAAAGCCACTAAAGGGTTCAGCGCTGGTTTGAACGGGATTTTTTTCTTGAAAATCTAAGCCTGTTGTCCTGAGTGCTGCCAGATCCAAGTTGATACTGGTTTCGCCATCACAGATCCAGAAGTTCGCCATTGATCATATCCCGCCGGGTTCAGGGCTTAGGATACCACGCTGGCTGGGCTATTGCGTAGTTGTACATCAGGCTCTGGCTCAAAGTAATATCGATTTTCAGCTTTGGAAAAATAGGCATTGACGGGCGGTGGTGCAAAATCACACGCCTTGGCAAGCCACGCTGCTATAGCGGGAGCTAGTCCTTCCTCTTGATAATCACAGGGATTGTAGTCAATTTCAAAAATGCGGATCACCATTGGTTTTAAGTTATAACAGCTCGGTTTTAAGTCACAATAGCTCCTAGGTGGGTGATCTTGCTTGTTGAGGAGTCTGTAGAGATGTTCAGAGGCTAATTCTATACCCATAATTTTGTATCCAGAAAACATCGAGACAACTGAATCTTCATAAATTTTGTCTTCAACAAACAACGCGAGAAATGAATCTTTATAATCAATCGGCTTTATGGAGTGGGAATATATTGTTTGCGTGTCCTGCTCATAAGGAGCCAACTCCGCATAGATATCTATAACGATCCCCCAGGATGCCTTGAAAAGTCGAAATTCATGGATGATTTCCACAGTCACCTCATTGAAATTTAAGATGTCGAAAGACTAATTTGGCAAAAAAATGCTCCTTTCCTACTTGCGTGCCCCTCTGAATGTACTCTAAACCATGCGTTGGATTTCCGCCATACAGCTTGCTGTACTGATTTAGCCACTTAGCACGTTTGGGTCCTGGAAGAAGATCTATGTCGATCTGATGAAACGAAGCTAAAACGCTCGTATCGATCCTAAATTCTAAGATCTGAAGATTAGATTCCCTCTCATACCATTTATCTAAATACCTGCACGGAATAAAGCATCCAGAATCCAATCCCATCCAGTCAAAGATGCAATCGTAGTTGTATCCATGGTATCGAGAATATCTTGGATGGCGGCTTGCAACTCCTTACGATTTAGACTTGCG
>JANNOF010000167.1:0-21624 GCA_031398925.1 Gloeobacteraceae cyanobacterium SOY_34_metabat_371 | reverse complement strand
CGCAAGTCTAAATCGTAAGGAGTTGCAAGCCGCCATCCAAGATATTCTCGATACCATGGATACAACTACGATTGCATCTTTGACTGGATGGGATTGGATTCTGGATGCTTTATTCCGTGCAGGTATTTAGATAAATGGTATTAGCACTGCTTCTGGTGACTGTGGGATTTGCCTTGATCTATCGCTTTGGCCCAGCACAACGATCAACCCATATCCCGATCTTGCCCGGTGCGTTAAATGAATGATCTACTGAGCAATCAACTTGCCGCGTAACATATTCATCCCACAGACAAATTCATATTCACCGGGCTTACTTGGGGTCATCTCTAGGCTGATCGTTTCGTTCTGGGGGAGGTGTGAGCGTAGCCCAAAATCAGGAAAGACAATCTCTTCACTACACGCTGAGGACTCACGGCGGGTAAAATTTAAGCGGACCCGTTGCCCGACTTTTACGACAATTTCGGCGGGACGGTAGCCTCCTTGGACTGTGATATCAACTTCTTGGATGCCTGTCTGTGTCGCTTTAGCTTCGACACTTTCGCCTTTCCAAAGCCAGAAGTACCAGATGATCCACAGGATAAAAGTCAAACCCAAACCATTAATGATTAGTTGTAGCGTGTTCATGATTTAACCTCCGTCAAGGGTTGGGCGGCAAAGGAGCGTAAGCGGTTGGCGTTGGTGACCACGGTAATGCTAGAAAGGGCCATGGCTCCACCCGCAATAATGGGGGAAAGCAATATGCCAAACAGAGGATAAAAGACCCCGGCGGCAAAGGGAATACCCAGGGCATTGTAAATAAAAGCTCCAAAAAGATTTTGGCGGATGTTGTTGAGGGTGGCTTTAGAGATTTCGATGGCGTAGACCAAAGCCCGGAGATTACCCCCCACCAGCGTTACATCGGCGGCCTCTATGGCTACGTCGGTTCCTGTACCCATGGCAAACCCGACATCGGCCTGGGCCAAAGCCGGGGCATCGTTGATCCCATCACCCACCATACCGATCAGATGTTTACCTTTACCCTTAGCTTTTTGCTCTTGCTGCAGCCTCTCGACCATCTGGGCTTTATCCGCAGGCTGCACTTCGGCGAGGACACGGGTAATGCCGACTTGACGGGCAATGGCTTGGGCCGTGCGCTGATTATCCCCGGTCATCATGATCACCTCAATGCCCATCTGTTGTAGGGTGCGGATCGCCATTACGGCATCGGCCTTAATCGTGTCAGCCACCGCGATCACCCCCGCTGCTTTGCCCTCAACAGCCACAAACATGGGGGTTTTACCTTGATCCGCTAACTGATCTATGGCGGTACTAAAGGCGGTCAGATCAATTCCTTGAGCCGTCATTAATTTGGCATTACCCACAAAAACGGTCTTTTGTTCGACGGTGGCTTCGACCCCTTGTCCAGGAATGGCCTTAAAAGCTTGGGGTTCCGTAAGTATTAGGTTCCGCGCCACAGCCCCTTGGACAATGGCTTGGGCTAAGGGGTGTTCGCTGCGCCGGTCGGCAATCGCCGCTAAAGTTAATAACGCCGCTTCACTGTATTCGGCTAAGGGCAATACATCCGTAAGGGCCGGTTGGCCTTTGGTGATCGTCCCGGTCTTATCCAGTACTAAGACTTTAAGATGGGAAGCATTTTCTAGGGCGACGCCATTACGAATCAGTACGCCATTTTGAGCCGCTTTACCCACGCCCACCATCAGACTCATGGGTGTGGCGAGTCCTAGGGCACAGGGACAGGCAATGACCAACACGGTCACCATGGCGACCACGGCAAAATTAAGCGAGGGGCCAAAGTTGAACCAAACTAAGAATGCCAGCACCGACACAATAACTACAGCCGGGACAAAATAGCCCGACACCACATCCACAAGTTTGCCAATCGGGGCTTTAGAGGTTTGGGCTTGGGCAACCATTTGTACGATCTGCGCGAGCGCCGTATCTTTACCAACTTTAGTAGCCCGAAAGGTAAAGGCTCCCGTTTTATTAAGACTGGCCCCAATCACGGTATCCCCTGGTTTTTTATCCATCGGGATAGACTCTCCCGTAACTACCGATTCATCTAGGGCCGACTCCCCCGTCAGTATTACGCCATCCACCGGAACTTTTTCGCCCGGTCGAACGAGCACCGTGTCCCCCACCACGACTTGCTCTAGGGGCAGATCCAGTTCTTGATCATTACGGATCACCCGTGCTGTTTTAGCTTGGAGTTCGAGGAGTTTTTGGATGGCTTCGCTCGACTGTCCACGGGCGCGAGATTCTAAAGCTTGACCTAAAAGTACCAAGGCGATCACGAGGACAGCGACATCAAAGAACATTCCCGCCGCTTCATTGGGAAAAATCCCTGGAGCCACGGCATAAACCGCTGAATAGAGCCAAGCCGCCCCCGTACCAATGGCCACCAGGGTATCCATCGTGGCGTTATGATTGCGAAAACTATTCCAGGCACCCATAAAAAAGGAACCCCCTGACCACACCAAAACGGGTAAGCTCAAGAGGGCCGCACCAATACTCAGGGTGCTATGCCAATCCATGAGGCTGTCGCGGAGTGTAGGGAAATAATCAGGTAAAGAAAGCAGCAGCACAGGTACGGCAATAATCGCTGCAAACCAAAATTTCCGCATCGTATCTTGGTAGGTCCTATCCTCTGGAGATAGCTTTATGGATGGGATGGGTACTGCTGCGGCAGCATCTTGAACCGGATACCCAGCCTTAGCTAAGGTCGTATGCAGCTCAGACTCAGTGGCTTGGGTGATCACGCGGATCTTTTTGACCGGCAGATCAACTTCGATCTGGGCCTTGGGATCAAGGGTCTGAATGGCTGTCGTTACTGCTTGGGCGCAACCGTCGCAATGTAAACCGGGCACTGATACTTCATAGTTCATGTTGAAATCTCCCTTAAAGCGTAGGATAGCCCGCTTGCGCCAGCGCTTTGCTGAGTACAGAGGCGGTAAGAGCGGTTTCCACCTGCATGGTTTTGGTTACTAAGTCAACTTTCACCTTAGCTTGGGGATCTAAGGTCTGAACCACTTGGGTAACCGCACGGACACAACCTCCACAGCTTAAACTCGGTATCTCTAGCTGTAACGCCATGCGGTGCACTCCTTTTGTAACCCTGTTTAGGTAGATGATCTAACACTAATTGCTATAGTCAGCTATAGAGTCAAGGGGGCAGCTACCCCAACCTAAAATGGTAGTTTTTCAGTAATACCCATATATTATGATCTTCTAAAAGCTAACATCTCCTCCCAATGGCCTATTTTTGCAATAAATGCAAAATAGATTAAAATACACTAAAACTTAACCGCATTCAGTTGATCTCATTAGTTCAATAACTTACTTTAATTTTTTAGCAGCAAGTACATGAAGTGATCATTTACTAGGGCTGCGCGGAGCAGTCCAAATCGTCACGGAACTACCACAGGAACCTTCCGATGGCTGGCAGTATAGATGCGGTAGATCAGTAATATCAGGAAGATCAATCCAGTGATCAGATAAAATCCCTGTGCCCAGAGCGTTGACGTATCAGTGCCACTCCCGATGCTGTGCACTAGGGCCAGTCCGAACCCTAGAAAGCTCAGAACGTGAATTGCTCGCCAGAACTGTTTACCAATCTGTGGACGCACATAGACACTCAACCCCACTAATGCTGTTATGTAAAAGCCGAGTTGACCGAGTCCTACCCAGACGGGGCGGTAAGACCCAGTGCTAAAAGGCAATAGTACTTGCACCAAGGAGAAACTCATATAATGATCTCCAAGCAAGATCAGCCCATGGAAGAGGGCAAAGCCCAGGCCGAGTAACCCCGTATGCTGATGTAGTTCATAGGTCGTTGGTCCACCCGGCCAGATCGGTGCCAATTTGCTGGTCATGAGTAACCCCAAGACCATAGAGGCCCACAGTAGTACGTAGGCGACAAACGCCGAGGAACGGGAAAGATACCAATATGCTTTCGGTTCCGCACCCGCCATGGACGTACTAAGGACGGGTAACCAAAAGGGTAAGACGGCGAGGGCAACCCCAGTGCCCAGTACCACCGCCAGGAGTAGCGGCACCACGGTTTGCCAGGAAAGGGTCGGGGGCAGATCGGTAAAGGGAACATTAGTTTTTTTGTTGACGTTCATGGTTCACTCCAGAGCTGTGGTTTGAGTCGTTCACTATAAAGGCTGCGACCATCCGCACACTGGATCAAACCAGCCAGGGCAGGATGCCGCTCCAGCCAACACAAACCAGCTTGACTGCCAAGGATAAGTACGGTTTTCGCAGCGGCTTCTGCCTGCCAAGCATGCGGCGCGATGATGGTGACGGTCAAAATATCGGTGTGGGCAGGATGCCCCGTGCGCGGATCTAAAATGTGGTGTTTGGGCGTGTTGCCCTGGTGCCAGTGGCGATAATCTCGTCCTGAAGTAGCAACAGCTCCGCTTGTCAACATTATAGTCTCTAGGATTGAGCCATTGGGTTGAGCGATCCCGATGGGCCAGGGTGTACCGTCGCGGCGGGGGCCAGTGATGGCGATATCCCCGCCCGCATCTATTAAGGCTGGGCCATAGGCCCCAAGGCGTTGTGCCGCTTTTCCCGCCGCCCATCCCTTAGCAATCCCGCCCAAGTCCAAGCGACCATTTAGGGGTAGGCAGATGGTCCGGGTAGCAGGATCACAGGTAATGTTTTTCCAGTTCCCCACCAGAGCAGGTTGCAATGAATCCTCTACCCTGTCCTCCATGGTCTCGAAGCTCCGGTCATAGCCGCTGACTTCAAGGGCTCCCAGTACCGTTGGTGTGACCAGTCCCTCCGTCCATTGCGCAACCTGGAGTGCCGTCTGCACCACTTCCCAAAGCAGTTCGCTAACGACAAAGGGCTTACGGTCGCTACGGTTCAAATGGCACAGTTCACTATTGGGAAGAAAACGGCTCAGGTGATCCTCCCATTCGGCAAACCAGAGCGGAACTTGGGCCAACGGTTCTGTAGAAGGCCCCATCCCCGAGTCGATTACCGCCCCCATGTCGCAGTGCATGGCCTTAAAGTGTAGGGTTGGCATGGTCTACCGTGAGGATTGCGTTACAGCCACAGGAGCAGGGCGTGAGGTTTTGGGTTTTACCCGACGCCGAACAGTTCCAACGGCCGGTCTTTTGGTTTTGGTAACCGCTTGTGGCGCTGGGGTAGCTGCCTTCTCCTCAACGGGTAAAGGGGTAGGGGCTGGCAGCGGCGGGCTTTGGATTTGTGTCGCGGTCTGCTCTAGGGCGAAGGTTTGCCAACCAAAGAGTGTGGCGAGTAAGGCTGCCGCCAAGATAAATTGTTTGATCCCTACGGGTAGTGAGAGGGGTCGTTTTTTCTTGATTTGCTGTTGCATAAAATACCTCCTAGGGGATCATGCGGTCTTAGTCTTCTTTACTTTCTTCTGGATGGTCTTCGTCATGATCCTCTTCAAGATGATCCTTATCTTCATCATGATCTTTATCTTCAAAGCGCTCGGAACTAGGGGTGTTTTCCTGCTCATAAATATCTACTAGCGCAGGTTCCTGAACTTCGGCGGAGGCAAGTACAGCAGTCTTTAGCGGTGCCAGTTTAGGCGTTGCTAAAGTACTCGCTTGAGGGACGAAATCATATCCAATTACACCGCCCAGGATCACCAACATAAAAGCCATAGATGCGGCACTTCCCCAGGAAAACCATTGTTTCTGCATTGCCCGACTTCCTTTTTGAATGGCGGTACTATCTAGGTATAGAACTTAATTGTGAAACCAGAATGAATTTTGATATTTATTGATTTTATAAAAATGTTTTTCATGCCAAACTACCTGTTTGGGTTGATCCTTGGGTAGGTCTTGTATAAGTAAACTATGCGCCTATTACTGGTCGAAGATGAGATCAATCTCGCGCACGCGCTCAAAGATCTATTAGTAAGCGCGGGGCATATTGTTGATGTAGTCCACTGCGGGGATGAAGGTTGGCAACTCAGTCAGCGGGTAGCCTATGACCTGTTGATCTTAGATTGGATGCTCCCTGGTCTTTCGGGGGTAGAAATCTGTCAGCGCCTCCGCAAGGCGGGTCAAGCCACGCCTGTATTACTGTTGACTGCCCGTGATCACCCCAAAGAAAAAGTTCAGGGTCTAGATAGTGGGGCCGATGATTATGTGATTAAACCCTTTGATGCCAATGAAGTCCTCGCACGGGTGCGGGCGCTCTTGCGTCGTCCGGCTGGTTTACAGGCCCAAACCATTGAGGTGGGTGCGCTACGCTTGGATCTTCAGACCATGACGGCCTACCGGGAAGGTAAAGCCATAACGCTTAACCGCAAGGAATTCCAATTGTTGGAGTTTTTCCTTACCCACCCTGGGCAGGTGCTTACCCGTGAACAGATCATTGAGCGGTTATGGGAAATTGGGGAGGAACCCGAAAGTAATGTCGTAGCAGCGCAAATGCGGCTTTTGCGCCAAAAAATTGACCGGGGATTTAGTAAAACCCTCCTGCACACGGTTTATGGAGTGGGCTATCGGCTAGACGAACATGGGTGAAGTTTTTCAACGGACACGCTGGACGTTGACCCTTTGGTACAGTGCGGTCATGGGCTTGATCTTACTTATGGCAGCCGGACTTTTTCTAGGCGTAGTTTATCTCGGGCAACGCCAAGGGGTAGACCGGACCCTAACTACTTTAGTCGGTTCATTAACAGGGGCCAAAGAAGCAGATCATTTGGCTGAACAAAATTTTACCGTAGCTAAATTAATTCATAAGGATATCCAAGAAGACCTCCAACGCCTCGCAACGGACGATATGTTTGTGCGTTTTTATAATAATCAAGGCCGCTTAGTCTGGGAGCAGGGTGAAGGCGAGGGAGTACCACAGGGACTGCCAACCCTGGGATACACCACGATTATGGGGACGGAAGAGCGTTACCGTCAGCTAACCATCAAGATCCCTGCGGGTACGCTTCAAATTAGTTTTTCCCTTGAGGAGGCAGATGAGCTATGGATGGCAGTGGTAACTGGGCTGGCGGTAGCCCTTCCTTTATTGCAAGGGATCGTGGGCCTAGCGGCCTGGTTTTTAGCCGGTCGGGCGATGGTACCGATCCAGCGGGCCTATACCAATCTCCAACAGTTTACCGCTGATGCTTCCCACGAACTACGTACCCCCATTGCGACGGTCTTGACCACTGCCCAAAGCGCAGTTCGCAGCGATCAGCTAACCCCAACCCAGATCCAGGCTAAGTTCCAGGCTATTGGCGAAACAGCCCAACGCATGGGTCGTCTAACGGAGGACTTGCTCTGGCTAGCCCGTGCGGACAGTGGGGAACAATCTATAAAACCCTTGTTGACTAAGGTTTCTCTGACCCAACTCATGACCGATCTCTATGAAGAATTAGCGCCCCAAGCCCTTGCCAAGAACCTGACCTTTAGCCATCGGTTACCTACCGCAGAATTAATGGTGTGGGGTCAAGAAGAACAGCTTTATCGGCTCTTTATTAATTTAATTAGTAATGCCATTAAGTACACGCCCCCAGGCGGGCAAGTAGCACTGCATTTAGTCCAAGTGGGAGACTGGGCCATCGCTCAAGTGCGTGATACAGGACTAGGGATTGCAGCAGAGCATCTTCCCCATGTGTTTGATCGGTTTTATAGGGTAGACGCAGCGCGGACAATGGGGGGGGGCTTTGGATTGGGTCTTGCCATTGCCCAAAAAATTAGTCTGTCCCACCAGGGTAAACTCACCGCAAGAAGTACCCTGGGTCAGGGCAGCGTTTTTGAGGTGTCTTTACCCATTCAGCGCTGATTAATGAACCTAGGGCAAGTTAAGCAGGTGGGGTAAATCAAACACCAACCACCCCAAGGGTAAAGGACCCAACAGGATCAGACCCACCAGCCCCATGTGTTCACGTCTGGTATTAGAGCAATGAGAGGGAGCTTGATGGAGACGGACTAGATTTTTGATCCGTTGCTCTAGGGTATCGCGGTGTAGAAACCCTGGAATTGGCACCTGACTATACTCAGGATCAACCACTTTCACCAAAGCACGGGCTAAGGCCGCAGGTTTCCCTGTCAGGCTAACGGCAATTTCATCGGCGGCTAATTCCCGCTCGCGCAGGAGGTGGCGAAACCCCCACCAACTACTCGGCAAAAAAAATGTGGCCCCCAAAAAGAACGTACTTACAAGCGCGATCAGATTATCGCGACGGTGAATATGAGCCAGTTCATGGGCCAGGACTTGTTCTAGTTCTACCTGGGTCAAATGATCAAGAAACCATTGGGATACATAGACCTTGGGTTGCCTTATTCCTACGACAAAAGCCAGCGCGCGCTGAGTAGGCAAGATCTTAACCTGAGGGGGCGTCAGCCCCAGTTGTCCTGCGAGTTTTGCTACTATTTGCTGCACGAATAGCGGCGAAGATAGGGCAAACTTAGTTCCTTGGGTATCAATGCGTTGTTGTTGCCCTAAAGACCCCAGCAGGGCTAAGGAGCCCATCGCGCTCATCCCGATCAGGATAAGTAGAGAAGCACACCAACCAGCGTGTTGACCGATCATATCTTCGGCAAGATGACCTAATCCAAACGCCAAGGCTAACGAGGGAATAAACATACTGATATAGCAACTAAGGAGCCGATGATCACGGATCAAGCTTTGTTGTAGACATCGATAAGCCCCCCCCCAAACCACAAGGGCAATGACGGCTGCGGTTGCCAAGGGTGCCAAGCTCGCCGGGTCCATCATGTTAATCCTCTAGGGCCAATACCGTATCCGTTAAAGTGGGATCTAAAAGTTGTTGCCGTTGTACCACAGCAGAAACCGCCGCCGGGAAATCCTCAAACAGAGCACCCATCAGACGGCCCACCGCTTGATGAACAAAGGCTTCACGGGAGAGGGTGGGTACATAAAGATAGGGCTTGGTAGTGTCATCAATGACCCGGAGGAGTCCTTTATTGATCAGACGTCCCATAGTGCACACCACCGTGGAATAAGCCAAATGGGCTCCCATGCGTTCATAGATCTGACGGGCTAAAATTGGCCCACTGAGCATCCATACCTGCTCCATGATCTCGGCCTCTTGGTCGCCTAAGAGTTTCTTAAGCCCTGCTCGGTTGGCACGCAGGGCCACATTATCCATGTAGGTATCGTAGTTCTCCATGCCTTGAGTTTAGCGGATCAATCCTCTTTTTGCATAGGATGCAAGATCTGAGTTATGATTTTGCTTATGCTGCAAAAAACGATCTTAGCGTTGTTGCTTAGTGGTTCCCTCACCGTCGTGGGCACGCCAGTTTTGGCCCATGGGGGACATGGCGATGAATTTCAAGGCGCAGAAAATGCCGTCACCGTTGGGACTATTGAGGTCACACCAGAGGTACAGCAACGTATTGGGCTTAAAGTAGCCCCCGTGAGCACCCGCGCCCTAAGTCAAGGTTTACAGACCACAGGCCGTATTGAAGCCATCCCCAGCCTCACTACCGAAGTCAATGCGCCCTTGGCGGGCCGGATCCTCCAAGTTCTTGTCCGTCAAGGCGAATCCGTCAAGGCAGGACAGCCCTTAGCTACCCTAGATAGTCCTGAGATCCGGCAGTTACAGGTGACAGCCCAACAACAAAAAGCCCAATTACAAGCCGAACGGATCCGACTCCAAGCCCAACTTACGTTGGCCAAAACCAACTATGCACGGGAACAAGAACTGTATGCCGCTAAAGTAACCGCCCGCAGGGATCTAGAACAGGCTAGTGCTGAATACGTAGGGGCCCAAGCCAACCTTAAAGCAGTGCAATCGCAGTTGCAACTCGTAGATGCCCCCCTCCAAGCGCGCCTTGCCCAGTTGGAGTCCGTAGGCCGCGGGGGAATAGTAACGCTCCGGGCACCCCAAAGTGGGTATGTGGCGACCCAAACCGCAGCCAGTGGCGAGGCCGTAGAGCCGGGGCGCGCATTATTTCAATTGGTAAATACCCGTCAGGTTTGGGCGGTAGCGGATATCTATGAGAAAGATCTGGCCCAAGTCCGTTTAGGGCAAAAAGTGCAAGTTACTGTACTGGGTAAAAGTTATGGCGGAACCGTAGCCGTGGTAGATCCGGTGGTAAACAGTGACACCCGTACCCTCCAAGTCCGGGCTGTGCTGGCAAATGCCCAGGGAGTCCTTAAACCGGGGATGTTTGCCACCATGCAACTTATCCAAGGACAAACCGCTCCGGTGACGGTGATCCCCCAGGGCGCAGTGTTGCAGGTTGAGGGTAAAAATCTGATTTACCTCAAAAATGGTAATGCCTTTGTGCCTACAGAAGTCCAACTCGGATCAAAAATCGGCGATCTGGTGGCCGTAACCGAGGGCGTATTTGAGGGAGATGAAGTTGTGGTGGCGCGGGCCTTTCAACTCCGCGCGCAGAGCTTACGATCAGCTCCCCCAGATGACGGTCTAAAACCAGAGCTACAAACTATTCCAGCAAGTTCTAACGTGATCCCCCTTTGGGGTTGGTTGGCTGGGGGGGCGGCTTTAATAGGTGCTTTTGCGGGGGGCATGGCCGTAGCCCGTCAGCAAATGACGGGAACCATGGGTCCTAGGGAACAGCCTCAGTTGAAGAAAGAGAGCTAGATCATGAAACTCCTCAATGATCTAATTCAAGTTTCTTTGACCAGGCGTTGGGCTGTACTTTTTATTGCCATAGGCTTAATGATCTGGGGACTTTTTACGGTTCAAAAAATGCCCCTAGATGTCTTTCCTAATTTTGCTCCCCCCCAAGTGGTGATCCAAACCGAAGCCACCGGATTGGCCCCGGAGGAAGTGGAAGCCCTGGTGACGTTACCCTTAGAAAGTTCCTTAAATGGGACTCCGGGCGTGACCGATATACGTTCTAGTTCGGCCATTGGCCTCTCGGTGATCACGGTGGTTTTTGATTGGAACACCGAAGTCTATCGGGCGCGGCAACTGGTGACAGAACGGATCCAACAGGTAACGTCTCGTTTGCCCCAAGGGGTTGACACTCCTGTTTTACAGCCCTTGAGTTCTCCCATTGGCTGGGTGCTTAAGTACGCTCTGACCCTAGATCCCACCGCCCAAGTCAGCCCGCCAACGACCTTGATGGATCTGACTACCCTCACTAACTGGCAGATCCGCAATCGCCTATTGGCGGTACCAGGGGTAACCAGTGTCGTGATCATCGGTGGTGAGGAGCGACAATATCAGGTCTTAGTCAAACCTGAAAAGCTCAAACAATACGGTATTACCTTAGAACAGGTGGTCCAAGCCAGTCAGGCAGCCAATCGCAATGCCCCAGCGGGTTTTCTACAAACCGCCGACCAAGAAGTCTTGATCCGGGGCGTAGGGCGGATTACCTCAATTAGAGACCTCCAACAATCGGTTATTATCGCGCGTCAAGGCACCCCGATTCGTTTAGCAGATGTGGCAACGATCCAAATTGGCGCTGCCCTTAAACGGGGTGATGGATCCCTCAACGGTCAAGCTGCGGTGATCCTAACCATTAGCCGACAACCGGATGCAGATACGCCGACGGTGACCCGCGCGGTGGAACAGGCGATGGCTGAGATTAAAACCTCCCTCCCTAAAGATGTGCGGATCACCACGACCTTTCGACAGGAAGACTTCATTGAAAAGTCGGTGGATAACGTCATTGAAGCCCTACGGGATGGCGCTATTATTGTTGCCATAGTTTTAATATTTTTCCTTGGCAATTGGCGGACGATGATCATTACGTTAATCGCCTTACCCCTATCAGTTTTGGTGGGAATTTTACTTCTTAATGCCTTTGGCGTGGGGCTTAATACGATGACGTTAGGGGGGCTTGCCATTGCCTTGGGAGAAGTCATCGACGATGCCATTATTGATGCTGAGAATGTTTACCGTCGCCTCCGAGAAAATTCCCTAAGTACCTATCCTCAAGATCCCTTGAGTGTTATTTACCAAGCTTCGGTACAAATTAGAGGCTCCGTTGTTTTTGCCACTTTGATTTTATGTGTCGTCGTCGTACCAGTATTTTTTCTAACGGGGGTCGAAGGGCAAATCTTTAAGCCTTTAGCCATCGCTTTTATACTTTCGGTTTTGGCCTCGCTCTTGGTGGCCCTGACCGTTACCCCGGCCTTATGCTATTTCTTACTGGTGGGGCAATCTTTACCGGAAGATGAAACTTGGACCGTAGGAACACTCAAAGCATTTTATCGTCCCATACTTAGATTTGCACTGGGTACGCCTTGGCTGATCTTAGGTGGCGCCTTGACTGCATTAGTGGCCTCTTTACTTTTAGTTCCTGCCTTGGGGAGGACATTTTTACCAGAGTTTCAAGAACGATCTTTGGTGATTGCGGTTTCTCAATTTCCCGGAGCTTCCCTCGCCTCTACCCAACAAATTGGGCTTGCCATAGAGACCGCGCTTCTAAAATATCCAGAGATTGAAGCAGCTCAGTTCCGCGCCGGACGCGCCCTAGGCGATGATGACGCCGGGGGGGTCAATTTTGGAGAACTCGATGTCCAGATTGCAGCGGACGTTAAAGACCGCGAACAAGTTTTAGCCATTATCCGTGAGGAATTCGCCAAGATCCCTGGGGTAGCAGCTAATGTGGGTGGTTTTATTTCGCACCGTATTGACGAAGTGCTTTCAGGGACACGCTCCGCCATCGCCATTAAAGTCTTTGGGCCCGATCTAACGGTGTTGCGTTCGATTGCTCAAGAAATTGAAACGGTAATGGAAACCGTGCCCGGAGTCGTCGATCTACAGGTCGAGCCGCAAGTCCCCGTGAATCAAATTGCGCTCGAATTTGATCGGGCCGCCGCCGCACGCTATGGTTTGACGGTGGGTGATTTAGCCGATAGCGTTGAGACAGCTTTTAATGGTCGCGTTGTATCTCAAGTTTTAGAAAAGCAGCAGGTTTTTGATCTCATTGTTTGGCTTGATCCCCAAGCCCGTGGACAGATAGAAATACTGGGATCTTTGCTAATCGATACTCCGAGTGGGGAAAGCATCCCCCTTTCTCAGGTTGCTACGGTTAAACCGGGCCAAGGGCCTAATACGATCAATCGTCAAAATGTATCGCGACGTATGGTAATTGGCGCTAATGCCAGTGGTCGCGATATTGGCTCACTCATTACCGAAGCTAGAGAAAAAATCGCGACTCAAGTGGTTCTTCCCACGGGTTATTTTATTCAATACGGTGGGCAGTTTGAAGCTCAAGAACGCGCGACCAGAGAACTACTTATTTTCAGTGGACTTGCTTTAGTTGTCGTTACCTTTTTGACCTACAGTGCCGTTAGATCGGTGCGTTCAACGCTGCTGATTTTAGCTAATTTGCCCCTAGCCTTGATTGGCGGGATTGTGGCGGGATTTCTGGGAGGGGGCGTATTGTCCGTTGCTTCATTAATGGGCTTTATCACTTTAATTGGAGTTGCCAACCGCAACGGGATCATTCTTGTGACCACCTACAACCAACTTCTGGAGGAAGGTATGGATTTTGACAAAGTATTGGTGGAGGGGTCTTTAGAAAGGCTCTCCCCGGTGTTGATGACTGCCCTCACCGCTGGACTTTCGATGATCCCCTTGGTCATCGGAGTGGGGGCGGGTAAAGAGCTATTACAGCCCCTCGCTGTAGTTGTTTTAGGAGGACTTTTTACGTCTACAGTCCTGACGTTAGTGGTGATCCCAGCCCTGTTTACTTTGTTTGGTGTGCGTAGCCTTCCCGCCGAGGGCACTACTGTCACCTATCTATCCCCAGTCCAAGAATAAAGGAGAAACCCATGAAGATCAAATGGCCCACGTTGTTGTTAACTGCCCTGCTGCTATACCCTGGTATTGTCTTAGCTGATGCCAAACATGGTGGTCAAGCGATTGATGTCCAAGGATATCACCTAGAGTTGCTCGCTGAGCCAGAGGCCAAAAGTACCCATTTACATTTCTACCTGATGGATGGCAAAGATCAGCTTTTAACTAATGCTCAAGTCAGGCTCCAAGTCACAATGCCTGATGGCACAAAAAAGACTTTGGCCCTAGGCTATAGTGACAAGGAGAAAAGCTACGTTGCCGATCTACCTTTCAACGCTAAGGGCACCTATAACGTGGTGGCCCTGACCACTATTGGGGGCAAAAAGCTCAATGCGCGTTATACCTTTAGGATCTAATTCACCACTTTTACCAGGAGATCTTCTGTGAATCTAAACCCAGCAGTGTGTGTACTTCTTACCACCTTGACCTTGAGCCTCCCGGCTTTAGCCCAAACAATGAAGCAAGAAATGAAGCCAGAAATGAAGATGGATCATAGTTCTGGCATGATGATGCAGGATCTGGGTCCGGCGGATGCCAAATATGATCTGCGTTTTATCAATGCCATGATTGAACACCATGAAGGTGCCTTGATCATGGCCCAAGATGCGCTTAAAAAATCCAAGCGCCCTGAGGTTCAAAAACTCTCCAAAGAGATCGTGGCCGCCCAACAAAAAGAAATTGCCCAGATGAAATCATGGCGTCAAACTTGGTATAAGCAGTAAGGCTCTGAACCATGACGTGCGATCCATGATCCGTAAAGGTCCTACGCTGCGCAGTATTCGCAAAACCCACCGCTACCTCGGTTTGGTAGCGGGGGTGCAATTGCTTTTTTGGACGGTAAGCGGACTATATTTCAGTTTAAATCCCATTGCCCAGGTGCGCGGGGAAGACTTAATTCGTCCCTCTACCCCCGTCAATCTAGCGGGAATAGACTTAGTTTCTCCGCAAATAGTGATCACAACCCTGATCAAACAAGTTCCTGGGATTGAATCGGTGCCAACGCTGACCCTGCGTTCTTTTCTGGAGCTACCTGTTTATGAAGTGACGTATCAACGGTTGGGGGAGAAGCATTATGCGCTAGCCGATGCGCGTGATGGAACATTACGCTTACCCCTAACCCAAGCAGAGGCTATAACTGTTGCCCAACAGGATTTTTTGCCCGCTGCCCCCATTCAAACCGTTGAATATCTAACGAGTGTACCTGCGGATTCAGAGTACCGAGAGCAACCGCTCCCGGCCTATCGCATCATTTTTGATCATCCTTCCCTGACGCGTCTTTATGTCTCCACCGAACGAGGGCTGGTTACGGCACGGCGTAACGACACATGGCGCTGGTTTGATTGGTTTTGGATGCTCCATGTCATGGATTATCAGACACGGGATAACTTTAACCATTGGCTGTTACAGTTCTTCTCTTTGTTGGGCGTGGCTACGGTTTTAAGTGGTTTTACCCTGTGGGGTACAACTTCTCGTTTCACCAGAAAACGGAGCGCTATTTTGATCCCTAAAAATAAGGGAATGTCATGATCCATGATCTCCTGTAGCGCACTCGTATTAGCCGGGGGCCAAAGCTCCCGCATGGGCCGGGATAAAGCCCTCCTGACTGTGGACGGGATCCCGCTTTTACAACGGGTATATACCGCCGCACGCGCCGCCTTTGATCAAAAAGCTTCTATCTATGTGATGACTGCTTGGCCGGAGCGGTATCAAAGTTTGGATCTAAACGTCCATTTTTTGCCTGAATCCCAACCAACCCAAGGCCCCCTTATGGCCCTCGCCCAGGCTTTTGATTTTATTAATAGTGACTGGATCTTAGTATTAGCCTGTGATCTGCCTTGGCTCGATCCCTGGGTACTTAGAACCTGGATCTTGGAACTTGATCAAATCGCACCAGAGATTTTAGCCTGTGTCCCACACGCAGCCCAGGGCTGGGATCCGCTCTGTGGGCTGTATCGCAGTACCTGTCAAGCATCGCTTGTGAATTATCTAGATCAAGGGGATAGGTCTTTTCAGGGCTGGCTAAACCAGATCCCTGTTCAGAAATTAAGCGTTGCTGATCCTAGGATGCTGTTCAATTGCAATACTCCTGAGGATCTAGGATCTTGCCTATGAATCGACGCCAAATAATGGATCTTTTGCCCAAATACGGCACAGGCTATCTGTGCAGTTTATTCTTATAGATCTGTTGGGTATGCGTTGCGGTTTAATTACTGGTTAGATGGAAACATTCATCAATGGCTAGCCGAATCTTCTTTAGCAAAATTTGGCTTGACGACGATATGATCGAGCTGAGAATTCAAGTTTCAGATGGGCAGTCCATTTTTGCTAATGAGGTCTATGTTGGACATCAAGATCTCAAGAATGTTGTAGCGGATTTAGAGCAGTTTAAAAATCAAGTTTATGGAGGCATCTACGATATTATTTTTGGTGGTTTTGGTCCTGAATATGCCCACGGAGCATTCCACGCTCGTTTGCATTTTCAGGATAGAGGAATTTTGTATATGACCGTTAGAAGCCAGTCTACTTTTCAAGGTTTTGGTAAGAAGAATGTGGCAAGTGAGGCAACGCTTTACTTGAGAACTGAGCCAGCATTACTTGATAATTTTATTACAGAATTAAAAGCACTGGCTGAAGGGAGACGAGATGATGTCACGCTTAAAGGAATCTAACCAGTCACTGCACCTGGCACCGTCCCAAATGGGCGTTGCAGGTGAGATTAGTTGTTAGGCGACAGACATGGCACAGTACGAAAGTAGTCAATCCATACACTAGAGTCAACAAGAATCACTTGTCAGTCCTCATGGTTTCCAAATCGCCCTCCCAATTTAGTTTGCCACGTAGTTGGCGAATGCTTGCTTGTTGGTGCAAGCGTAAGACCGTGCGTAACCCAAGTTCAACAATCTCACGCTTGGTCTTAAGTCCTGTTGCGCGAAGCGCATCCTTCATCAACTTGTCGTCAATCTCAATGTTGGTTCGCATGATGTGTATTTTTGGCGTATCTTATACACATTCTATCTTTCTGAGGGGCCGGAATCTAGGGTTCCACCCCCGCTCCCCCAGCCTCCGCATGGGGGAACACCTGTCTTCCCCCATCCCCCCTCGCAGCTGTCTCTATGGACGCACGGCCTTTCATCTAGACCGAGTTGCGCTTTTGGTTCGCTCAGAAAGCCTTAGACTTTTTTACGGGAATATTCTACAGATCCCTTCGACTGCTTGCCGCCCCTTTAGGATTACCCCCTGCCGTAGGATCAAACCCGGCAAGCGGTCACTAAAGCGCTTTGCGTTGCAGGGGTTGTCAGGGGCTGCAAGCTCCCTGACGCGGAGGGGGGCGGGTTTGGGAGGGGAAAACCTTTCCACCTCCCAAGGGGTTTTTATTCTTGCTCTACGTAGGGGGTGAAAGTAGCTAACTACCCGAACTTGATATCACTCCATAAGTCCCGGTAGACCATCAATACTGGTTTGATTTTTGCTAGCTCGATAGACCTTAAGTTGATCCGGGCCTTTTTTAGTAGCCCATTGATCCAGTTGATCCCGTTCCCCCAGATAGTTATAAAAAGGGACAGCAAACCCACAGGAATCCGCGATCCGACTCAAGTTCACCCGAATAATTGCCCGCGTACCCGCATTTTCAGGAAATAGCTGACTCAGGGCCATAAATTCGGGGTGGGCTAGTTCCAAAACTTCCCCTGTGCCATATAAACGAAGGATCTGTGGCCCGCCCTCAAAGGCGCAGAACATCACTAAAATCCGTCCATTCTCTCTGAGGTGGGCAATGGTTTCAATGCCGCTACCCGTCAAGTCTTGATAGGCCACTTGTTGCGAATTCAAGACCCGAAAACTATCCCCGCCCTTGGGTGAACAGTTGATATGTCCATCAGCCCCTAGGGGTGCCGTGGAGACAAAGAAGATCTTTTGCTGGATCAACCAAGCTTGCAGGGCTGGAGTCAGGGAAGCGTAGATCTTGCCCATGGCGCTTATACCAAACGAGAGTGACCAAGTACAGGCAGTTGGGTACGGACTTGGGCAAGGCGTTGGGGTTGGATCGGGGCAATGGCCATACCTTCGCCCACCCCGGCATCCGCCAAAATAAAGCCCCAAGGATCAAGGATCATGGCATGACCGTAGGTTTGACGACGGGCATAATGTTCCCCGCTTTGGGCCGGGGCTAAAACATAGCAAGTGTTTTCAATCGCCCGTGCCTTGAGTAGCGAATGCCAATGATCTTTGCCCGTATAGGCGGTAAAAGCGGAGGGAACCACCAAGACCTCGGCCCCCTGGAGGGCGAGTTTGCGGTATAGCTCCGGGAAGCGCAGATCATAGCAAACCGATAGGCCAATCTTGCCTAGATCCCCTGTATCCACGAGGACCATCTGTTCCCCGGAAGTCACCGTATCCGATTCGCGATAGGTATTGCCATCGGGCAGGTTGACATCAAAGAGGTGTAATTTTTGATAGCGACCTAGGATCTGTCCCTCAGGACCAACCAATAGGGCAGTGTTATAAACTTTTTTTTCACTAATGGGCACCGGGTAACCCCCACCCAACAACGTGATCTGATAACGACGGGCCGCCTCGACTAAAAAAGTCTCCACATAACTGGCGATCTGGGGAGCCTTAGCCATTTTTTCCTCTTCAGGCCCCATGAACGCAAAATTTTCCGGTAGACCCACTAGGGTAGCTCCCCGACTTACCGCTTCGGCAATCAGACGATCTGCCTGGGCTAAATTACTCTGTAAACCAGGTGTACTGGTCATTTGCAGGGCAGCGGCGATATAGTTTTGCATGACTGACAGTAGGAGCGCGTGGATAAATAGAATACAACTTGAGGGACCTATTCTATCGGTTAGCATGAAAGAATTAAGATTCTTGACTGTAGAGGCTCCCGTGCTTGATCCCGTACCGATGATCTTGGATGAATTGCGGGCGGGCCGCATGGTGATCGTAGTCGATGATGAATCCCGCGAAAACGAAGGCGACTTGATTGGTGCCGCCCAGTTTGCTACCCCAGAAATGATCAACTTTATGGCGACCTATGCTAGAGGGTTGATTTGCCTCGCCATGACCCCAGAGCGGTTGGATCAGCTTAGACTGCCCTTGATGGTTTCAGAAAACACTGACAGCAACCAGACTGCTTTTACCGTAAGTATTGATGGAGCACCGGAACTCGGCATCTCTACGGGCATCTCAGCCAGTGACCGGGCCAAAACGATCTTGGCGGCGATTAATCCACTGACACGCCCTGAACAATTGCGTCGGCCCGGTCATATTTTCCCCTTGCGGGCTAGAGAGGGCGGGGTGTTACAACGGGCGGGGCACACCGAGTCTGGGGTGGATATGTGCCGTATGGCGGGGCTGTACCCCGCGGGGATCATTTGCGAGATCCAAAATGCCGATGGTTCAATGGCCCGTTTACCGGAATTACTGGACTTTGCCCGTCAATATCAGCTCAAGATCGTTTCTATTGCCGACTTGATCAGCTACCGACTCCAAACCGAACGCTTTGTACGTCGGGAAACCCGTGCGGATCTGCCGACCCTATTTGGGCAGTTTGAGATTTTTGCCTATCGTAATTTGCTCGATCAATCGGAACATATTGCCCTAGTTAAAGGGGCACAAAAGGGGGCCATAACCCCTTTTAATGATGAAGATGGGGCGATGTTGGTGCGGATGCACTCCGAATGTTTGACCGGAGATGCCCTAGGGTCTTTGCGCTGTGATTGTCAGCGCCAGCTCCAAGCCGCCATGAAAATGATCGATCATGTGGGTAAAGGGGTCGTGGTCTACCTGCGCCAAGAGGGACGGGGAATTGGACTGATCAATAAACTCAAGGCGTATCACCTCCAAGACACCGGGCTAGATACGGTGGAAGCCAATGAGCTACTGGGTTTTCCGGCGGATCTTAGAAATTATGGTCTGGGTGCCCAGATCCTCAATGACCTGGGGATTCGGAAAATGCGCTTGATCACCAACAATCCGCGCAAGATCGCTGGGCTGCATGGCTATGGCCTAGAAGTGACCCAACGGGTGCCCTTGATCGTTGAGGAGACGGATTTTAATAGCCGTTATTTAGCGACTAAAGCCCTGAAATTAGGCCATCTTTTGCCACAGGTGCGTCTGTTAGCCGTGGGTCTGGTCTTTAACCCGACGCTGGAGGATAAAGCCTGGTTAGAACGATTAGAGCAGATCCGGCTGTGGGCGCAAGGGGAGGGCTTTTTAATCCAAGAGGAGATCCGTCCCGTAGGACGTGCTGTTTTCTCTAAAGATGCGGGGATCTTTCACTTGGGTTTACAGGAAGACGACGGGGCAGTCAAGCAGTGGTATCAAGACATTGATGGCCCGCGTCGCCAAGGGATCAATCAATTTTTGATCCAATTAACGGAGCTAGCTGATCTTCACCATCTTGAATTTGTCGTCTCCGATGGACAAGACCCCCTAGAGCATCTCAGCCAGCACTTTACCCATTATGATCATCGCTTCGACCAGATCACGGATTACTGTACAAAACCCTGGGAACGCCAGCAGGTCTATCGGTTTATTCGTTAAGCCCCAGCTTACCAGCGCAAGAGGTTGAAATTTTCCATATCAATGGTATTGCGGTTGCGGTAGATCGCCAGCACAATGGCTAACCCAATGGCGGCTTCAGCGGCGGCAATGGCGATCACAAATACCGCAAAGATCTGACCCCGGATATTAACGGGATCAAGATAGCTCGAAAAAGCCAGAAAATTTAAATTTACAGCATTCAGTAAAAGCTCAATGGACATCAGTACCCGCACCGCATTGCGACTGGTGACAAGTCCAAAGATGCCAATGGCAAATAAAGCGGCGGCGACCAGAAGGAAAAAATTGATCCCCAATGTCATAATTTATCCCTGCTTGCTTTGGTCATCTTGCCACAAAAAAGGGCGCGATCACCGCGCCCTAGCTAGATAGCTTAAAATCCTAGACCTTGGCAAAGAACTTTTTGGACTCTTTGGGGGTAGGAACCATCGTGTCTGCGCCTGCGCTCCAGTTGGCGGGGCACACTTGATCGGGATGTTCGCGGGTGTATTTGAACGCGCTTAAGACGCGGAGGGTTTCTTCCACACTGCGACCGACGTTGAGGGCATTGACCGTGCTGTGTTGAACCACACCATCGGGATCAATGATAAACAGACCGCGCAGGGCGATCCCTTCAGCAGCGATTAAAACGTTAAAGGCCTGCGCGATCTCTTTTTTGAGGTCGGCAACTAGGGGATATTTGAGGTCAATGGAACCATCTTCAGCGCCCAAGCCGCCTTTGCTGCGGGGCATCTGTAACCAAGCTAAGTGGCTAAACTGACTGTCTACGGACACACCCAACACTTCAGCGCCGAGGGCTGCAAACTTATCGAAGTTGTCAGAGAAGGCTGTGATCTCGGTCGGGCACACAAAGGTGAAGTCTAAAGGGTAGAAAAATAAGACCAAGAACTTCCCTTTATACTGATCTAAAGAAACCTCGGCAAAGTCACCATCGGGCAAAACTGCAGTAGCTTTAAATTCAGGGGCGGGCTGGCCCACTTGCAAACAACTCATGACTTATTCCTTCCCAACTACTCCAAGATAGCATACTCATAATGATTCTGATATTTATGAATAGACCACTTGCTTGAATATCTACAGATCCCTCCGACTCCTTGCCGACCCTTTAGGATCAACCCCAGCCGCAGGATCAAATCCGGCAAGGGGTCGCTAAAGCGCTTTGCGTTGTAGGGGATGTCGGGGGCTGCAAGCTCCCTGACGAGGAGCTTGTCATTACCAAGATCTTCAAAGTTCAGAGTAAGGTCGGTAGAGTGAAAGAGTAAACCAATGAATCAACAACGAGGTTCAACGGGTTCAACCGGGTCGACCTCGAACGTAAGGGTCGTGCTGACAGC
>JANNOF010000148.1:0-10323 GCA_031398925.1 Gloeobacteraceae cyanobacterium SOY_34_metabat_371 | reverse complement strand
TGGTACGGCAGAGTCTTAGTCGAACGGGTAGAGGGTTTTTGTTCCGAGGCCGATTGGATGCGCGCCTATGGGGAAATCAATGATTTTGAACGACAACTAGTGGATCATCGCGTGATCGTAGTTAAGTTCTGGCTCAGCATCAGTAAAGAAGAACAACTAAAGCGCTTTCAAAAGCGCGAATCCGAACATTTCAAACGTTTTAAAATTACCCCCGATGATTGGCGCAATCGTGATAAATGGGATCTCTATGAACAAGCAGTCTGTGACATGGTAGACCGCACCAGTACGGATTTGGCCCCTTGGACACTTATTGCTGCTGAAGACAAATATTTTGCGCGCATCCAGATCCTAAAAACGATCTGTGAACGGATCGAAAAAGCGCTACAAAAATAAAGATTTACCTAACTTGGGTGTAAACCACATCCGAAAGCGCGGGGATCTCAGGATAGCGGCCTAGAGCGCTCTGCACAATGCTAAAGCAACAAGCACCCAAAGTCCCCAAAAAGATCGTATTGCTAAGTACTTGGAGGATCATGGTGAAGAAATCTACACCTCCCAAGAGTTGTCCAAAAAACCGGAAAAATACTAACTCCAAAAGAGTTAAAACAATCATAAGTAAGAGCGATTGCATGACGTTATAACGGATGAAATGGCTGATCCGTTGGTTATTTATCACCAGAGCAATCAATAAAATAAAAACCAGTAGGCCGCCAAACCCTGAAGTAAAGGCTGAGAAAGGTGCAACGAGGGCTACAAAGGGAACCAAAAAAGAAAATTGCCCTAAAACGACACTACCAAAAGGAAGCGCCGAAGCCATGGGGAGCATATAGGCTAAGCCTGAAAAAATGCGATCCGTTGGGCCATTTGCGCCACGCCACATGGAATCATCCTTTTTAATACGCTTGTACCAGCTTAGCGCACAGATCCCCGCCTGCGCTCTGAAGGATTATGCTGAAAATAACACCTGAGTGATCTATGCAGCCCTATAGCGGACGACGTGCCCGATTTATGGAAAAAATAGGCCAGGGAGCGGCAATTTTGGCCCAAGCTCCAGCCCAGATCCACCATCACGATGTGGAATATCCCTATCGCCCAGACAGCAGTTTTTATTACTTTACAGGGCTGGCTGAACCAGAGTGCATAGCGGTACTTAACCCCCACAGCGCGCAACCTTTTACCCTATTTGTCCGCCCCCGTGATCCGGGCGCTGAAGTCTGGACCGGAAGACGCATCGGCCTAGAAGGTGCGCAAACCCTATATGGGGCCGATCAAAGTTTTCCCCTTAGCGAACTAAAAGCTAAATTGCCCGAACTTCTCCAAGGGAGTGAGCGGATCTATTATCAAGCGGACCGCAATTTAGAATCCAACCAGATCGTTATGGATGTATTGGCCCATTTTCAAAAGCGCCATAGCCGCACGGGGCACGGGCCCCTCCATCTCGAAAGCCCCCAGGCCATTATTCAAGCCCTGCGGTTAATCAAAGATGACCATGAGTTGGCGCTGATCAAAAAGGCCATTGCCCTGACCTGTGAAGCCCATAATCAAGCCCGTGCCGCGGCCCAAGCTGGGGTCTATGAATACGAGATCCAGGCTTTAATCGAGTATATTTTTCGCAAAAATGGCTGCGAAGGACCGGGCTATCCCTCTATAGTGGCCTCTGGCGCCAATAGTTGCATTTTGCATTACATCGAAAACAATTGCCCTCTACAAGCGGGAGACCTGGTTTTGATCGATGCGGGGGCGAGTTACGGATATTACAATGCCGATATTACCCGGACCTTTCCCGTCAGTGGGAAGTTTAGCCCTGAGCAACAGGCAATTTATGAACTTGTGCTCACTACGCAACAGGCGGTGATCGATCAGATTCGCCCTGGTCTGGCTTTTAACGTGCTCAACGATACGGCTCGCCGGGTGATTACCGCAGGCTTAGTGGATCTGGGACTACTCCAGGGTTCTGTGGATCAATTGCTGGAAGAACATAAGTACCGGACTTTTTATATGCATGGGGTTAGTCATTATTTGGGCTTAGATGTCCATGATGCGGGTAATTATAAAACCAGTAACGACCAATGGCAGACCCTTCTTCCCGGTATGGTCTTGACCGTTGAACCAGGGATTTATATTGCCCCCGATCTCCAAGAGGTCCCGGAGCAGTTTCGCGGTATTGGGGTCCGCATTGAAGATGATGTACTGGTGACAGCATTGGGCTATGAAGTGTTAACAAGTGCAGTGCCTAAAGCCGTGGATCAAATTAGTTGTGGTACGCTACCAACCAGGAATTAAAGACCGCTGACATTCGGGACAAATCGCATGGATCGTCAACTGACAATCCAGCAACTTATAGCCATACTCTTGAGCTTGCTTCGCTCCCACATTGAGGATGGAGGTACTCTTAAACTCAATGGTTTTGCTACATTTAACACATACTAAATGATGATGATGATAGGGATGGGGCTGATTTAACTCATAATGTTTATGCCCTTCAGCTAACTCTAGCTGACGCAAAATCCCCATACGTGCCAGGAGTTTGAGGGTGCGATATACCGTAGATAAACTGATGTCTTGATCTAAGGCTACAAGGCGTTGATGCAGATCCTCAGCACTTAGATGATCCCCTTGGGGCAATTCCTGAAAAATCTGAAGTATAATCTCCCGCTGTGGAGTCAAACGCCAGCCCTTGGCGTTAAGTTCGGCTTTGAGCGCAGAGGCAGAGTATAAATTAACCATTACGCACGCTCAATTAACCCAGCTTATTGATTACGATAGCGTATTTTAAAGCAAATAGGGTATTGACAATCTCTTGCAAATACATGTGGGGATTGGATCCTAGGGTTTCAATGGGAGAATCACGGTAGTCTATGCTAGAACAAATCCGTGGCAAACATGATTTGGCTATTATTGATCCCCCTCTGGCTGGTTTTACCTAGTCACGCCGCCCCCTTTGACGCCCGCGTCGAAACGGAGCAACAACCCTTAGTCAGTGGCGTGATCATTGATGCCCGTGGCTTAGCCTTTAGTCCCAGTATGGGGATGCGCCTTTTTAATGAACAAGAGGAACAGATCTATACCACCCCTCAGATGAATGAAAATCTGGATATTGATGCGGTGATTGCCCTAGGAACCGCCTTGTATACCGGGTCTTTAGAACAGGCCCAAGGGTTGACCTACCGCATTGGGGTCCAGGCTAAGGTCCTACGGGCCAAGACCATCCGGGGCGGTGATCTGGTCTTGGCGGACCCGGATGCGGAACAACTGCTCCGTTGGGATCAACGGGACCGTTTTCTAGAGCGTTTTGCCGTTGTGGTAATCTGGGACCGTCCGGCAGATTTTGACGATTCCCCCATTCGGTCTAAACTTTCCCCTAGAGGCGTTCCATCGGCCCCCCGATGAACCCTAAAAAAGACTATAACGTCCCATAACTCTGTAGCGTGCCTTTCCATGGATGACCAGCACTGTGCATTCTGAATCTGATCAAAAGCTCATTACCTATTGTCTGAATGGTGATCAGTCAGCGTTCCGCACCCTATACCAGCGGCATCAATCCCGCGTGCGTGGTCTTTTATATCAGCTAACTGGCAAGATCGAGGGCATTGATGACCTTACCCAGGAAGTTTTCCTCAAAGTCCACCGGGCTTTACCCAGCTTTAGAGGCGAAAGTCAATTTTCAACCTGGCTTTTTCGCGTTACCTATAATGTCTGTCAAGATGCCCGCCGCCGTAAAGGGCGCAGGCTCCAAACCGTAGCTTTAGGCGAACGCAGTTCTTTAGAAAATTTACCCATTCCCGATGAACGAGAGGATGCGCTGGGGCGTCTTAGTCGTCAGGAACTAGTGCTTCGGGCATTAGATACGCTCAATAGTGAACACCGAGATGTGATTGTGCTCCACGACCTCCAAGGTAAGCCCCAAGATGAAGTTGCCCAACTCTTGGAATTGCCTGTGGGGACGGTTAAATCAAGGGTTTTTTATGGGCGACGCAAGTTAAAAGAATGGTTTGAGCAACAAGGTATTGTCCTATGACCCCCATCCTTCCCGAAGATCACGAAGAGCAGGCTTTGGTAGCCTTTCTCCAAGCCCATGCGCCCCTTCCTCCCTTGCCTGCGCCTCAGCTAGAGGATCAAATTTTGGCTCAGATAGCCGATTTTGAGGTCCAAGGGGATCAGGCTCTAGTAGCTTTTTTGACTACCCATGTACCCCAACCTCCGTCCGCCCCAGCGTATTTAGAGGATCAAATCCTCGCGGCTTTGGCTCAAGATCAAGATAGCGATGCGGGATTAATTGCTTTTCTCCAAGCCCATGCCCCCCAGCCCCCCGTGTCCGCTGGGGATCTTGAAGACCGCATTATGACCGCTCTGATCCCACACAAGCGCCGGAGCATTCCTGCTTGGTGGGGGGGCATAGCCGCGGCGGGCATGATTGTCGGTGTGTTTTTGGGCACCCAATACTGGCTGCCGATACAACAGGCAACCATTCCGCCCATTGAGCGGGATCTGGTTTTAGATCTGGGTGATACGGGAATTTTTGCCGAAGACACCGAAACAGGACTCTACGATGTACGCCTTTAGGTTATGGCTGCTCATGGTGTTGCTGAGTACCCCCGTGTTTGCTCAGCCCTTGATGCCTCGCGAGCGCCCCAGTCGCCCCTCCCTCAATCTTCAGGGCTTAGGGTTAAGTGAACCCCAGATCAATCAGATCCGTTCGCTGCAGGATACGGACAAAATTGCTTTGGAGCAACTGCGTAAACAAGTCAACCAAGCCCAACAAGAACTCCGGGATACCTTTAGTGCCGATGGCCCTGATGCCCAGGTCCTACAGCGCTATGAGCGGGTACAAAAGCTTCAAAGTCAGGTCAACCGTCTACGTATCGAAAATATTTTACGGATCCGTAAGGTTTTAACCCCCCAACAACGGCAGCAACTGCGGGGCCGTTTCTTTGAAGAAGGAAACCAACCCTGACCCCTCTTTTTTTGCTAATATAACGAAACTTACCGCAAAAAAGTAATGAAGCATACGCTTTCCGTGTTGGTGGAAGATGAAACCGGGGTGCTCTCCCGGATCGCGGGCATGTTTGCACGGCGCGGATTTAATATTGAAAGCTTAGCCGTTGGTCCCACGGCAACACGGGGCGTTTCGCGCATCACGATGGTGGTGGCTGGTGATGAACAGGCCGTTGAACAGATGACCAAGCAGTTATATAAGCTAATTAATGTACTTAAAGTCCAGGATCTGACCGAGATCCCGTGTGTTCAGCGAGAACTCATGCTCGTTAAAGTCAATGCCACTCCCCTAAATCGTCGGGAAGTAATTGAGATCGCCCAGATCTTTCGGGCGGCGGTGGTGGATGTTTCAGAAGATAGCCTGACCCTGCAAGTCGTTGGTGATCCCGGTAAGATGGTCGCGATCTTGCAGAACTTGAGTAAATTTGGGATCCGTGAAATGGCCCGCACGGGTAAATTAGCCTTGGTGCGTGAATCGGGGGTCAATACCGAATACCTCAATGCTCAAGCGATCCCCTTGCGGGAGATGGGGGTTTCCTAGAATCCGAAACTGGTTAACATCAAAGACCCGATACACGCCATGCTCCCGCCCCACATCAGCGACCGGGCGATGGGAATATCAATGATGTAAAAAAGGCTATAACCCAACCGAAAAGCCAAAAAAGCCACCGCTACACTGGTCGTAGCTGCCGAAGCCTGCCCACTCACATAGACCATTAAAGCCGCAGCGGCGTAGATCATAAAGTTTTCAAAGGAATTTTGGTGCGCCCACGTCGCCCGTTTCCCATAGTCAGGCAGGCGGTCAAACATGGCGCGGGGAGCGCTCAGGTCAATACCGATCTGCAAACGGCTAACGGCCACTACCAAAAAGGGCAAATAGATCAAGCCTGCGGCAATGGCGATGCTGATCAAAAGAATTTGGTTCGGTGTGAGGTCCATGCGGGTGCTTTTTTCTCAACGCTAACACGGCTAGACTAGATCTGGAGACTGGAGCGTATTATGTCCGACTTAACCCTAGTGATCGGAGATAAAAATTATTCCTCCTGGTCCCTGCGACCCTGGCTAATGCTTAAGCACAGTAAGCGTAGCTTTACAGAAATTTTGATCCGCTTAGATACGCCGACCACAGCCCAACAGATTGCCCAGTATTCACCAGCGGGTAAAGTCCCCGTACTCTTGGCGGGCGATCTGAATATTTGGGATTCCTTAGCCATTGCCGAGTATTTAGCAGAGGCTTTTCCTGAGGCGCACCTTTGGCCCCAAGACCGCGCCCATCGGGCTTTAGCCCGCTCTGTCAGTGCTGAGATGCATGCTGGTTTTGCTCATTTGCGACACCATATGCCGCTTGATATTCGGGGCCGTTATCCAGGACAGGGCTTAACCACCCAAGTCCAGACTGAGATCCAACGAATCCAACAGGTATGGCAAGCCTGCCGCAGCCAATTTGTCGCCCAAGGTCCGTGGTTGTTTGGAGCCTACACCATAGCAGATGCCATGTATGCTCCCGTAGTGCTGCGTTTTGTGACCTATGAAGTTGTCCTAGATCCGGTAAGTAGTGCCTATGTCCAAACTACCTTGGCGGATCCCTTCCTCCAGGAGTGGATCCACAGCGCCCATAGCGAACTTCCACGCTCCTAATTTGGATCCTATCCCTTGACAGATGATCAGAGCACCACTTGTTCGTCATACTGAAAAAGGATCTTTTCGGGGAAAAACTTCATGATTGCTACTGTACGTTTGGCTTTAGTGACCTTTTTAACTCTAGGACTTGTAGCCTGTGGTGGACCAACGGCCCAAGCTCCTGCTCCAACCGCCCAAGCTCCCGCTCCAACAGAATCACCGGAGCCCACTACCCTGGCACCCATAACAGAACCCGTTGACACGGATCCTAATGCAACGGCGACCTATGCCGTTGAAGTCAAAATGGGTGCTGATAGCGGCAAGCTTATTTATGAACCTGCTCAGATCAACGCCAAGCCCGGCGACAAAATTAAATGGATCATGAACAAGGCTGGTCCTCATAATGTTGTTTTTGATGTAAAAACCTCTGCTGACAGTAAAACGGCTGAAGCCATGACCCAGAAAAAGCTGATCAACAAAAAGAATGATTTTCTAGTAACGACTATCCCGGCGGATGCCCCGCCCGGTGCCTACAACTTCGTGTGCGTACCCCATAAAGCCGCAGGCATGATTGGGACGTTGATCATTAGCTAGGGCTAAGCAGTGCCCATAGGTTCTTTATCCCAGCTTGGGCTAGTGAGTACTAGCCCAAGTACTACCACTCCAGCAGCCAATCCTCGATTCCAACTTAGGGGTTCTCCGGTCAGCCCAGCAGCCATGATCAACGTAACTACCGGAGTGAGATAGGTCGGTAACGTAGCGGCACTAAGGGTTGCTTGACTTAGGGCATAAAAATAGGCGGTATAGGCCACAGCGGAAGCTAAGACCGACAAGTACAAAAGGGCTAGCCAACCATTGAGGGATAAAGAAAAAGCCTCTGGTTTCCAAAACCATTCCCCAATAGCCAAAGGGATCATCAATGTAGCCCCAATTCCAAAGCTATACCCTGTATTCAGTAGGGGGGTAAGGGTGGCGGAGTTGCGTTTGGCTGCCAATCCAGAGGCCACACTACACAGCATGGCCCCGCCCATCAATAGATCTCCTTTCAAATTGGACAGGCCCAAGGTGTTCCCTTCGCTGACCAACCAAAAAGTCCCCACCGTAGCAACTAATGATCCCCACACTTGACGGGAAGTAAGGGTTTCCTGGAGTCCCCACCGGGCGGCAAGCAGGGTCCCCACCGGGATCAGACCAATGATCACACTGGCATTGCCTGAAGAGGTCAACTGTAGGGCGGTATTTTCAAAGGTAAAGCAAAGCGTAACTGCCAATAGCCCGTAAATAAATAGGCCCCGCCATTCTTGACGCGAAGGAATCACCCATTTGCCCAATTGGATCCGGGCTACAGCCAAGAGAACGCCAGAAGCTAAAGAAAAGCGCAATACCGCAGCCAATAAGGGCGGAACTTCTCGGACTAAAATTTGGGTTGCCAAAAATGATCCACCCCAAATAACTACCGCCGCGCCCAAAGCCACGGCTACCCAAAATTGCATCCTTGCCTCCTAGGTCACTACCTCGATGGTTTCCCCTGGCTGCCAGCCAGTGATCAGTGCTCTTGAGGCCCCTAACTTTCTAATGTACTCCACTAGATCCGTAGTCAGGCGTTCCCCCGGTAACACCAACGGGATCCCTGGGGGATACAAACTCAAGGTCTGGGCACTGACGCGGCCTAGGGCCTGGGGCAAGGGTAGCCGCTCCCGGGGACCAAAAAATACCGCCCGTAGATCGGAATGGATCATAGGGCGGGGCGGGGCGGGACAACGATTTGGCGGCAGGGCGGGGAGTTGGGCTAATCCAGTCTTCAACGCCACGATCAGCCGTTCGGGAGCATCAGGGGGTGTTCCCGGAGTGATTAAAAAAACCAGGTGATTCGGCCCACTCAGTTCGGGATGGATATTTTGCGTGATCAAAAATTCTTCAAGGGCAAAACCATCTACCGGTACTTCTAAGGTGATCCGAGTCGGGTCCAATAGATGATCAGGCGGGGCTTTGAGTACGGTGCACCCAGCCAAGGGATCTAGGGCTTGACGCATCTGGTCTGCCATAGCCAGGGCTTGCGCCCACCGGGGCTGGCCTTCGGTGCGTAGGAGATGGGTCATGGCCGCCAGCGAAGCCAACAGTAAATAGCTAGGACTGGTACTTTGGATCAGGTTTAACGCTTGTTGGACTCTAGCGGCATCGATCAAGGGCCCCGTCAGATGCAGCAAGGCGCTTTGGGTCAAAGACCCGGCGGTTTTGTGGGTAGCATGCACCACCCCATCACAGCCTGTCGCTACGGCACAGGGGGGAACGTCGGAATGAAAGGCCAAATGTGACCCGTGCGCACTATCGATCAGTACTGGAATCCCGTAGTTATGAACCAAATCGACTACGGGTGCTAGGGGCCCGCAACTACCGTAGTAGGTGGGGTAAACCAGCAGAACGGCTTGGATCCCTGGATTAGCGGTTAGGGCCGCTTGAACCTGTTCCGGGGTCACACCGTGGGCAATGCCCAGCATCGGGTCCCAAACCGGGTCCAACCAAATAGGCTCAATACCCCCTAGTACTAAAGCCCCCACAATGGCGCTATGAATGTTACGAGGTAGCAATACCTTGCCCTTGGGCGGTACGGTGCCTAAAAGCAGGGCTTGGAGGCCGCTCGTTGCCCCATTGACTAAAAAAAAAGTGTGATCAGCACCCCAAAGCTGGGCCGCTTCGGCTTGAGCCACCGCAAGTACTCCCTGGGGGGCTTGGAGGTTATCCAAGCCTGCCAATACTGTCAGATCACAGCTAAGGGCATTACCCAATAGATCCTGTAATTCAGGAGCACTATAACGCCCCTGGTGATGACCGGGGGTACAGAGCAAAAGCGGATCCCCAACTTGATAGGCCCGCAATTGCCCTAACAGTCCCCCTTCAGTCATGCGTTATTCGTCAAAAGTCGGGTCCAATTCATCAAGGTCCTCAGCATCTTCAAGATCCTCTGCATCTGGGGCCACTACTCCCAAAGGAGCAACCGCCATCTTGGCGCGTACTTGCCGCTCAGCTTCAGCTAAAAGAGTAGGATTATCAATCAGGATTGCCAAAAGATTATCCCGCCCTTGATACCGTTCTCCTTCAAACATATACCAAGCACCGCGACGTTCCACGACCCCGATTTCAATACCCAGATCGAGAACACAGCCCGCCGAGGAGATGCCTTTGCCAAAAATAATGTCAAACTCCGCTTTACGGAAGGGCGGGGCGACTTTATTTTTTACGACTTTGACACGGGTACGGTTGCCGTATTCCTCTTGACCTTTTTTAAGGGTTTCGGTACGGCGGATATCCAACCGCAAGGAGGCATAGAACTTCAGGGCTTGACCACCGGTAGTGGTTTCCGGGCTACCGTACATTACGCCGATCTTTTGACGCAATTGATTCAAAAAGATCACGATGCAATTGGTGCGGCCCACATTAGCGGTGATCTTGCGTAGGGCTTGGCTCATTAAACGGGCCTGTAAGCCCACATGGGTATCGCCCATTTCCCCTTCGATCTCAGCTCGGGGTACCAGAGCGGCGACGGAGTCAATCACATTGACTTCGACTGCTGCTGAACGTACCAGTTGATCGACGATTTCTAGGGCTGATTCTCCCGTATCGGGTTGTGAGATCAATAAATTCTCGGTATCGACCCCCAGGGCTGCCGCATATAGCGGATCAAGGGCGTGTTCGGCATCCACAAAAGCC
>JANNOF010000129.1:0-2080 GCA_031398925.1 Gloeobacteraceae cyanobacterium SOY_34_metabat_371 | reverse complement strand
CCGATATCCACCAGCAGCGTATCCAGCAGCGGCAGATTGGTCTGCGCGCCGTTGGCCGGAACAGGTATACCGCAGAGCGCCATCAGGATCAATACTCCGGTGGTTTTCAGGGCGATGGTTTTGCCGCCGGCATTGGGGCCGGTGATCACCATGATCCGTCCATGATCACCCAGCTGCAGGTCCAGCGGTTCGACCCTGGACAGTCCTCCCTGGCGCTGCAGCATCAGCAGCATCGGGTGTCGTGCTCCACTGAGCTTGACAATCCCGGCTTCGTTCAGTTGAGGCTTTTCCAGGCTGTAGCGGTCCGAAAAAGCGGCGATACTGTTCAGTTCGTCCAGTAGTACCAGCGTCTCGAAACAGTCCGCTATTTCAGCCGCATCCTCGCGGATCCAGCTGGAGAGCTGCCTGAGTATGCGGATTTCTTCGGCCTTTTCTTCGGCACTGAGGTTTTCCAATTCATTGACAAAGGGGATAATTTCCAGCGGCTCCATAAAGGCGGTTTCGCCGGAAGAAGAGACGTCATGGACGACCCCCTTGACCATGCCCTTGGAGTCCATGCGCACCGGAATCACCCATCTGCCGGAACGCTGGGTGATAAAATCGTCCTGCAGAAAGATTTCGATATTGTTGTCACGGACAATCTCTTCGATCTTCTTGCGGATCCGGGCGGCCAGTGTTCGTTTGGCGCGTCGGATTTCACGGAGCTGCGAGGAGGCGCTGTCCATGATGTTGCCGTCGTTGTCGATTGAGGCCGTCAACGGTTCAAGTATATCGGCAAACGCTTTGAGCGGATGCTCGAACGATGATAGCCGGGGAATGTCGCTGCGTGGTGCAAGCTGGCGGGCCACATCCCTGAAAACAGACAGGACCGGAATAAACAGCAGCAGCTCCTGAGGGGCTAGAAAAGCACCGCTTGGGCGGAGTGTCTCCAGCAGAGGCCGGATATCCTCAAAGGAGGACAGCCGCAGGTTGACGCCGACAGCGGAGAGTCTGCGGATTTCCTCGACACGGTCGGAGATGATGCCGATCTGTTCTCTATTGGTCTGCGGAACTGTTTCCTGTATGCGTAGGCTGGTAACATGGCAGTGAACATGGGAGGCGATTTCGGTCAGAATCTTGTCTAATTCCAGGCGCTTGAGTGTTTCTCGTGTGATCATTCTTCCTTCTTTTCCGTTCTCCTGCGCTTGCGGTCCTTCTGTTTGCGCAGTTTGGCAATTCTCTTCATTTCCGGGGTCACGACCCCGCTCTTAGCCTCGATACGTTCCAGCAATTCCCGTCTGGCCAGAAAGCGGTTCACCGACTGGCTCCGTTCGCGCGAGGCGCTGACGCAGATGCCGCTCGGCTTGTGCAGCAGCTGGACACAGCTGGAAGTCTTGTTGACATGCTGTCCGCCGTTGCCGGAAGAACGGACAAATTTCTCGTCCAGATCCTCTTCCCGCACATTCAGCTCTGCCATTTTCAATTGCAGCCAGCGGTTTTTTTCTTCGCTAACGGCAAATACAGTCATATTATCTCATCCCGCCACGCCAGTTATAGGCTTTGACCTGAGCCGACATGACCATCGCCTGGGTTAATCCTATCGCCTCGAACTGAACAGTGGCTTCCTTGAAATTGAGCTGTTCAAAAAGTTCGGCCAGGCCCAGCAGCTTCCCCAATATGCCGCTGCGCTCTGTCAGGGCTACCCTGACCTCGTCGGAAAGGTCCAGATTGACGATGATCTCTTCCATCTTTATATCGTAAATCCTTTCCAGCAGTGAGAGAATACCGGCCATAAAAGCCTGTTCAGTCGCTTCAATGTTGCCACGCAACTCCGGCAGATTTGCTGCCAGCTGCTCCATGAAGGAGGCGCGTACTGCGGCCATTTCCACCAGCGGATTTTCCAGCCCGCTATCGCCATCAGATGCAAACAGGGCCAGCTGCACCCAACGTTTGATCTGCTGGCGACCCAGTGTTGAGACGGCATGGCGCACATTATGTATCTTCATCCGCAGGCCGAGCGATACCGAATTAACCAGCATCAGCAGTTTGTATGTAAGACCGGGGCTTTCCCTGAAGGCCTGCTCAATTTGTCCAATATCTG
>JANNOF010000108.1:0-5618 GCA_031398925.1 Gloeobacteraceae cyanobacterium SOY_34_metabat_371 | reverse complement strand
CCAAGGGGAACCCCCAAAGATAGCCCTTGCCCTAACTGAATTACGGTGTACCGTCGGTGGGCGTTCTTTGGTGCCGGATATTGCGGTTTTCACCTGGGATCGTATACCCAAAGATGCACGGGGAAGAATTGCTAATCGGTTTTTATCGGCCCCTGATTGGGTGATTGAAATTCTTTCTCCTGAGCAAAATACCAGTTTGGTGATTGAAAAAATCATCTTTTTTATAGAACAGGGCACGACCTTGGGTTGGTTGATTGATCCCGATGAGGCATTGATCTTAGTTTTTCAGCCGAACCAATCCCTACGGATCTATCGCCATGATCAGGTCTTGCCCGTAATTCCAGTCTTAACTGGATTCGTACTAACGGTACAGCAACTCCTTGAATGGCTTGATCTGGGATGAGATCCTGAAAGCGGTTACCAATTCACGCGTAAAATACAAAAAATTTGGGGGCAAAGAATCATGTGGGACCTCTTCAAGAAAAAAGCTGAGCCAGACCGTACAAACCGCGTTCCGCCGGGGCAGCACGTGACCACAGGGTTTCCGGTTTTGACCTATGGCCCGACCCCAACGGTGTCTATGGCCCAGTGGAATCTTAGGGTATGGGGCCTTGCTACCGAAAAGCGTTTTACCTGGGAAGACCTCCAGGCGATGCCCCAAACGGAACTAACCGCCGATTTTCACTGCGTCACCACCTGGTCTAAGCTCGATGTCACCTGGCGGGGGATCAAAATCCTGGATTTTTTAAAGTACTTAGAAGTTTCCCCCAAAGCCCACCACGTCCTCTTCCATTGTTTTGGTGGCTACACTACTAATGTTGCAATGGAAGATTTGCTTAAAGATGAAAATATCTTGGCCCATAGCCTCTTTGGTGAACCCATTCCGCCGGATCATGGTGGACCCTTACGGGTGGTGATCCCCCATCTCTATGCCTGGAAAAGCGCTAAGTGGCTCAATGGGATCGAATTTTTGGATCAGGAGAAATTGGGCTTTTGGGAAGTCAATGGCTACCATCGCCGGGGCGAACCCTGGGCTGAAGAGCGTTATACGACACGTTTTTGAGGGTCATCGAGTGATCTTTATAACGGACGAAAATATCTAAGCATGGTAAAGATCTATAGTCGCCTCCGCGAGTTTTACGATGTCCAAATCTCGTTTAATCTTAATGTTGCTCTTGGCCGCGGCCTCTTTAACCTACTTACCCGCTATTGCCCAAGTCGTTGATACCGATGGCGATGGCCTTTTAGATACCTGGGAAACCAATGGCTATGACGCCAATGGGGATGGAACTATTGATGTTAATCTTCCGGCCTTGGGGGCTAGCCCCCTACGCAAAGATATCTTTATCGAGATCGATTGGATGCAAGGGCCGACCTGTAACCAAAAGCCCCAGGTGGCAGCCATCCAACAGGTGATCGATGCCTTTGACTTGGCCCCCATTAGCAATCCCGATGGATCGACAGGGATCACGCTCCACGTTGATTATGGTCAAGGCGGCCTATTGACCGGGGGTAATATCCTAGCCTGTGATCCCGTATTGGTTTGGAGTAGCGAATTTCAAAGTGTCAAAACCGCCAACTTTAACCCCGCCCGTCAAGCTATTTTTCATTACAACATCTGGGGGATCAACTACAGTACGGGGGGCGCAGCGACCACTTCTAGTGGGATCGCAGAACTGCCCGGTAATGATTTTCTGGTCTCTCTCGGTAGCTTTCCGGGCGGTAATGGCACTGTGATCCAACAGGCCGGGACGTTTATGCATGAGATGGGGCATAACTACGGGTTACGTCATGGGGATAGTGATGATGTGAACTACAAGCCCAATCATCTGAGCGTAATGAATTACAGTTTTCAACTCAGTGGCGTGATCCGGGATGGTTTGACGGGGATCGCAGACTATTCGCGGTTTGCTGTGCCCAGCCTAGATGAAAATAAGCTACGCGAACGCAGGGGCCTAAACGGTGGGTCCGCATTGATCAATGAAGGAACGGTTTGGTACTGCAATGGGTTTACCCAGACGACCCTTGCCGCCAATGAACCCATCGACTGGAACTGTAACGGTACCGCCACGATCCTCCCCATTGCAACTGATATCAATCTCAGCAATGGTCGCTCGGTCCTCCAGGCCGTCAGCAATCAGTGGGAAAATCTGATCTATGACGGGGGTACGATTGGTAACCGTGAAGTAGGTAGATTATCGATCCTAGAAAGTGAGCGCCGCTTCCCACACGTGGGCAGTTATAGCGAGGAAGCCCCAGCCGAGGAACTCTTAGAAGTTGCCCGGCAGATCGCAGAACGGATTAAATAAAAAAGAACTGATCGTCAGATCGTTGGTGCCCCCTTCCACAAGGGGGCTTTAGCAAACTAAGCGCCTTACCCCAGATCCACGGCGATGCGATGCCCACAGGCAATGCCTGAAAAGGCAACCGCATTAAGCCCCTGACCGGGAAAGGTACTATCACCTACGCAATACAACCCTGCTAGGGCGGTGCGGTTAAAGGGCATCGTCAGTAAACCCCAGGGCGTACCCTTGGGGACCGGGCCATAGGTGCCATTGACCCGGCCCAAAAAGCGGCGGTGAGTCCGGGGGGTACCAATGTGCTGGAGGGTAATGGCTTCCCTGAGGCCAGGAAGGATCGTCTCTAGCCGTTGGATCACCTGATAAGCCCAAAGTGCTTTTTGTTGGGCATAGGCCACCGGATCAAGCCCCCGCCATTGATCCATAGTGGTCGGACTAAAGGCATGGACAATGTGTTTACCCGGTGGGGCCACACTGGGGTCAACTAAGGTCGGAATGGAGACAAAAATTGTCCCCAAGGGGATCTCTAGGTCTTGCCAACGGTCTAGCAAAATATGATGGACTTCGGTGCCAGGGGGGATCACCGAGGCATCAACGCCTAAATGGAGGCTCAAAAAGCTGGGTGATTGCTGATAGCGACTCTGCCAACGTTTTTCAGAGGCGGGGAGCTGGCCCACTAACTGCTCGAAGGTATCCCACCGGGTGGCATTAGAAACGATCCGCCGGGCTTTAAGTTCTTCTCCGGTGGCGAGTTTGATCCCCACCGCCCGTCCGCCTTCGACCAAAACCTTAGTTACCCGTGCCCCATAGCGGATCTGTCCCCCCAATCGTTCAATCCCCCGGACTAAAGCCAAGGCAATTTGCCCAACTCCACCTACGGGGTAATTGATCCCGCCATAGTGACGGTCTGAAAATACCATCCCCGCATTGATCAGCGGCGTTTGCTCGGCGGGGACGACGGACCAGCAATAGCATTCCATATCAATGAAGTGTAAAAGTTGTGGATCCCGGAGATACTTACGGGCTAAGGGGCCGACATTGAAGGGTAAAAAGCGGGCTAAACCTAAGCAGGCCAAAGGATTTTGGAAAAATACCTGGGCTAAATAGCGGGGTTCTTCTAAAGATTTCAACTCTATACTATTAAGACAATTAAAAACTTCCCAACACGTGTCATAAAACGCCCGAATGCCCGGACGTTCTTGGGGAAAATAGGCCCCTAGGGTTGCTAAAAATTGATCATAGTCTCGGTGGACTGGAACATTAAGTTGCCCCGGCAAATGGTAGTGGACTTGAACGGGATCGGGAATACTGGGGATCTTTTCGGCGACACTAGCCAGGGCACGGGTTAAAAGATTGGTGGTTCCCCGGTCACCTAGTCCAAAGATCATCGAAGCCCCCGCATCAAAGCGGTACCCCTGATCTTCAAAAAAGCCGCCACTGCCACCGGGGATCAGGTATTTCTCAAGGATCAAGACTTTGAGGCCCCGGCTTACCAGGTGTGCAGCACAGGTCAAGCCACCGATCCCAGATCCAATAACAATTACATCCCAGCTCATTTCTGCCCGTTACGCGCCTTTTTCAGCGTAGACTATCCTTTAAATAAAACTCGGTCTGTACGGAGGGTGAATGAATATAAATTCCGTAGGAACCCTGTGGACACTATAGTAAGCAAAAGAGACTATAGATGTAACCCCAGACAGGCTTAACGCCATGACAGCCAAAATACTTTTTGTAGATGATGATCCCGCCCACCGTTATTTGGTAGAACATTACTTAACAGCAGGCAAGTATCAGGTAATTACGGCTGCTAATGTTTCAGATGCGTTGGCTATGATTTCAGACCAAGAACCAGATCTTTTGATCACGGATATTTTGATGCCCACAGCCAGTGGTTTTGATCTTGCTGAGGCTATTCAAACCAAAGGCTGGGGGGGTAAATTTCCCATTATCTTTTTATCCTCTGAAAATACCGTAGAAACCCGCGTCAATAGCTACCGTAGGGGAGGGGAATATTTTATGAACAAGCCCTGTGCTCCCGCAGAACTTTTAGCAGTAGTAAATTCTGCTCTGCGGCGTAGCCGGATGCAGGCGGCGCTGTTATGAGAGTGTTGTGATCCTACTTAAAGTCATGGTCATTGCGCTTGCGCTGATCCCCGTCCTTTTTGGACTACGTTTCCTTTGGATTGCACGGCGCAAGTGGTTACGCCGCCAACGCACCCAAATTACCTTAAAACCATAACTAGCTGTGGTAGCGCTGTTTTGCCATCCCTGTCCGACGACTCATGCGATAGCTAAATTCGCTTACTGAAGGATTGGACACATTGGGATTGATAGTACCGGAGGAACGTTGCCAATCGGATTCGCAGGCCAGCCGAAACTTGAGTTTTCCCTCTTGTTCGCGGTTGAGGAGTAACCAGACCCGGCCATGATCCCCACAAAAGAAGTCTTCAATCCAGGTGTCTTGGTCTACAAAAAGTCCACGCGAGGCCACAAGGGAAGCTTTTTTACGACTGAGTTGGGTGTGTTGACTGATTTCTTGGCTGTTTTGATAATGGAGAAAGTACTTGCGTCCCCCAACCCGAAATAATAATCGATCACATTCGGGACAAGTAAAATCACGTGTAAGATTGCGTCCTTTGCGTTTATTCGCCATGACTTTCTCCTCTAGTTGGTAAAAAATCGAAAGTAATACCTAAACGATTACCCCCGTAGATTTACCAATAGCATAGTTTTCTTTTCTGCGCCAATCCCTATTAAATGGTAGTTAATGCTACAAAATATTTTCTGTCCGTGTATTTACGTATGAACGGATGGTTTTAGTACAGGTATTTTTACGTAAAAATAGTGCTGTTGAAGATTTATATCAAATTCTGTTTCAAAACACTTCCACTTTTTGAAAAGTGCGACTATGATTGCCTTAAATCAAAGCTCCGAACATTCTCGTCATTGAGGATCTTTCAGGAAATGGGTGGACACCCTTGAGTGCGCCTGTTCCTAGCAGAATTTTTAAATTCTGTTCGTGGGTGTCAGTGTGTCAATTTTCAAAGCCTCCCACTGGGGGGCTTTTTACGTACTTACAGGAGTTTCCATGAAAGCCTTTATCCTAGCGGCCGGTCAAGGTACACGTCTGCGGCCTTTTACCGATGCTTTACCCAAACCCTTGATCCCAGTCCTCAATGAACCGGTGATGGGGGGGGTCATGAAACTTTGTCAAAAACATCAATTTGTAAATCTAGTTGCTAATCTGCACTACCGGGGGGAGCAAATTGAAGCAACCTTTGGGGATGGACACGCCTATGGCGTGGATCTTGGTTACTC
>JANNOF010000099.1:0-11146 GCA_031398925.1 Gloeobacteraceae cyanobacterium SOY_34_metabat_371 | reverse complement strand
GTGGCAATTCCTGAAAATGAACCGCAAGACCGGCTCCATAAGCAGGGGGCCTTAGATCTCTTAGTTGCCTTTGCGGTGGCTACCAAACTCCACCTGCGCCGTCGGGGAGCAGACCAGGAACTTGCAGATCTCGTCTCATCGTCGCGCCTGATGATCCTGCAAAAACTCAGTAACCCGCCCCTTGAGATTGCCTTCTGGATTGGGTCGTATTTGCAAAATCAATTTAATCAGGGGCGTTTGGGGGAATATCAACTGACAGCTATGCAGCGTCACCTCGATATCTTGGTGGAATCCCTCGGTGCCTGTGAACGGATCCAGCGTACACCGATCCCTTTGGCCTATGCGATTCACCTCAAACAGTTGTTACTCATATTTTGCCTGGCCCTACCTTTTCAAATGGTGGACCAAACCCAGTGGGTGACGGGACTTGTGGTGGCGGCGATCAGCTTTACCCTCTTGGGCATTGAGGCCATTGCCCTCGAAATTGAAAATCCCTTTGGATCGGATGCCAATGATTTACCCCTAGATGAGATCTGTCTTAACTTGGCCCGCAATCTCCAAGAGATCGCCTTGGGTCTTCGGGAATAACGCTACCTAAGTGAGAAATACGGATCTTTTATTTTTTAAGCATTTACAAGGCCACGTGGATTCACGGACTTTAATTCCGTTAACCTACGCTGGAATATCTTAGGACGGCAATCAATAATAAAGTATGCAATCGCAGACTGTCGATGGGAGGTTAGCATGAAAAAGATTCTGGTGATTGAAGATGAAAGCGCCATTCAAACGATCTTGATCAAATTTCTGAGAAAGCAGGGTTTTGATGCCAGTGGCGCTTCTAATGGTTACGAGGGGTTGAAGGCAGTACAACAAAACCTCCCCATATCCGCCCCAGACCTGATCCTTTGTGATGTGATGATGCCGGTAATTGATGGCTATGATGTTTTAACGATCCTACGCCAGACCCCAGCTACGGCTAGTATTCCGGTGATCTTTCTAACAGCTAGAGTCACTGACTCAGACCGCCGCCGTGGTATGGAGTTGGGAGCCAATGACTATATTATTAAGCCTTTTAGCTTGGCTCTATTAATACGCTCAGTAAATGCACAACTAGAAAAAAAAGATGCAGTATTAAACTGGGTTGCTGCGACAGCCATAGCAAAACAAGCCAGTTAATAAACGCGAACAACAGAGCAAGCCGCTTTGCTAAATAGCTGGTTGTACTGTTCAACCTGTTCATAAAGGGTGATTATTTAACCGCACTAAAGAATTTAAGAAAAGGATGATGTTCACCTGCCCCTCGGGTGATCCGCCTGTCTAAAACTCATATACCCCCATGAAATGGGGGCTAGGGGGCGCTTAGCAAAGATCTATAGTACCCAGGAATATTCGGTGTTAGGCTGAGAAATACCTTTAGATGGGTTATAAAAATGTACCTTGTTGAGCTGACGCTTAAGGCTAATCCCTTAGCACTTTCGGTACAACGCAAAGAGCAAAAAGATGCCGACGCGCTTTATCAAGAGATCCTAACGGCACTCAAGACCAGTCATCCGCAGGTTTTGGAACTTACCTGTGAACGCCAACCCGAAAAGAAAGTAGCAGCTATCACCAGTGAGATCATGGCGGTCCAGATTTCTGAAAAATCCTCTGCCAACAGTGGCCTGGGTACACGGGCGGGGTTTTTAGCCGGGGGTAACTAGCTTTTGACGGTTCTCATTAAGGTTATCCAGCAACCTACCCAAAGGGCTTGGCTTGATCAGGCCCTGGGTAATTTAGATCTGCTCCTTCTAGATCATGCCCATTGTGAGCGTAAAGCCGCAGGCGTTGCCCTGCAATTGATCTTTCGCTATCCGGCCCATGCCCTCTTAGTACGACAGCTAACGGAACTTGCCCGCGAAGAGTTAGAACATGCCCAACGGGTGGATACTTGGCTCGAAAAAAGAGCGATCCCCTTGGCTCCTTTGCCTGCGCCGCCCTATGCCAGTGGGCTTAAGGCCCTGGTGCGCCGCCCTGAGCCAGAGCAATTGCTAGATTCCTTATTAGTCGCGGCGCTCATTGAAGCCCGTAGTCATGAACGACTAGCCCTCCTGGCCCAGCATTGCCCTGATCCTGAATTGGCCCACTTTTATGGCGATCTGGTCGCTTCGGAGGCCCGTCACTATGGACTCTATTGGCTTTTAGCCAAAAACTATGCTCCTGATCCACAAGCGGTTGATCAACGCTTAGCGGTCTTGGCCTACGCCGAAAGTAACCTACTGGCGGTCCTACATCCCCAACCCCGGATGCATAGCTAGTCTTAATTCTGAACGGGCTTTTAGTCAGGCTGCGATCAGTTTAAACTTTAGCAAGTATTCTTTAGAGATTCTCCATGCGTAGCTTGTTATTTGGGGTCTTGGCTACAGTCTTGATTTCAACATCAGTTCAGGCATCAGCCCAAGCCCAAAGTGCTGAATTTTCTACGTATTTAGGAGGCGCGGGGGCGGACGCCAGTTTAGCGATTGCAGTAGACCGCTTAGGCTTTGTTTATGTTGCGGGTTACACCGATTCCCTCGATTTTCCGGCGACTACGGTACTGATGGGTCCTAGGGGGCAGGGTAATGGTGAAATCTCGGTGACTAAATTTGATCCCTCGGGCCGCAGGATCATTTGGTCGACCTTAATTGCTGGAACCGGGAGCGATGTTGTGGCGGATATCGCCGTAGATGGCCAAGGAGCTATCTATCTGGTAGGCAATACCACTTCTAAAGACTTTCCCACGACGGCTGGCTCTTTAAGTCCTGGTTTTCGCGGGGGCAACTATGACGGCTTTATCACCAAGCTCAGCCCCAATGGCACACGCTTGATCTATTCCACGTATATCGGCGGTACGAGCGATGATCTTATTACTGGACTTGCTCTAGGTGCTGGTGGCATCGTCTATGGGGTGGGTTTTACATCTTCTTTTGATTTGCAGGTGACCCCCGGTGCCTTTGATATAACCTTCAATGACCGACGCTCGTTGGGGGGCAGTGATGCCTTTGTCGTCAAACTGGAGGCCGGGGGCAGTAGTTTGATCTACGGAACCTACATTGGTGGAACGGAAGGTGACTTCGGGCAAAAGATAGCCCTCGATGAGACGGGTGCGGTCTATCTCACCGGTCAGACTTTTTCTGGAGACTATCCAATCACCCCCGGTGGCTTTGATACGAGCTTGGCCCAGGGGGATGCCTTTGTTACCAAATTGGATCCCAGTGGCAGTCAGGTGCTCTATTCCACTTATTTGGGTGGAGACGAGGGGCCAGAAGCAGGGTATGGCATTGGCGTTGATCGGACGGGGGCTGTTTATGTCTTTGGGACTACCCTTTCCGGTGACTTTCCAATGGCTACGGGGGTATATTATCAGGGCAGTCTTGACTTATTTGTTGCCAAACTCAACCCCACCGGTACCGATCTGGTCTGGGCACAATACCTGGGAGGAACTAAGGATGAGTATGGTTTTGATCTGACCTTAGATCGGCGTGGGAATGTATTTTTAACGGGACAAACTTTTTCAAGTGAGTTTCCCATTACCGCCAATGCCCCCTATCCGACCCCCTTGGGTTCCTATGATCTGTTTGCGACCCAGTTCACCCCCGAAGGGGTCATAGCCTACAGTACGTTCTACGGAACGAGTGGTTACGATACGGGGTTTGGTATGGCGGTCAGTCCCGATGGCTATCTCTTTTTAGCAGGATCTGGAGGAGCGGATGATCTGCCCACTTCACGGGGTGCCTACGACCGGACCTACAACTTTGGGACTGGCGATGGTGTGATCACTAAAATTCTTTTACCCTAGGGCCTTGCTCCCTGATCGTGCATACTGCGCTTCCAAAAATTGAAGCTGTTGATAAAGCATTTCGGTACGCGGTGCGGTGTGACCGTGTTGTTTGCCCCTGTTTAGGGGCTGGGCAAACATCGACTCTAGCTCCAGTGGGCGGCTAGCTTCATAATCCAATTTCATACTGGTACGGTAAGGCACCATTGAAGCAGTGATGAGCCCCTCGATTTCAGCGGGGTTGATCGCGTGACCACAGGCTTTTGCCAACCCCAAGACTTCGTACATCAGGTCTTCGATCAAACTGCGAATGGCAGGGTCTTGGGTCATTTGTTGCGTATCGGCATTGAGTACTACGGATAGTCCATTAAAGGGAATATTCCATAACAATTTCTGCCAACGGGCCAAGATCAGATCCGGGGCTATCACCATGGGCACCCCACTATTTTTTAAGTCCTCAGCGATGTGCAGCAGGCGCGTTTGGAGCCATAGGTTTTGGGGATTCAAGGAGCCGAGGGTTAGGCGACCTTGATCGAGGTGACGAATATGTCCCGGTCCGACTTTGTGGGAACACAGAAAACAGATCCCGCCGATAATGCGGTCAGTCTTTAAAAACTGAGCTACGTATTCCTCCATTCCCAGACCATTTTGGAGGAGAACCACCACCCCGTCTGGTTTGAGCAACGGGGGTAAGAGTTGGGGGAGTAGATGATTTTGAGTGGTTTTAAGCGCTACTAGGACAACATCGCACTGAGGCATAGCGGAGATCGTTTGATAGGCAGAAACCCGAAAATGTAGGTTTTGTCCTTTGGTTTCTAAGATCAGGCCGTTTTCGTGGACCCAAGCATAGTCACGGTGCAGCAAAAAGTGTACCTCTTGACCTGCTTGATGTAGCAGAGCACCATAAAAGCCGCCCACGGCGCCCGTGCCTATTACCGCATACTGTAAAGGATTCATATCTACCCCTACTCCCCAGATCTTCTCAACCCTAAAGCAGTTTGGGTCTGATCTGCAGAATCAAGCCAAACAAATGGTCTCAAACCCTCACGCATCATAAGTTATCAACTGCGCTGCTCTAGGATCCGTTGGCGTAGCCCTTGAACAAAGCGTACCAATTCCGTGACATTGTGTAGGGCTAATAAAGTCAACCCCAGCACTTCTTGAGAGCGGATCAGGTGGCAGAGATAACTGCGCGTAAAGTGCGTACACGTATAACAAGGACAGGTGGGATCAAGGGGCGTATAGTCCCGACGAAAGGGCGCATTTTTGAGATTCCAGCGCTCACCTTGGACTAGGGCGGAGCCGTGACGCGCAAGGCGGGTGGGTAACACGCAATCAAAAAGATCAACGCCGCAGGAAACGGCTTGGGCGAGTTCAGCATAGGTGCCCACTCCCATTAGATAGCGGGGCTTATGGGCAGGTAAAAGTGGGGCCGTCAGGGCTACGGTTTGTTGGATCAAAGCGGCCCCTTCCCCAACACTGACGCCCCCGATGGCATAACCTGGAAAATCGAGGGCCACGAGTTCCTGGGCAGATCGTTTTCTGAGGTCTTCAAAGCGGCCCCCTTGAATGATCCCAAATAGCGCCTGATCCGAGCGCCTATGGGCGATTTGGCAGCGGGTAGCCCAAGCGGTTGTCCGCGCCACAGCTTTGACAACATCCTCGTAGGGAGCTTGGGCGGGAGGGCACTCATCAAAGCACATGATCACATCGGCCCCTAGATCGTTTTGGATCCGGGTCGCCACCTCTGGGGTAAAGCGGACCCGGTCCCCATTGGGGGCACGAAAAGTCACGCCATCGTCATCTAGCGTCCGTAGTTGATCGAGGCTAAAGACCTGATAGCCCCCGGAATCAGTCAATATTGGGCCAGACCAGTCCATGAATTGGTGGATCCCGCCGTGGGCGGCGACAATATCTTCTCCCGGTGCTAAATGCAAATGATAGGTATTCGCCAAGATCATAGTGGCCCCGGTTTCGCCTAACTGGGCTGGACTTAGGGTTTTAACCGTGCCCAACGTCCCCACGGGCATAAAAGCAGGGGTCGGAATTGATCCATGGGGGGTATGGAAGATCCCAGCACGGCTGGCTCCACGGGTTTTCAGGACTTCAAAGGAAAAGCTCATATTTTGAGCTTAAGGTTTTTTGGATCATCCTTAGCCCTTTGGGGGTAAAAGTATTTTCTCGAGTACTTCCATTTGTAGATCTCTGACTTTAGGAATGCCAAAGCTGGGACTAGCCGGAAATTCTTTAAACATACCCGTGCGTTGGTAGCCCCGACGCTCATAAAAGGCAATCAATTCAGTCCTGAGGGTGATCACGGTCATCCTCATCTTCTGAACCCCCCACGTTTGCTGTGCGATCAGCTCTGCTTGGGCCATAAAACGTTTACCTATGCCCAGTCCTTGGCGATTGGGCTGGATGCTAAGCATTCCTAGATAAGCTGCTTCTTGCTGACGCTCTAGGTGTAAGGAGCCCATGAGCTGATCGTGATGCCAACACAGGAACATAAGTGATCCCTCAGTAGTAATCAGTGCTAGAACTTCCGTAGCATCGGTTCTTTGCCCCCCTAAGAGATCCGCTTCCGTAGTCCAGCCCAACTTGCTGGATTCTCCCCGATAGGCTGAGTTGACTAGGGCAACAATGGCGGATACATCGGTGGGCTGTGCTTTGCGAAATAATAGATCAAAGGGATAATTAGGCACGGGATTTCGGGATTAAAGTCACCTGAGATCCCAAGTAGCAGGTTAAATTTTGGGCCAAGGACAAGGGATCTACCCCTAAAACGGTTCTTTGCTGGGCTAGAAATAATGCGGTTTGGCTATGCCACCAAACCGCCCCAATGGCAGCCTGCGCCGCCGAGGATTCACCCTGGGCAAGTAGGCCCCCCAGTAAACCCGTGAGCACATCCCCCGATCCCGCCCGTGCTAGGGCTGGAGTGCTATGGGTATTGATCCAGTAGGCTCCTTGGGGATTGGCGATCACCGTACACGCGCCTTTGAGTACTACCGTTGCGCCACTGAGTTGCGCCGCTTGTCGGGCATTGTGCACCCGGTCTGGGCCGTCTAGATCAGGAAAAAGCCGACGAAATTCCCCCGGATGGGGCGTGATCACCGTTGGTTGGCTGCGACTTAATAAGGCCTGGGGTGTGTCTAAGCTATTGATCCCATCCGCATCAAGGACAAGGGGCCGGGGATAACTCAGGACCTGTCGAATCAGATCAGGACACGGGGTTAAGCCCGGTCCACAGGCTATGGCACTAAAATTTAAGGGATCAACAGTGATCTGGGCCAGGGTGCCTTGAGCTGTTTCAGGACAAGGATAAAACACCGCATCGGGGATCTGGGGCAACAGCAAGGCTACCAAAGACTCAGGGACGGCGAGGGCTATGAGTCCCACACCACTGGCCTTAGCCCCCAAAGCCGTTAAAAGCGCAGCCCCGGCAAAGCGTCGTGATCCGGCAATGATCAACAATTTGCCCGCAGCATACTTATGGGCCGCAGGGGGGCGGTTCAGGGGAAGGCACGGTTGGGCCAAACCAAGGGTGATCCGCGCACCCCAGGTTTGGGCTAGGCCCACTAGATCCGGGGCGGGTAAGTGCAGATCAAGGCGTTGGGACGTTCCGGTATAGGCCAAGGCCGCATCTTGAAACACCCCCTGTTTCCAAAAGCCCAAGCATAGGGTATGGGTAGCGCGAATTGCACAACCCAAAACTTCCCCTGTATCGCTATGGATCCCAGTAGGTAGATCGAGACTTACGACGGGCATGGTTTGCCCATTGACCCAGTGGATCAACGCCTGTTGTTGCCCGACCGGACGGGTTAAACCAAGGCCAAAAATTCCATCGATCAATAGATCGCAGCAGGCAAGTTCGCTATAGGTATTTACTAAGGCTCCACCCAAAGCGCGATAGTAGCGCAGATGATCTTGGGTCAGCGGCTTTAGCTTATGAGGATCGGCACATAAAAAAACATGGACCGTATAGCCCTGGTGTAAAAGTTCACGGGCAACCACGAGACTGTCTGCCCCGTTATGGCCCGGCCCCGTCAAGACCCCGATCCGCCGCGCTTGGGGAAACAGCCCTTGGATCTTGAGGGCACAGGCAATACCTGCCCGCTCCATCAACGCCGCAACGGGTAAACCCTGATCAAAGGCCCAGGTTTCCACCGCCTGCATTTGACAGGCGGTGAGGATATAGGCATCAGGATCAAACACTAGGCCGGAAAGAAGCCCAGGATCATGACCGATAAAGGGTCGCGGAGCGCAAAAAGCAGGGCTGCAAAGATGGCCCCGCCCACACCACCGATCAACCAACCTGAGGCAAAGCGGCTCCAGCCCTCACCCCCAAAATTGGTGTCATCATCAGGACCCACTGTGGCATAGAGCGAAAGGGCCAAGGTGCAGATCAGGACAATACCAATGGCAGAGATCAAACCAAAGGAGATTTGTAGGAGCGCAATATCAGGGGGCCGTTGGGGCGTAAGGCGCAGGGGACCGAGTATGGCAAATGGACCAAAGAGCCAATAGCCGTGGGCCATACCCACTTCTAAACCCCGAAATAGGGGATCTAGATTAGGACGATTGATGGGGAGATTGGCAATAAAAAACCGTATGAAGGCGCTGTTGTTGACTGGGGTAAGGAGTGTTCCAGTTTGGGGGTCTTCGGTGTAGACCGTAGCACGAGCTTGCATAGACACCTAGGGTGTGTTTGGCCTTATTTTAAGCGCCCTTTGCCCAGAGATTAAATTGTGGCGAGATCCTTCATATAGAGCAACATTTTGTAATACATTAGGCGGGTTAAACTTGAGTCTATGACGGTACTCATGTGGCATCGGCGCGATCTGCGCCTAGGGGATAATCCAGCGCTTACGAGCGCCTGCGCCCAAGGGCAAGCGGTGATCCCGCTATTTATTTTCGATCCGGTAATTTTAGCGCGCCCCGATACTGCGACCGTGCGGGTCAATTTTTTGTTAGAGAGCCTGCGGGTATTGGCCCAGGGCTATCAAAAACTAGGGGGACGCCTGGTTTTTTGCCAAGGGGAACCACTGCAAATATTAACGGATTTAGTCCAAGCCCACCGGATTCAGTTGCTCTGTTTTAACGAAGACATCGAGCCATTTGCCCTAGCGCGGGATCAACAGGTGCGGATGCTGATGCAGACCCTAGGGGTCCGGGTGCAGAGTTTCCAAGAACTCTGCCTCCAAGACCTCGACGAGATCCGCACCCAACAAGGTACGGTCTACGGAGTTTATGGCCCGTTTTGGCGCAATTGGAGTAGCCGCCGGATGCCCCCTGTATACCCAACCCCAACCCAGATCAGCACCCCAGATCTAGACAGTCTTCCCATTCCCTCGTTGGCTGATTTAGCCCTGAGTACCGATCAAGAGCCTACCCCCGCCGGAGAACTAGCAGCACTGCAGCTTTTGGAAGATTTTTGTGTACCAGGGGTCTTGTTTAATTACGATACCCAGCGTAATTTCCCAGCGGAATTGGGCACTTCGCGCTTAAGCCCGCATTTACGCATGGGTACGATCGGGATCCGCACGGTTTGGCAAGCCACCAAAGATCTAGAGCCCGAGGCGTATACCGAGGAACGGCAAGCCAATCTCACCACGTGGCGACAAGAGCTATGTTGGCGCGAATTTTACAAATACACCCTGTATCATTTTCCCTATGTCGAAACCGGAGCTTACCAGCAAAAATATGATCGTTTTGAATTTAGTACTAACACGGAGCACTTTGAGCAGTGGTGCCAGGGGGCAACGGGCTATCCCCTTGTGGATGCGGCGATGGCGCAACTCAATAGCACCGGCTGGATGCACAACCGTTGTCGTATGGTCGTGGCCAGTTTTTTGACTAAAGACTTGCTCTTAGATTGGCGTTGGGGGGAGCGCTACTTTATGCAAAAGCTCGTCGATGGCGACCTCGCGGCCAACAGTGGCGGCTGGCAGTGGAGTGCTTCGGTGGGTACCGACCCCAAGCCCCTGCGGATCTTTAATCCCCAGACTCAGTTAGCCCGTTTTGATCCTGAGGGCCGCTATGTGCGGCAATGGTTACCCCAGTTGGCCCCGGCTGAGGTTACAGAATTAATCCAAGCCAAAGATCTGCACCGCTATCGCTATCCCCGTCCCATAGTGGATCATAAAAAGCAACAACAGCTTTTTAAAGAACGCTTTCAACAGAGCGCAAAGCATTAATGTTGATTATGTGAAGTATAAACGCGGCTTATGTTGGGCCTCTATGATTTAAATAAATCTTCCCCCCATCCCATGAACGCTAACCCTATCGCTCTGCGGGCTCATACTCCTGCGATCACTGATCTGGTTGATCGGTATACCCAAGGCCAACGTTTTTTTATGGGTGAAACCCTTTTAGCGGCCGATTTAAACAACATGTTTTTGCCTTACATCAACTTGAGCTACGCCGATTTACGCCGGGCAACCATCCAGGGTAGTGATCTGCGTTATGCCAATCTTTGTGGGGCCAACTTAAGTCAAGCCCTCATCATAGGCAGTACCTTGCATTATGCCAAACTGCTGGGAGCTGACTTAAGAGAGGCGGATCTCAGTAACTGTGACCTGAGTTTTGCCGATTTTCGTATGGGGTTGATGGAAACGCAATTGGAGGGTGCAAATTTAAAGGGGGCTGATCTTAGGGGCGCTAAATTCGGCCCCCGGACGCTCCAAGGAGCCTTGTTTGATGGTCATACCCGCTTGGATCCTGAGATTAATCCCCAACAGTCTGGCATGATCTTTTCCCCTAGTTGATGCGGGTCTCAAGATCCCTTTGATCTATAGTTCCTAGGATCTGTAGCGCTAGGGATGAAGTAACGCCGCACAGGCTAAACCTTGAGCGCCACGGGTGTCTGGAAAACATTCGAGCCAACCCTCTAGATGGTGAAAATATCTAAGGGAGCGTATTTCCCAGGGCTGTTGGGTGATCAGGCGTAACCATTGGGACTGGGAATAGCCCCCCCTATCCAGAGGCATACTCAAAAGTAACGTTCCCCCAGGGCGGATCAGACGATAGAGTTCCGCCATGGCCCAAGCCTCCCCCTGATAGGCCGCCAATCCAGGAAACTGTGATAAACAACTCACCCAGGAAAATTGCCCCGTACTAAAAGGGAGCTGTGGTTGGGTCAAACAGGGCCAATCTTCACTGCCTGGGGTGAGATCCAAGGCGAATATTTGCGCGACCCCCAAACTATAGAGGGCTTCTTGATACCAGGGTTCCTGAAAGACCATACCCAAATCTAAAATAGCTTCTTCGCGGCGGTATAACGACAAAGCCCAGGGAATTTCAATCACATGGGCACCCTGACCCGCACTAGCTGCCCCTGGCGCATCAAAAAAAGCT
>JANNOF010000093.1:0-18117 GCA_031398925.1 Gloeobacteraceae cyanobacterium SOY_34_metabat_371 | reverse complement strand
ATGCGCTGTACACCGGGGAGCTATTCTTTACTGCTCGACCCCCTGGATGGATCGAGTAATATCAATGTCGATATCAATACTGGAACCGTTTTTGCCATCCAACGGCGCCGTTTTTGCGGCGATGACGAGGCGGATCTATTGCAACCCGGTCGGGAGCAAGTCGCCGCAGGCTATGTGCTCTATGGGCCAAGTACGATCTTGACCTTCACCACTGGTCAGGGTGTGTATATGTTTTCCTTGGACACCGGGATCGGAGAATTTGTCTTGACCCAACCCGACCTCAAGATCCCTACACGGGGTAAGTATTACAGCATCAATGAGGGCAACCGCCAACGCTGGCAGCCCTGGCTTAGGGAATATCTCGATTACCTCCAAGCAGAGGACAAATCCACCGGACGGCCCTATTCTTTGCGCTATGTCGGATCATTGGCGGCGGATATTCACCGGACGCTCTTAACCGGGGGGGTTTTTCTCTATCCTGGTGATACAAAAAATCCCCTGGGAAAATTGCGTCTACTGTACGAAGCATCGCCCATGGCCATGATCCTCGAACAAGCCCAGGGTAAGGCCATAACCGATCAGGGAGTACCTATTCTCGATATCCAACCCGAAAAACTCCATCAACGGGTGGCGGTGATCATGGGTAGCCCCTACGAAGTAGACCTAGCTCAAGGGATCTATCAAAATAGCCTGGGGCTGTAGATTAGGACTGAGCCGGAATACCCGGCAGAAAAACGGTAAAGGTGCTTCCTTGATCGGGGATACTTTTTGCCCAAATCTTACCGCCGTGGGCTTCCACAATTTTCTTGGTGTGATGGAGTCCAAGTCCGGTTCCGCCCCGAAAATGATTGCCTTGAACAAACCGATTAAATAGATGTATTTGCTCATCCGGGGAAATACCGCATCCGGTATCAGTGAAGGAAATCTCGGTCCCTTCGCTAACCGCTTGGGCTGCGATTTTTATAAACCCGCCGACATCGGTAAATTTCAGCGCATTGCCGAGGAGATTTTGAATAATGCGGCGCAACTCTACCACATCCGCAAATATAATCAGTTGCTCTGGAATGTCTAGGGCTAATCGAATCTCTTTGAGAAAAGCAATGGATCTAAATTCAGCATAGATCTCTTTAAATAATGCGTAGGCAACAATTTCTTCGCAGTGTAGCTGTTTACAACCTGCTTCATATCGATACACCTCAAGCAAACTATTCGTCATGGTTAACAGGTGTAAGTTACTCCGGCGTAGGGTCGATAAGGCTTCTTTTACGGGCGGTTCCACGGTGCCGAGCACGCCATCGAGGATCAAGCCCATCATGCGCTCGGCGGAAACTAAAGGCGTCCGTAAGTCATGGGTAAGCCGGGAGACAAAATCCTCCCGCTGTTGGGCAATAAAATCGCGTTCATCCACAGAATGCTTAAATCGTAACAAAGCCCGGACCCTAGCCAAAAGTTCATCGTGATCAACGGGTTTACGGATAAATTCATCAGCGCCAGCATCCAGTCCTTCAATGACGCTACTGTTGCTCGAAGCAGTGAGGAGCAGCACCGGAATAAACGGTAAATCAGTTTGACTTTTGAGGCGTTGGGTAGTCTCGATACCGTTCAATTCCGGCATCATGACATCTAAAATCAATAGATCAGGGGGGTGTTCTCGAATCCGTTCTAAAGCTCTTAAACCACTTTGGGCGGTTTCAACTTCGTACCCCGCCATAGTTAGGATTGCTTCAATTAAGGCCAGGTTATTGGGCACGTCATCTACCACAAGAATGCGACCTGTCCTGTCAGTCATTCTAGCTTTGTCGCTCATGTTCACTCACTAATATACAAGTCCAACCCGCAAAGCCCGTACCGCCGCTTGAGCGCGGTCATCGACACAAAGTTTGCTCAAGATACTCCGCACATGGGTTTTAACCGTACCCACGGTGACATAGAGCTGCTCAGCAATCGTTTGGTTACTGCATCCCTGGACAATTAGTTCAAGGACTTCTAATTCGCGTTGGGTCAGGGGATGGGCCGCTAAGGTTTCCGTGTATTCCGGTTGTTCCGCTTGGATCAAAACCTTACCCGCTGCGGCGGTGGGTCGTTTGATCTGCTGGAGTACTTTTCCGGCAATGGTCGGGTCTAGCCAAGAATTGCCTTCATAGGTAGTCTGTAGCGCCTGAAGGAGGTTCTCTTGACTAATATCTTTCATACAATAAGAGTCGGCTCCGGCCACAAAAGCAGCCATTACCGTTGAATCCATATCTTGGAGCGTCAAGATGATCACGCGTACTTCAGGAAACCGGGACTTAATTTGTTTAGTTACCTTAATGCCGTCTATGTCGGGTAAACCAATATCCACCACCGCCACATCAGGAAGGAAGCGTTCGACCATTGCTAACCCCTGTTTACCATTCGCTGCCTCCCCAACTACATCTATATGCCCCTGTTGAAGGGTGAGTTTAAGGGCCACGCGGGTTAAATCGTGGTCTTCAACCAGCACGACACGCATAAACCTACCTCATTCATGTGTTTGATCATAGCTTATTATCTAAGTGTATAGACCTCCTTCTATCCTAGGGTAGAGCCTAGAAATTGATAATCTATGTTTTAATCTATCTACACCTACGCGCTGCGCTAACATGAATCTTCAAGAGTGCCTGTCGCCCACTCAGTATGAACTAATTTTAAATTACGATCAACATACCCCTCCTTCCCCCATGTATTTAACGTTAATCGCGTGGCAATTGGGTCTTATTAGTGTAGGCGAGGTGATCGTGATTTTAGATACCCAACTTGCAGCCGTAGGCTAAATCAGAAATCAATTGGATCGATCAAAAAGATAAGTTTATTCTGTACCTATCCTGAGGTAACCATGGGTAATTTCACAATGAAGGTAGCACCCTGGCCTAAACCGGGACTTTTGGCTTCGACATTTCCCCCGTGCAGTTCGACAAGATGCCGCACAATGGCTAAACCCAACCCTAGGCCCCCGTAATGGCGCGTTGCGGTGCCATCGGCTTGTCGAAATCGTTCAAAGACATAGGGCAAAAATTCTGGACTGATGCCTTCTCCGGTATCTTGAACAGCCAAAACAAGCTGGGCACTAACTGCCTTTAACGTCACCGTAACCTGCCCCTCAGGGGGGGTAAACCGAATTGCATTGACCAAGAGATTCCACAACACCTGTTGGAGTCGTTGAAAATCACCAAGCACCACCGGGCTAAGGGTGGGCAAGATAGTTTGGAGTTGGATACTTTTGGTCAAAGCCGTAGGACGGACAACTTCTATGGCCTGCTCAATGATCGGATTGAAGGTGACCGGAATAGGGGTCAGGCGCATTTTACCGGTGATAATCCGAGAGACATCAAGGAGGTCTTCGATCAGATGATTTTGAGCGCGAGCGTTCTGTTCAATGGTTTCCAGGGCGCTATGGATCTGGTGAAACTCGAGTTGATTTCGTTGGAGAATTTGCGTCCAACCAAGGATAGCGTTGAGGGGTGTACGTAATTCGTGGGAGACCATTGCCAAAAACTCGTCCTTGAGCCGATTAGCCGCCTCGGCATCCTGACGGGCTTGGCGTTCCCTAATAAGGAGCTGTTCGCGCTCCGCCTCCAGCCATTTGCGGACACTAATATCGCCGAGAATTCCCGTAGAGCGTACCAAATTTCCTTGAGCATCCCACTGGGACCCCCCCCGACACTGGCAATAACGATAATCCCCAGAGCTATGTTGCACCCGCAATTCCAGATGGTAGTCCTGATCCTGGCGTAGGGCAGCACGGGTTAAAGCGCGGTCTTGGGGATGGACAAGGCGATAAAATCGCAGGACCGTGTTGTTCCCAAATTCTTCAAAGGCAGCAATACCGAGAATGTTTAAAAGACGATCACTGACATGTATTTTTTTGTTACGTACATCCCAATCCCAAATACCATCATTGCAGCCATCAATCACCAATCGATACCGTTCCTCGCTTTCGCGTAGGTCTTGCGTGGCTTTCTGGGCCTGTAGTTCGGCGCGGTAGAGCCGCTGGGTACTGATCAAAACCTGGGTCAAGCTACTTGCGGTGATCGTATCCTTAGTTAAATAGTCTGAGACCCCAGCTTTCATGAGTTCGACCGCAATTTTCTCGTCACCTTGACCCGTCAAAGCCACTAGAGGGGTAGTGATGCCTAAATTCCGCAGCTGTCGCACTAAACTTAACCCATCTCCATCGGGCAAGAGATAGTCTACTAAAATACAGTCAAAGCTTTCTTCACAAACCGCCTTAAGTGCCTCCGCACAACTAGGAACCTCACGACAGGTAAAGCTCAATTCAGCTTTTTGGAGAACACGTTGTACCATACGTCGATCTACTTCATCATCGTCAATTAACAATAAGTGCATTGTTTTAAGGAGTTCATTCATAGCATTTCATTGCTCACCCAATAGCGACTCAAGATGCTCACTAATTCCACAAAGTCATTAAAGTTAACAGGCTTGAGAAAATAACCTGCCACGTGTAGTTGATAGGCATCTAAACGGTCTTGGTTATGGGCAGAAGTGGTCAAGACTACAACGGGAATAATCTTAAATTCAGGCTCAACCCGCAATTGCTGCAAAAATTCAATACCACCCATACGGGGCATATTAAGATCCAGAATGATCAGACAGTTTTGGGTTGAGACTGTATTATTGCGTAGAATATTTAAGGCCGCCAAACCATCATTTGCGACGGTAATGGGATGAGAAATTTTATTTTTGCGGAAGGCGCGCTGTACATTCATCACGTCTACCTCATCATCTTCAACCAAGAGAATATTAAGCATCTGTGCCTCGAATAGGCCAAGTAAACCGAAAGGTAGTCCCTGCCCCTTGGCGTGACTCCACCCAGATTTTACCCGACTGATCCTCAACGATCTTTTTGACTAAGGCAAGTCCAATCCCTGTACTCTCTAGGGTGTCACGGGGCTGGAGGGTTTGAAAGATCACAAAGATCTTGCTGTGAAAGTCCGGGTTAATACCAGGGCCATCATCGCTTACGGCAAATTCTCCATAGGTAGCGTTCGTGGTGCCTGAAATCACAATTCTACCCGTGCTGCTATGGTGATGTTTAATCGCATTGCCGATCAAATTAGCAAAAACCTGTTGCAAGAGTACAACTTCCGTTGTGACCGTAGGCAGATCAGGGGAGATCGTTATGGTAAACCCTGGAGGTGGAGCCAGGGTATCAACTACCTCAGCGACAAGATCGGTAACAGCAATGCTTTGGGATTGCGTGGGGGTGCGCCCGACACGTGAATATTGTAAGAGCCCATTGATTAAACTTTCCATCCGGTGAACCCGTCCTCTTAGTAAATTCATTTGCTTGTGGGTTTCCTCGGTCAACACAGCCTCTAGATCTTCCTCAATCCATTGGGAAAGATTGGCAATGGCCCGTAGCGGTGCTTTAAGATCATGGGAAATCACATAGGTAAATTGATCAAGCTCATGATTGCGTTTTTCGAGATTTAGACCTGTTTGAGTAAGGTTATAGTTAATACGACTTAATTCAGTAGTTTGTTGCTGAAGGAGTTGAGTACTCCGTTTTTGTTCATCAATGTTGGTAATCGTACCAAACCACTTAATAATTTGATCATTTTTATTACGCATAGCAACTGCGCGGGATAGATGCCATAGGTACTCCCCATCTATACCCCGTCGCAGACGAAAAGAAAGTTCATGGGGTTGACCCGTTGTGACCGAGTGTTCCCACTGCTGCTTACAATACTCTATATCATTGGGATGTATAACTGAGGGCCAATCCAAAATTGTTTCAGGAGTAAGTTGCGTAAAGTCATACCAACGCTGATTAAAATAATCAAGTGTACCATCGGATTGGGCGGTCCAAATAAATTGCGGCGTAGCCTCAGCAAGGGAACGAAACTCAGCGGCGCTCTGTTGTAAACGCTCTGCCTGGATATAGGTGTTTTCTAAAATTGACTCGTATCTTTCTGTCACGTTAACTAATTCCTGACGGGTTAAATAAGCCAAGATCCCCCCCAAGATCAGGGCAATGCCCAGGGAAGAACCTACGGTCATAGGTACTAAAAACTGAACTTCACGGGAGGCTTGAGCACGCGTATTTTGTTCTTCGATCAGCATCAGTTGAATGGTTTCACGCACGCTATCCATGCGTTTTTTGCCCAACATTAGGAAATTAGTATCCGGAAAGATCAACTCTCCAGTTTTATTTAACTCAAGCAACTGCTGTGCATAAACCTCCCAAAGCTCCAGTTGATCTTGTAATTCGGTGGCTCGTTTTTGTTGAATAGGCATGTCTACAACTAGTTGCTTCATTTTAATAAAATTTTTGCTAAGTTTTTTTTGGGCACTTAAATAAGGAGCTAAAAAGACAGTCTGCTTGGTTAGGATATAGCCCCGTAGCCCCGTCTGCATATCTACGGCTAATTGCTGCGTTTCCAAAATGTTAAGGACAATCTTATCTGTTCTTTCGATCTGACCATTGATCGCGATTAAATAACTAATCTGCCCCAATAAAAATAGTGTCAGGGCCAACATCAATCCAATGGGCAATAACACAGCCCGAGTGACCAGTCGATCCAACTGAGCTTTTTTACGACGAGAAAGAAAAAGAGGCGCAAATTTCATGGTGTGTATTTAAGCTAATTACAGTTTGGGAACATTATAGAAGATAGTTCCCCTGTGAAAACTTCCCCTTCCTGCCTCCGAATATTTCTAAAAAGAAATACTAAAAGGACTAAAGGAGCAATGATCCTAATCTTACTCCTTCAAAATTGTAGGCAGATCTACGATCAAAATATATAAAACAATATAGTTTTACATCCATCCTGGGGTAGAGTTTAGATTTTATTGGTCTAGTGCAACTGCTGTTTGGCTTTTTGCCAAAGGATTTCTAACTCGCCCGCACTGTACTCGTTGAGGGGACGTGTAGCCCCTTGTTCGACTAGGGCAAAACGGGCTAAAAAGCGGCGATTGGTGGCCCGGAGCGCCGTATCACTGTCGATCTTGAGCCAACGGGCTACATTGATCAAACTAAACAGAACATCCCCTAATTCTTCGCTTTGACGCCCTAGGGATTCAGTGGCCATGGCCTGTTCAAGCTCCCTAAGTTCTTCCTGTAGCTTGGCCCATACCCCCGCAAAGTCGGGCCATTCAAACCCGACTTTAGCCACTTTGTGCGAGATCTTGTGAGCAATGGCAAGGCTTGACCCTTGGGAAAGCAGCTTTTGGAGTTTATTACTTAAGGATTGGGGGGTTTCTTGATTTTTGATCTGCTCCCAATTTTGGATAACGTCCCTACTCGATGCGACAGGGACCGCTCCAAATACATGGGGATGGCGGCGGATCATTTTGGCATTGATCTGATCACAGACCTGCGCAAAATCAAAGCCCCCCCGTTCTTGGTAGATCGTGGCCTGTAGGACCACTTGCAAAAGTACATCCCCCAGTTCATCTAAAACCTGATCTTCAGATCCTGCTTCTAGGGCTTCCACCAGTTCAGCCGCTTCTTCCAAAATATACGGGCACAGACTTTGGGGGGTTTGTTCCCGGTCCCAGGGGCATTCGCGGCGTAGCCGAGCCACCGTATCTAAAAATTTTAGGGTACTCTGGGCGGCCCCTAGATCCGGTAAACCAGGAATCAAGGTATGTACGACTCCTTGGGCTTGCCAGATCAAACTTTGGGCCGCGCCATCCCCGGTAACGCCATAGACCCCTGGAATCAGGAAGTCTTGGGCAGGCCAAGCATGGACGCTCACGCCTTGGGTCGTGAGCCATGGCGCAACCGGATGATTTAGATCTTGAATCACCACTTGGGGGCTGGTCTCTAGGAGCCGATACGCGCCCTGGGTCAACTGATCCACGGGGCCTGGGCCTAAACCAACCAGGGTAAACATTAGGGCTTAGCTGCCAGCAGATCATCCACCGTGCTTAAGTATTCGCTGATATTACGGGCATTACCGCCAAAATCCGACTCCCCGACGCGGCCCTTAGAGGTAACTTCGACTTTGGTTTTGTTGGGTTCTGGCTCCGTCAGGGTGACGTAAATATCATCTTGAAATTTCCAAAGATTGGTTTCGGAATACCCGTGGACCGTTCCCTTAGCCCGGTCACTTTCCAGTACACCCCGGCCCCTAGGCCATTGGGTAAAGGCTTTTTCGGCGGCTGTAAAAACTTGATCGATGGGCGCATCGTAGATTTTAGGATCAAGTCCTGGTTCACCCGTACTGGCCGAATTGGTCGAACTACCACAGGCTGTTAACAGGCTCAAACTCAAGACCCCTAAGGCCAGCCAACGATACATCTGCCTACCTCAACAATGTCAACCATTGTACTCCGAGTGATCTCTGGGGGCGGGTTATGATCACATTTATGAACTGGACCCTTGATCCGCGCCTCCAAGCGATGTTAATTGCCATGGGCTTACCTGTGGCCCAAGTTATTTTTGTCTTCATTGGCAGTATTTTGCTCCTGCGCCTGATTGAAGCAGTCATGCGACGTTTGCGTAGGTCTGTGGATGATGGCGACCCAAGTCGCAGCACCGATGCGGAAAAACGTGTGGATACCCTCACCATTTTGACCAATAGCACAAGCCGGGTGGTGGTCTGGGGTACTGCGGTGATCACGGTCTTGGGGATCTTGGGGATCAATATTACCCCCATTCTTACGGGCGCTGGGATCTTGGGCGTGGCGTTGGGTTTTGGGGCCCAGAGCTTGGTCAAAGACCTACTGGCGGGACTTTTTGTTTTGCTAGAGGATCAATACGGCGTAGGCGATGTGATCCGCGTTGATACCTTGGCAGGGACCGTAGAAAAGATCAACCTCCGTACCACTACCCTGCGCGATATTAACGGACAGGTCCACATTATTCCCAATGGCTCCGTTGCTAGAGTTACGGTTATGACCAAGGAATGGTCTAAGGCCCTCGTAGATGTGCGTATTACCTACTTAGAAGATACGGATCAAGTGATCACCATGATCAAAGAAATTGGTCAAGCCATGGCTCAAGAAGACCCGTGGCAAGGGATGTTGCTAGAAGACCTCCAGGTTTTGGGCATCGAAGAGTGGACCGAAACCGCTGTGGTGATCCGGGCGGTCGTTAAAACCCTACCCGGCAAGCAATGGGATGTGATGCGCGAACTACGTCGCCGGATCAAAGGCCGATTTAATCAAGCCGGAATTGTAATTCCTTTCCCCCAGACGCTTTTACCCTATACCCCCCTACTTAGCCCCGATGAGCGCCGGGTCTAAGCGTTCCTTCGGCCAGATTGCCGGATTGGTGGGGATTTTAACGCTTTTCAGTAAAGTAGCAGGCTTGGCACGGGATCTCTTTGTGGCCTCGGTCTTTGGTCTTTCGGCGGCTCTGGATGCCTATGGTATTGCCTATAAGTTGCCGGGTTTATTGCTGATTTTACTGGGCGGGGTCAATGGGCCTTTTCATAGTGCCGTGGTTAGCGTGGTGGCCCAGCAGGACCGCAAAGAGACCGGGCGCACCATGGAGTCGATCACCACCCTGGTGACCATTGTCTTGAGTGGGATCACGGCCCTTTTATGGTTGGGGGCGCCCCTAATCGTTTCTTTAGTCGCGGGGCAAGCGGATCTAGAAGTTCAAAAACTGGCGATCGAGCAATTGCGGATCATGGCTCCGGTGGCCCTGTGTGCGGGTTGGATCGGACTGGGCTTCGGGGTGCTGACTGCCGCTGACCGCTATGCCTTACCTTCCTTGAGTCCGATTTTATCCAGTGTTGCCATGATGATCGTGGTCGGTTTGGGCGCAGAACGCTTTGGTCCCCAGGTCTTGGCCTGGGGGGTTTTGATCGGGGCGGTGCTGCAATGGCTTATTCAAGTGCCCCTCCAATGGCGCCTAGGCTTGGGTTCGCTCCGGCCCCGGCTAGAATGGCAGCGCCCGGAGGTTCAAAAAGTCCTCCAGATCATGGGTCCGGCTACGGGCAATGCCCTGCTGGCTAATGTCAATGTTTGGACTGATCTGTTTTTTGCCACCCGCTTGGGTACAGGGGTGGTGGGGGCGGTCACCTTTGCCAATGTCTTGATCCAAGCCCCGGTGGGCGTGCTGTCTAATATGCTGTTACTCCCGGCCATGCCCCTCTATAGCCGTCTTGCGGGGGCGGGGGATCTGGATCAACTCCGCCAAAAAGTCCGCCAAGGCGTGATCCTGGTCCTGTTGGTGATCCTGCCGCTTTCCGCTTTTGCCATTGCCCTAGCTGAGCCGCTAGTGCGGGTACTTTTTGAGCGGGGCAATTTTGATGCTCAAGATACGCAACTGGTGGCCCAACTTTTTGCGGGGGCCGCGGGGGGTATGGCCTTTTATCTAATGCGGGATCTATTGGTCCGGGTCTTTTATGCCCTAGGGGATGGACAAACGCCCCTGTGGATCAGTAGCTGGGGGATCGGCGTCAATCTAGCCCTCGATTGGTTGCTGGTTAGCCTATTGGGCCCTGTGGGGATCACCTTGGCCTCCAGTGGGGTGAGCCTCTTTGCCTGTTTACTCTTGCTGAGTAGACTCCGTAAACGCTTAGGCGGCTTGGGAATCAAAAGCACCACGGCGGTCTTGATCCTGGGTGCCTTTTTGACCGGGGCAGCGACCTGGGGCGTCCACAGTGCCCTCGGGTCTACGTGGACGAATACAGGGGTCTTGTTTGATCTATTGCGGATCTTGGGGGCTGTGGCCATGGGCCTGATCGTGCAGACCCTGTGGATTGGCTTGTTACCGATCCCGGAAGTCCAAGCCTTGATCCGGCCCCTAGTGGGACGCTTACGAAGATAGGGATCCCTGTCTGTTGAGGAGCTAAAGGATCAGAAGCCATAGGGCGCGTTAATGTGGGTTATTATCCAAACGTGACCCATTGGCTTACCATGCAGATCCGTAGGCGTCCGACCAACACTCCCATCGCCATTGAAATGTTGACCTTTCAGATGGCCAGTGGTGTGGACCGACCCGCTAATATTCTCGAAGAAATCGTTTGGTACAAAGAAGTAGAAGTGGATCAGCAGCGTGAAAAATTACCCCTTGAAAAGCTCAAAAAGCAATTAGAGGGCTTACCTCCTACTCTGGATTTTGCCCAGGCCCTACGCACGGAGCCTTTTGCCCTGATCGCTGAGGTCAAAAAAGCTTCTCCTTCTAAAGGGTTACTCCGGGCCGATTTTGATCCTGTTGCCATCGCCAAAGCCTATGTCCAAGGGGGCGCACAGTGTCTTTCGGTACTGACGGATCAGAAATTTTTTCAAGGCAGTTTAGAAAATCTCCAAAAGATCCGGGCTGAAGTTAAGATCCCGCTTTTGTGTAAAGAATTTATTCTAAGCGCCTACCAGCTTTATCAAGCCCGTATTTACGGTGCGGATGCCGCCCTTTTGATCGTGGCCCTACATACGGATCAGGACCTGAAGTATTTTTATCAAATTGCCCGGAGTCTGGGCCTAGCCGTCATTGTAGAAGTGCATACCCTAGAGGAATTAGACCGGGCCCTATGCATTCCTAACGTAGCTATTATCGGCATTAATAATCGCAATCTTGTTGATTTCACCGTGGATTTAGGCACCACCGAACGGCTCATCAGCGCTCGTCAAGCGGAATTGTCAGAAATCATTCTGGTGGCTGAATCTGGGATTCAAACCCATCAAGACCTGATCCGACTAAAAGCCCGTGGTTGTGGAGCATTTTTAGTCGGCGAACAGCTAGTGCGCGCGGTTGATCCTGCCAGGGCGACCCAAGAACTTTTAGGAGGATATGTTTGATGCATGTACCTGTTCCAGCCCCAATTCTCTATGAGACGTTACTGAAGATTTTAGAAAAAGAAACCTTAGACAAAATTGGGCGCGATGACCCTAAGAGTTTTGACCAAGTCCAAGAGGTGATCCGCGCCCTACGTAAGGCCTTTGCACAACAAAAACAACTCGAAGATCAATGGGCCAATCAGGGCTATGTTGTGGATCACCGTTGGTCTTAATCTGAAAATTTACGGGTACTTTAGTAAGAAGCAGCAGTTAGCCCTTTACAATGGGACTGCTTTCGCAGAAAGGCAGGACTATGTTGCGTGTACTGGCCATCAGTCCAGGGGGCATTGGGGACCAGATCCTATTGTTTCCGACCTTGGCTGGGATCAAAGCAACCTACGCTCAAGTGGAACTCGATGTCTTGGCAGAACCCCGTGCGTTAGGGGCGTACAGCCTCTGCCCTAGTATCCATAAGGCTTTAGGTTTTGACTTTAAGGGCAATCTTCCCTTAGGAGACTGGGTCAATCTGATCGGTCAGATCCGAGAACGCAACTATGACGGGGTGGTATCCCTGGGTCGTTCGCCGGGGGTGGCCTTTTTATTGTGGCTCACGGGTATCCCAACGCGGGTAGGCTATGGGGGCCGTCCCTTAGCGGATCTTTTGTTGACCAACCCCGTTATCCTCCGCCAAGACCAGTATGCGGCTGAGATGTATCACGATTTATTAGCGGGTTTTGGCACCGATCTAGCTAGTACCCTGCCCCAAGTCCGTCTGCGTTCAGAGGATCAAACCTGGTGCCAAAAGCAGTTAAAAAAATTAGATTTAGATCCTAAACGCCTAGTCCTCCTGCATCCGGGGGCTAGCCAACTATCGCAACAAAAAGGCATCGCCAAAGTCTATCCGGCGCAAAAGTGGAGTGCGGTATTAATGGAACTTCATAAAGCTGCGGCCCAACTACAGCTTGTGGTGATCGCAGGCCCCGATGATCAGCAGTCCCTTAGTATCCTGCAAGGGCAATTGGGGGATCTTGTGCAGTTTATTATCCCCCCCGATGTGGGTAAACTAGCCGCCCTAATCAATCAGAGTGCCCTCTTACTCTGTGTCGATAGTGCCCCCATGCACCTTGGTGTGGCTACAGGAAGGCCCCTTGTAGCCCTGTTTGGTCCCACGAATCCCCAGCGGCTTTTGCCCTCAGACCCGCGCTTTGTGGCGCTGCAAAATCCCAATGTCGAGGGCATCGCCATCCAACAGATCGTTCAAGCGGCAACCAAGCTTTTAGGCTCGGCGATGGTGAAAAGCTAATGCGTACTCCGATCTTTTTGTTAGTACTTTTCTTAGCTCTGCCGGGAGTGGCCCAAACCCCAGAAGCCTTACCCTTTGTGGAGGCCGATATGATCCAAGCTAGGATTTATATCGATAAACAATGTGCGCAAACCCTGGATAATGAGTGCCGTGCGGTATTTGACGGCAAGCGCTTGATCATTGAACCCGGTCCTCGCCTAATGAGTTGTCTGCGTTCTCTAGAGGCCAAAGACCCCAGTTGTCCCCGAGACTACGCCAAGCGGGGCGCGATTAAACAGCTTGATGTGATTAAAAAACGGGCTAAAAATATTGCCCAGGGTCTAAAAATAGACGTTGTGATCGACGGTAAAAATTTTTCCACTACGCGTTAGTACCACCCAGGACCGGATCATGGGACATAGTAAATGGGCTTCGATTGAACTTAAAAAAGGCAAAAAAGATACGGCTCGGGGGGCAGTCTTTGCCCGGATCTCCCGCGAGATCATTGTGGCAACTCAGTTGGGTGGTCCCGACCCAGCCGGAAATTTTCGTCTGCGGACTGCCATTGAATCCGCCAAGGCCGAGGGTCTACCCAATGACAATATTCACCGGGCAATCCTCAAGGGATCAGGGGCTTTGGGGGCGGATCGGCTGGAAGAAGTCCGCTATGAAGCCTATGGTCCGGGTGGTGTAGCTTTGATCATTGAGGCCTTGAGCAACAACCGCAACCGCACCGCCGCCGATGTACGGGCCGTCTTGAGTAAGTTGGGCGGCAATTTAGGCGAAGTAGGTTCGGTGGGATGGATGTTTAAACATACGGGGGTGATCGCGCTAAGCGGTACGTTAGCGGAGGAAGTACTCCTAGAGGCTACCCTAGCAGCCAATGCCCATAGCTATCATCTCTATGACACCGGCGCTGAGATCCATACTGATCTAGCGGGTTTAGAACCAGTAAGTACTTTTTTTAAAGCCCAAAAATTTAATGTCACCCAAGCCAAAATGCAATGGATCGCCAGTACCTCAGTCAATTTAGAAGATCTCCTGGTAGCCAAGCAAGTACTGACGTTGATCGAGCGTTTAGAAGGCTTAGAGGATGTCCAAGCCGTGGCCGCAAACTACGAGATCCCGGAGGATCTCTGGGATCAGTTGATAGAACAGTGAATCGAACAGTGACACGCACCACCGCTAAAGCAGGAACAGTTGCGTTTGATCACCCGAATTTAATATCAAAAATATCGAATCCCAAGCGTAGGTTACTTTAACGTGGCGAGGCGGGCATTAACTTCAGCCGCATCAATAGTCTTACCCTGACTGGTAAATAAATTCTGGGCCGTGCGGTAGCTGGCCTTAGCACCGGCAAGATCGCCACTGTCTTGGAGTTCTACACCTAATGCCAGATGTGCTTTAGCAAAGTTGCCATTCAGGAGAATGGCTTGGCGATAACTTTGGATGGCCTGTTCTCTTTGACCCAGTGCCGTCAGGGTTACGCCCAGGTTGTAATGGGCTTCAACGGCATCTGGTTTGATCGCAATGGCTCGGCGATAGTAGGCGATGGCCCCTTCTTTATCGCCCATATCAAACAGTGCTAAACCTAGTTCTGTATAGGCACGCAGAAAATCAGGATTGAGGGCAATAGCTTTTTTGTAGCTAGCAACGGCTCCAGGACGGTCTCCTAGATTGTATTGCGCGTTGCCCAAATTATAGTGCGTTAACGGATTATCAGGGTTTAGGGCTAGGGCTTGCCCATAGTAGACCACAGCCTGACTATCATTACCCATGGAACTATGGGCATTGGCAAGATTGATATGGGCTGAGGCTGATCCTGGAGTTAACGTAATCAGTTTTGTAAAACTCCCAATGGCCCCGGCATAATCCCCAGAGCGGTCTAGCTCGATCCCTAAATATTCATGGGTCACCGCATCATCGGGGCGTAGGGCTAAAGCTTGACGATAGGATTCAATGGCCCCAGCAGGATCCCCGGATTTACTAAGCATGAAACCCAAATATACATGGGCTTCGGCAAAACTTTTTCGTAAAACAGTAGCCCGTTTTAAACTTTGGACCGCCGCGCTTAGATCGCCACTGAGATATTGGAGATTGCCTAAATAATAAAAATTGTAGGCATTTTGAGGATCGGCATTAGTAGCTTTCAGACAGGCCCGAATACCTGCATCGCCCTTGCCTTCTAAGCATTGCTTATCAAGACTGGATTCAGCGGATCGGGAGAGTAAACCACTACCCCGAAAAAGATCCGTAACTTGGGCTTGGAGTGGAGGAATGTACGGGCTACTGCCCAGTAATAACCCCAAAAATACTCTGACGAACTTAGCTCCCATCGGCTCATCTTGGGGGGACTGGTGTGATTATGTCATGGCCCTCAAGCCTATGATGTCTCTAAAGTTACAGGGTGCTAGAGCTATTCTTTAGTGACCAAAAGCCTTGGTAGGATCAGATCAATATCAACACTATCAACCCAGGCATGGTAGGTCGGTGAAATGCGGAGTAAATACCGACACCCCTGGAGGTTAAGCGACATATCTACTATGGGAAAAAGGCTGTTGCAGGTACAGCGCGGATTCAGAGCATAGAGACGAGGAGTGCGGGGTTTAGCAAATACGGCAGGCATGAGCATTAAGGAAGGGATGGTACTATTGTTTCGCAGGTTGGCCTTGGCTATGTGAGGCTAACTCGAGCAATCCATAATGATTTGATAAATTTATGCAGGACCGGGGATTTTTACTCACTGAGCAGGCCCACAGCGCTCCGTATCGTTTGGAACTGCTTAGTCCTGAAGGACTAATTGAACGAATGCACCAAGAGGATCAGCAAGCGGTTGCGGCCGTGGGCCAGATCTTGCCAGCCATTGCCCAGGTGGTGCAGGCCATTGCTACGCGTTTGGGCCAAGGTGGGCGGTTATTTTATGTCGGTGCCGGGACTAGTGGACGTTTGGGGGTCTTGGATGCAGCCGAATGTCCCCCTACTTTTTGTAGTGATCCCCAACAGGTCCAGGGGATCTTAGCCGGTGGTCCCAGTGCCCTACTCCGCAGTAGTGAAGGACTTGAGGACGATGCTGCGGCTGGTCAAGCGGATCTACGGGTCAGGGGCCTTAGTTCCCTAGATGCGGTGGTCGGGATCACCGCCGGGGGGACCACCCCCTATGTCCACGGGGCGCTCACCTGGGCCCAAGAACAGGGCGCTTTGACCGTCTTTTTTGCCTGTGTACCCCCGGAACAGGTACCTACTACCTATGATCTAGAGCTGCGACCCCTTGTGGGACCGGAGGTCTTAACTGGTTCCACGCGGCTTAAAGCCGGGACGGCTACCAAGTTGGTCCTCAACATGATCTCAACGGGAGTTATGGCCCAACTCGGCAAGGTCTATGACCAGTACATGGTGGATGTGGCGGTGACCAATACCAAGCTTTTAGACCGGGCGATCCGGATCTTGGTGGCGTTGACTGGTTTAGAACGTCCGCAGGCTACCGAACTTTTGGATCAAGCGGAACGGCAAGTTAAAGTCGCTCTGGTTATGCATCATCAACACTGTGATCGATCAACGGCACAGCAGTGGCTTACGGCTCACGGTGGACTTTTGCGCGATTTAAAAGCCTGATTCATTTTGGTCCTTGCTCCCTTAGAAAGACCTTGGTATCATGCGCTCGGACAGCGAGGAGATCATGACGGTAGATCTAGCCAAGCTCAGTACATCTTCGCGCTACTCCATTACTGCCAGTACGGATCAAATTCTGGCAGACTTAGACCAACTCGAACAAATTGATAAATTTGCCGAGGAAAAAAGAAAATTTTATGGCTTGATTCAGGTTGCAGCTTGGACCGCAACCGCCATTGGTTTGATCGGTGGTCTGGTCTTGTTTGACACGGGGACTACTCTGATCCCCTTAGTGATCACAGCTTCTGCCCTAGCACTGGTGACCGCTTTGTGGGCGCGGTCTTCCCTAAAGCCCTTTGCCAAACTTGATCTACCGGATTACCGCTATTTAGTCCTGCGTAAGATGCTCCAGATGCTCAGTAGAGATGCAGGGTTACTCCGGGACTTTACGGTGCACCTGAATTTTGTTCAACCAGCCGAGGCCACTAAAGTCTTTCCCCATCCCTACCGTCCCAATTGGCGGGTCCGGGTTTATTACGATACCTGGCTGATCCTACGGGGTAAATTACTGGATGGCAGCCGTTTTAAGCTCACCCTAACAGAGCGTTCGGTGGATCATTGTGGGCGCAATATTAACAATAAAGAACGTACTAAGCCCCGCACTAAGGGCCTAGAGATCCGTCTGAAAGTTACCTGCCCCCAAGACCGTTATCAAACCCTAGCGAACTTTGAGCAAGTTCCACCCCAGATTAAGCTCAGTCCAGGAATCCAACTGCGGTATTTTCGGATCATGGGCAACACGATCCGTTTGCGGCTGAGTATTACGGCTTGGACCCCCCTACGATTGATGGCGGCTGAGGAACTAAAGCGTAAACTCCAAACTCTGACCAATAACCAAGCCCTGCGCCAAGCCTTGGGGAGTGTTGCTCCCGAAGATACCCAACAGGTAAATCGGCTGTATCAAGGGGTGACGCTGGCATTTCTAAATGTTTATCAACTGTTGAATCTAGTTCGTGTTACATCGAAACAAGCATCCTAGGGGGCTTATGCAGGATCGTTGCGATCAAGTAGTCGGCTTTTTGTTTCCGCACAAGTGCGGGCGGATCATTAAGATCGGTTGTCCCTATTGTGAAGATGGTCTCAGAAATCCCAGTACTTCTTTTTACCGTACCGCCAACAATCCCTATCGGACTGAGCGCAATCTTTATGCCAACTACGGTACCTACCGTAATCAAGACTGGGGCATGGATTTTACCGATGCCGATGGCGCCAGTCTGGTCTTAGAAAATTACCCCGAATTTGAACAGGATCTGGGAGCCAGTTAAGTTTGATAATGAGAAACCCGCCTGTGATAAAAGGAAGCTCATGGATGTGATCCCGGCGATTGATCTACTGGAAGGACGCTGCGTACGCCTCTTTCAGGGAGATTATCAACAAGCCCAAGTTGTAGGTCACGATCCGGTGGCCATGGCCCTCCATTGGGCTAGTCTCGGTGCCCCGCGGATGCATATCGT
>JANNOF010000081.1:0-21777 GCA_031398925.1 Gloeobacteraceae cyanobacterium SOY_34_metabat_371 | reverse complement strand
CCCGCTTCTGTCCAATGGTGCGCGACCAGCTCGGGGGCTTCGCGTGCCGTCTGCGGAAAGTGACTCTCCAGCGCTTCGGCGATGCGCAGATGCAGCTCGCGCCGGCGACTGCGCAGGAGGCTCTGATATGCCACCTCCTGCACCAGCGCATGTTTGAATACGTAGCCTGACGCGGGGGCTCGCGGGTCTGCATACACGAGCCCAGCCTGCTCCAAGACGTGCAATCCCTCGCGCAGGCGCTCAGGCGGGAGCAGCGCTACCGCCTCGAGCAACTCGTAACTGAACTCGCGGCCGATGGCGCCGGCGACCTGAGCGATCGGCTTTGCCGCCCCGAGCTGATCCAGCCGGGCCATCAGCGAATCCTGTAACGTTGACGGGATGAGCATAGGCGGTGCCGCGCGCAGCATGTCCCGGTCCTGATGCTCACCTGACAGGCCCGCACCTACCACGGCTCTTGTCAACTCCTCGACGAATAGCGGTACCCCATCGGTCTTCGCTACTACCTGCTCGATTACAGCCAGGGAGAGGCGCTCGGCAGCCACCTGCTGCGCCAGCCCGCGCGCGTGTTCGGGCGCCGCAGCCATGGCGTCTACTACTAAGCCATCTTGGACGCGGATCGTCCGCTTGGTTTGCGCTGCCACATCGGGTTCGTGGGTAACGATCACAATGGTGATCCCTTGGGCATTGAGTTCGGTCAAAAGATTCATTACTTCTTGAGAAGTGCGGGTATCCAAAGCGCCCGTAGGTTCATCGGCAAGGACCAGGGCTGGGCGATTTACCAAAGCGCGGGCAATGGCGACCCGTTGCTGTTGCCCCCCCGAAAGCTGACTGGGGCGGTTGGTCATGCGGTCGACCAAGCCTACTCTGGTCAGCGCTTCACGGGCACGCTCAATGCGTTCAGCTTTGGGAATACTGGCATAGACCATGGGCAGCATTACATTTTCAAGGGCCGTTGAACGGTTTAAAAGATTAAATTGCTGAAAGACAAAACCAATACGTTGGTTACGAATATAGGCCAAACCATCATCATCCATATTGGTAATATCTTGGCCTTCTAGGATAAACCGCCCGGTGGTAGGACGGTCGAGGCACCCGATGATATTCATTAATGTAGATTTACCGGACCCGGATACCCCCATGATCGCTACGTATTCACCCCGGTCAATGGTGAGGTTAATGCCCTTGAGGACAGGGACATCCACTTCCCCTAGACGATAGGTTTTAGTGACATTATCAATCTGGATCATATCAACCATGTTAGTCACTCCTTAGGGCAGCAATGGGATCTAAACTAGCGGCACTACGGGCGGGGATCACCCCGGCGATCAAACCAACTACAAAGGAAAGCCCAAACCCAATCACAATCGATTCGGGGGCGATCACAAAAGGAACTTTGAGGGCAAAGGAAGCACCAAAGGCAGCCACCACGCCAAAGGCAATGCCGATCACCCCACCGATGATCGAAACCACTACCGCCTCGGCTAAAAATTGAGTTAATACTGCACTGCGCGTGGCCCCTAGCGCTTTACGGACACCGATCTCACGGGTACGCTCGACTACGGAGACCAGCATGATATTGGCAATACCGATCCCTCCGACTACGAGAGAGATCCCGCCAATAGCAACTACCATGACGGTAAAAAGGCCCACAACACTATTAAAGGTAGCGATCAAATCGACTTGGTTTGTGATGTTAAAGTCGTCTTCTTGGGGCGGGTAAATATTGTGGCGGAGGCGCAAAAGATTGGTTACTTGAAACTGCGCTGCATCTAGGTCCGCTTGATTACGCGCTTTTAACCAGAGGCCCGTAATAGCCACGCCGGTTAAGGCGTTATTGCCCACGATCCGGGAGGACATGGTAGAAAGGGGCAAATAGACCTGATCATCTTGATCCACGGCGCCCAAAGATCCCTTGGCTTCCATCACCCCAACGACGGTATAGCGTTCGCCCTGGACCCGGATCTGGGTCCCGACCACGGTTTCACCGGGCTTGTAGAGTTTATCGCGGACTTTATAACCCAAAACCACAACCCGGCGGGCGGTATCTAATTCTTCTTGGGTAAAAAAGCGGCCCTCTTTGGGGTAAAAGCTCTTGACTCGGGGATAGTCTAAATCGGTACCAATGGCAGAAGTCGCCGCATTTTCTCCGACATTTACCACCTGAACGATACCGCGTAAAAAAGCCGTTACCGCTTGGGCGGCGGGGACTTGCTTGCCTACGGCTTTGGCGTCTTCCCAGGTCAGGGTAGTCGCCGATCCTGACCCTTGGCTGACATTGCCGCGGTTAGAAGCTCCAGCCAAGATCAACATGACATCGGTCCCTAGGGTCTGAAGCTGGGCTTCGGTAGCTTTTTGAACCCCTTGACCCACGGAGGTAATGGCAATGACTGCGGCAATACCGATGATCACCCCCAGCATGGTCAAACCGGTACGTAATTTATTGGACCATAGGGCCTCGGAGGCCATGCCCAAGATCTCGGTAAAAGGCGGATTTGCACTAGCCATTAGCGACTGATCCCTGGTACGCGTGATTCGGGACGGAACCCCTCAGGAAAGCTGATATAGATCTTTTCCGAGCCTTCCAAACCCTTCAGAACTGCGGTCCTATTGTCTACGGTAACGCCGGTTTCTATTTGCGTAAATGTGGGTTTATTATCTTCCCCTGCCACATAGACCCCCGTTTGATTCTCTTGGCGGACAATCGCCACCGTGGGGACCATGAGCGTATTGTTGAGCCTACCCACCTGAAACTCAACGTCTACGTTCATCCCTGAGAGCAAAAGTCCTTCTTTATCGCCCACAATCGCCACTTTGACCTCAAAGCTCGTCACGTTTTGGCTGACGATAGATTGGGGCGCAATCTGGATCACTTTGCCTTGAAAAGACTTACCCGTATAGGCATCCGCTTGAATAGTGGCTGTTTGGCCCAACTTGATCTGGGAAATATTAGCCTCCGCCACGTTAGCCACCACTTGATTGATCCCGGCTAGAGACATGATCGAAGATGAAGTTGCTGAATTGACCGTACTTCCAGCAGTAGTTGGGGCGACGAAGGCCCCTGGATCGGCAAATTTGCGGGTGATGATGCCATCAAAAGGTGCGCGGATCACGGTGTCATCAATTTGGGTTTGAATATTTTCGACTGCACCGCGGGCTTGGGTCACTTGGGCACGGGCTTGGGCAATATCCTCGCGCCGTGGCCCTTCCTTGGCTAAATTTAAGCTTTGCTGGGCTTGGATGACCCCAGCCTGGGCGCGGTCCCGCTCGGTACGGGCACTATCTATCGTCGATAGGGCAATGGCCCCATCTTTGTAAAGCGTTTGATTGCGTTTGAAATTATCTTCTGCTAGCTGAAGAGTAGATTGAGCATCCCGGAGTTGGGCCTGGGCCTGGGTAATCTCCTGGGGACGGCTTCCGGCTAAAAGCTTCTGGAGGTTGGCTTGAGATTGGGCGAGTTGGCCCTGGGCTTGGGTAAGCTGGCCTTGAAAGTTAGAGTTATCCATCCGGGCCAAGACTTGACCAGCCTTGACTCGGATGCCCGCATCAACATAGAGCTTTGTGACTCGGCCTGGATTTTTAGGACTGACATTGACCGAACGTTCGGGTTGTACAACGCCATTGGCTGAGACGGTTATGGGCAGACTCAGGCGTTCCACAGGGGCAGTTTGGACGGTGTTACGGGCTGCTCGGCGGGGGGAAATGACCAAAAACCATACAGCCCCAGCTCCTATGCCTACCACTACGAGCGCGATCAACCACCAGGGGATCCCTTTTTTTTCCAGGCTCTTGACCATGCTATTCTTCCACCGCTGTTTGGGTAAGGTAGCCCTTTGCTTGGAGATGCCGAATGATCTTATCCACCGACTCTTCTACGCTTTCTTTCATCGTTTCTACCAATATGTCGGGGTTGGTAGGCTCTTCATAGGGATCTGAAATGCCCGTGAAGTTAGGGATCTCGCCCGCTAAGGCTCTTTTATAAAGACCTTTAACATCGCGGCGAATACATTCTTCAATGGGGCAATAGACAAAGACTTCAACGAAATCTTTGATCCGTTCTTTAAGTTCTTCGCGCACTTCGCGGTAGGGACTAATGGCAGAGGTAACTGCCATCACTCCATGCCGGTTAAGTAGTTCGCAGACAAAGCCAATTCTACGGACGTTGATATCGCGGTCCTTACGACTAAAGGTCAATCCTTGACTGAGATTGGTACGGATCACATCGCCATCAAGCATTTCAAATTCAGCCCCTAGAATTTCTAGACGCTTTTCCAATTCATTGGCAATGGTAGACTTGCCCGCACCCGACAATCCGGTTAACCAAATGGTTACGCCCTTACGCACAGATTCTGCTCCCGACACTAGCCTAAGAATTATTGAACTCACCCATCCCCTTGTCAAGGTTAAGCCCAAGAGGATGCTGATCCGGGGATCTCGGTCATGGTATCCCGGATTTTGCAGAGGGTATGTAGCAAGCATCGCCATCCTAATTAAACCGATAATTTTCAAAGGAAAGCGCTGCAACCAACTTGGCCTTGATCATCGCTCGTTGGATCTGAGCTTCAATCGTAGTCAAAACCGGTAAGGTAGCCTTTTGCGGCCCGATGGCCTTAAAAAGCACACTAACCTGCCCACCAAGCTCAGGGGGCATGACCAGGATCTTCACGGGATCAAAGTTTTGGGCATTGACCCACAAACTAAGGGGACCGAGATCCATCGGTAGATCAAGGGCTACTTTGCCCTGAAGTTTATAAACCCCCTCACCCTCCAAGGTTTCATAGCCCACTACCGTTAAATCAGGGCTGGCTTTGAGATCAAAATCACCACTGAGCAACGCTCCGCTTTTAAGAAACCCTTCAATGCGGTCCCGCACGGGATTTTTCAGGTCTGCTTCGGTTATGACTTGACCGTTGCGGGTGCCCTTTTGAAATACACGGGTGATTTGGGCCGGGGGCCTATAGGCAATCAAAAAAGTCGCCTGGGTCCGGTCGGTACTTTTGCCCCGCGTTACCGTTTGATCCAACTGTTGGGTCACTTGAAACCCAGTAAGTAGCGTACGACGGGCTTCAAAACGCTTAAGTACCCCAGCGATCACAGCCTCCGGCGCTAAGTTGGGCTGGGCCAAGACGGGCTGAATTAAAAAAGCTGAACCCATCAAAAGCTGACGGCGGTGCATGGGGTCCTCTTCAGGTCTTGCTCCTATAGCTTAGAAGCCCATGCCCTTAACGTGCATCCACCATAGGTCCAAAGGAACTATGACTTTAGTTAGAGAAGCCCCCAACGACTAGCGCGGGTAATGCTTGAGCTAGAGCTTCTAGGAAGGGTAACCGTACATCCCCAAGACTTCTTCCACTGTGCCTGCGACTACAGGGAGTCCAAAGGTCGCAGCATTGACGGATCGATAGCGAAAATCTCGGTAATCCATGCAAAATTCGTCCCAGGGTGCCATGGAGATCGGCAACCACTTGACTAACTGACGCGCCCGACTGAGGCTCAGATCATATTTCAACGGTGCATTATGCCCCAGATATTTACAGGCCCGTTCGATACATTCGTTGATAGTAATGTTAGGGTTTCCCAAAACTAAGAGCGGATCTACGGGGGATTGTTGCATGAGATGACAGACGATCCGGGCAATATCACGGGCATGGATAAAGTGGAAACTGCCTTCGCTACGGATCCACTGAATCCAACCCATCCATTTGACCAAATTGGGTAAGCCGCCGCACACATGGGAATAGGGTTTATCTTTATCCCCGCCCAAAATTAACGTCGGGCATAGGGTCGTGATCTTTGCTGCAGTGCGTAGTTGGCTGATCTGCTCATAGCACAAGTATTTAGTCCGTACATAATCCGTACCCAGGGTTTTAGCCGCTTCTAAAAGCTGGTTATCCCGGCCTAAAATACTCGCGGTCGAAAAATGAATGATCTTCTGGCACCGCTCATGAACATGTTCATATAGGCGCAGGGGATAGGTCACATTTACTTTTTCGGTCAAGTCCGGGTCGCCCCAAGCGGCGGCGACATTGATCACGTAATCCATTTCCGCCAATAGACCGCGATAACGGTCCCAATCACCAAGATCAGCCTCTAAAATCTGACAGTTGGGCAACTGCTCTGGGGCAAAGCGGAGTCTGGCGCGATTACGCACCAAAAGGTACACCTGATATTCGGGGCGTTGGGCCAACTCCTCTACAAGATAGTGACCCACACAACCACTGGCCCCCGCCAGTAAAATATTCTGTCTCATGGACTAATACTGCCACCTCCCAAGACCGGGCGCAATTGTTAGCGGAAGGTAATAAATTTGTTACTGAAATAGGTAAAAAACGAAACCAGTAGTACGGCTAGCGCAAAGATCACGGTTTCCAGTTTGGCAAACTGGGCAATCCAGAGGCTGGAGTAAAATAACGCCCCTCCCCCCCAATGCAGTGCTTCTCTTAACCCCGTGGCAATACCCGTCGAAAGGATCATGCCCACCAGCGAAGTAGCCAAAAAATACATCATCTCGACCCGTACCGGTCGGGAGCGATTTTGGGCAAAGGTAAAGCGGCTGTTGAGGGTATAGCTCACCGCAATGCCTACGGCGTTGGCACACAGCATAGAGCTGATGTAACCCATTACGGTGCTATCGTCCAAGATCTGGCCCGCAATGGCCCGCACGCCAATGGCCGCCGCCGCCGCGCAGGACCCTACGGCAAAATAAACCGGATAGCTGGAAAACCAACGTCCTAGCTTCTGGGTCATCGGCTATTCCATAGCCCATAGGTGTCTTGAGGATCTAGCATAGCTCCTAAGGGATTTACTCCCCATCGGCATGACTACGGCGCATTCCGGGTACGGGTCCCCGGCGCGGAGTAGTTAAGGATTCTTGTAAAAACCGGGTCAAATGATCGACTGCGGGGTTCGCAGGCAACTGGGCAATTAGGGCTAGCCCTTGATCTAGGGTGTAATCCGAGCGGTACAAGGTCCGAAAGGCTTTACGTAAGAGGGCAAACGTTTCGCCATCCTGATCCGCTGAGATCCCTGAGCGCTGAAGCCCCACAAGATTCAAGCCCCGGATTCGGGCGGGATTACCCTCGATCATCGTGAAGGGGGGGACATCACGCTCAACCCTAGACATGGCCCCGAGCATCGCTAAGCGTCCAATGTGCACAAACTGGTGAATGCCCAACAAGCCGCCGATCACAGCCTGAGATTCAACGGTTACATGACCCGCCAGTTGTACCGAGTTAGAAATAGTCACCCGGTTGCCGATCACGCAATTATGGGCCACGTGCACATAGGCCAGTAGCATATTGTCATCGCCGATCAGGGTGGACTCCCCTTCGTGGGTCGCCCGGTTGATCGTTACAAATTCACGGATCTGATTGTTATTGCCAATGATCACTTGGGTTGGAGCACCCCGGAATTTCCGGTCCTGGGGTTCACCCCCGATGACAACATAGGGAAAAACCCGATTGTTGGCCCCGATCTGCGTCCAACCATCGACAACCACGTGGGCAATGAGTTGGGTGCCTGGGCCAATGACCACATGTTCCCCCACCACACAATAGGCCCCTATCTCTGCCGTGGGATGGATTTCGGCCTTTGGATGGATCTGGGCAGTGGGGTGAATCTTCGACATTAGGGTGGGGTTCATCCTTTAGAGCGTCCTTTAGGGCATCAGCACACAGGTAAACTACAAGCTAGATGGATCAACCATCGCAAACTTCATGTCGGCCTCACCGACCACTTGACCATCGACTTCTGCCCTCGCTGTCAGTCTACCAAAGCGGTTGCGGCGAATGTCAATAAGATCGGCCCGCATGATCACTTGATCACCGGGAATAATGGGACGGCGAAACCGGGTCCGTTCCGTGCCCGTGAACACAGGCAGACGACCTTCGCCCCGAGACTTGAGGACCAAAAAGCAGCCTACTTGACCCACCGCTTCGAGGAGTAAAACCGCAGGAAAAAGGGGGGTGCCTGGAAAATGTCCAGGAAAGAAATATTCATTGACCGTGATGTTTTTCACACCCACACAGTATTGATCGGGGACGTATTCCAAAATTCCGTCCACAAACAAAAAAGGGTAGCGATGGGGGAGGACTTTCTTGATCTCTTCGGTGTTGTATAAAAACTTACGGGGGACAGCAGTTTCATCGTTCATGGGTTCACCTGAAAAAGTTGACGTAATTGAGCCGCAAGGCGTACATGCAGATCATGACCGGCTTTGTAGGCCACCACATGGCCCAAGGGATATACCCCGGCCAAGGCCAAGTCTCCTAGGAGATCTAAGGCTTTATGGCGGGCCGGTTCATCGGGCCAATAGGGAGACTGACCGACCCAATGATCGGAGGCTGCAACCAAGGCGCAGTCCAAAGACCCGCCTTGAATTAGCCCCTTGGCCTTGAGATAGGCCACCTGATCAAGGGTGGTAAAGGTCCGAGCCGGAGCTAACTGTACAGCAAAATACTCGGGGTTGATCACCCAAGAAGTCCACTGTGCTCCGATAACTGTACCTGGAAAATCAATTCCATAGCTGATTTTAAGTTCGGCGGCTGGGAAAATAGCCACAAAGCGGTCCCGGTCCCAGATACTCAGGGGTTCGGTGATCCGCAGGGCTACACGGGGTTGGTCTTGGGCCAAAACGCCACTTTTTTGGATCTCAGTAACGTAGGGGGCCGCCGAGCCATCCAAAATAGGGAGTTCGGGACCATCCAGTTCGATCAGGCAGTTATCAATGCCCATGCCCAAGAGCGCCGCCATCAAATGTTCTGGGGTACGTACACTCACCCCATCGGCTTCTAACTTAGTGGACAAGGCCGTGGGGGCCATGTGATCCGCCAAGGCAGGCACCTTAGGAAAGGTTACGAGATCAGTACGCACAAACCAGCGTCCCGTGCCCACCGGGGCAGGGTGAACCGTAACCCGACAGGGATCACCACTATGCAAGGCTGGGCCTGAAAGACTAAATGCCAACTTAAGGGTCTGTTGCATCCTAGAATTTCTCACCCAAACCGAAGTGAATTTGGCTGCCACTAGCGACGGAATTAAATCCAATGTCTACGCGCAAAGGACCGAGGGGTGATTGGAGACGGACCCCGAAACCGTAGCCTAAGCCACTACCGGGCTTGTTGCGCACCACTCCAGGGGCACCCAGGACTGAGGCTGCGCTCCCTAAGTCAGTGCCAAAGTCCACAAAAAGAACCCCGGCCAAGGGATCTACAATGGGACTGCGGATCTCAGCGGTGGTCAGTAAGAAATTTCGGGCCGTACCCAGATCCCCTTCAAAATAGCCCCGCACGGAGTTTTGTCCCCCTAGGGTGTAGGCTTCATAGGGCGGAAAAAGCCCAATCAGTGATCCCACCCGAGCATTGAGGGCCAAGACTTCTTGTCCTCCGCCAAAAGGAAAGACTCCGGGGAAAGGGTTAAATTGGCTGTATTCTCCCCCAATGCGGGTGAAAAAGGGCGCACCCGCTACGTTTTGCTCGAGCCCGGCTCTTAGAAATGTCCCCCGTGTTGGCGTTGCAGGGTTATCCCGCAGATCCCGTGAGACATTGGCCTCTAGGGTAAAAAGATTGTCAGAATCCGTACCGCTAGCCGTAAGGGGATTGCCCTGCTCATCGACGGTTTGTGGTATTCCAAAACCATCCCTAAGCTGTACCCGTTCTAGACGACCGCCTAGGTTTCCCCGCCAGCCATTGCCAATGGGCCGGGCCAAGGTAAGGGAGGTGCCGATACGATTTTCGCGGGGTAAGCCCCGGTTATCGGGCAAACCGATATCTCCGTCAAAAACATAACTAAAGGAGTCACGGGCATAAAGACTGGCATTTAAGGCCGTACGCGAAGGATCCGAGTTGAGCCAAGGATCGGTGTAGTTAGCACTGAACTGTACTTGTTGGGTTCCGGCTTGGAGATCTAAACTGGTGCGCTGGTTATTGCCGCCAAAATTTTGCTCCTGGTAAGAAAGGGTCCCAAAAACCCCACCCACGGAACTCGCTCCACCGCCAAAACCCAGAGAACCGGTATTTTTTTCTTCGACCTTGAGGGTGACAATTACTTTTTTATCGTCTTTACCAGGGTTGAGTTCGAGGGCAACATCTTTAAATAAATTAAGGGCAAATACTTTTTGAATATCGTTTTGAACCCGGTCCCGGTTAAACACATCCCCGGTTTTGATCCCCAATTCGCGGGTCACAATATAGTCACGGGTGCGGTCGTTGCCCTTGACTTGAATATCTTCGATCTCCCCTTCGGTGATCGTAAGATTGACATCCCCTTCAGGGGTGGACTGAATATCCGTTACTTTGGCAAGTACAAAACCCTGGGTGGCATACCACTCTTCTAGATCTTTTACCCCTTGACGGAGTTGCCCGTAGTTGAGGGTTTTACCCTGTTGGGCACTAAAGATCTTATCTAGTTGCTCTTGGGTCAAGACTTTTAGCTCGCCCGCTTGGACGTTTTTCAGTACGGGATTGGGTACGACATCAAAGGTCACCCGGACCCCCAAGGGCGTATCTTGGGGCGTGGCTTTTACTTCCGAAAAATAGCCTGTGGCAAAGACAGCATTGATATCTTCTTGGAGCTGCGTCCGGGTTGTCGTCTGACCGGGACGGGTTTTGATCGCTTTGTAAACTTGAGATTCGAGATCATCGCCTAGGGGTTTCGCTTCGCCCTGGACAACTTGGACCTCAGCCACTAAAACCTTCACCTCAGGTGCAGCCTGGGCTGGGGCATCTGTAGCCGCCGGAGGAGTAGGAGCCGCAGGTTGTAAAACAGGCGGGGTTGCCGGGTCCGGTTCGGTTTGGGCTTGAAGGGGCAGAGCAATAGTCAATAGGGCTCCCAGTACCAACACCGTCCAGCGCATAGATCATAACCAGGGCAACATCCGAAAAATTATAACACGCTGATGGATCGCACTTGGGATAGGCCGATTAACCCTTAACCGCTCCGGCGGTTAACCCTTGAATGATCCGGCGTTGAAAAAAGACCACCAAAAAAACAAGCGGTATGGTGCCCAGGACCGTAGCGGCGGCGATGGGACCGTAGGGAACTTCAAACAAAGAAGTCCCGCCGAGTTGGGCAATGGCCACCGGGAGCGTCTTGAGGTCTTCGCGGGTAATAAACGTCAGGGCAAAAAGAAATTCATTCCAGGCAAAAATAAAACATAGGATCCCCGTAGTTACCAGGGCTGGGGCGGTTAACGGGATCAAGATCCGGGTCAAAAGCTGGAGTGTATCGTAGCCATCTAAACGGGCGGCATCTTCTAAATCAGGGGGTAATTGTTGAAAATAATTGCGTAAAACTAAGATCACTAGGGGCAGGTTTAACGCGGTATAGGGAACGATCAAAGCCAGATAATTATTACCCAAGCCCAGCCAGCGTACCAGTTCTAACAGCCCTAAAAAAAGCAGCATATACGGGCAGATCGTGACCACTAACAGCATTCCTAAAAGGAGTTGCTCTTGTTTTAACTTAAGACGGGCTAAACCATAGGCACAGGGGGTTCCCAGCAACAGCGCTAACAGCGTCGAAATAGTGGCAATGAACGTACTATTGATCAAATAATTACCCAAGGGACGACGCAGAAATAGGGATTGATAATGAATCCAGGTCCAGGGATCAGGCCAATAAATATTAGGAAGCTGAATGATTTGAGCTGTGGTTTTAAACGAAGTCAACAGTTGCCAAAGTAGGGGAATCAAGCTAAAAACAACTATTGCTGCAGATCCCATGAAGAATAACCAACGCTTATTCATGAAGGGCTATTCCTCGGCAGTAGATAAACGGCTCCTATAATCAAGACCACGAGTAAAACAAACGTTACTACTAAAAGAGCCGATCCATAGCCAAAATCTAAATAACGCATCACGGTTGTGTATAGATACATACCGACGGATTCAGTCATCCCCGCCGGACCCCCCCCGGTCATCACTTGGATCAGATCAAAAACACCTAGGGCTTGGGCAAAGCGTAGCACCAAGACCAAGAGGATTTGGGGCCATAGTAAGGGTAGGGTGATCCGCCAAAAACTCTGCCCCGCCGTTGCCCCATCTAGGGCATGGGCGTTATAGAGATCCCGAGGAATCGTCTGTAAACCCGCTAATAATAAGAGGGCCACAAAGGGTGTTGTCTTCCAGACTTCAGCCAGGATCAAAACGGTCATGGCCCACGTCGGATCACCCAGCCAGTTGATCTCGGTGGTAAGGATGCCCAGGCGGAGTAACAGGTCATTTGCTAAGCCGTACTGAGCATTAAAGATCCAGCTCCAGGCTAAAGCAATCAAAGCCGTAGGCAAGGCCCAGGGCAAAATCACAATCGTCCGTAACAGCCCCCGTCCCCGGACCTCCTGATTGAGGATCAGGGCAAATCCTAAGCCTAAAAGCAATTCCAAAGGGACAGAAATACCGCTAAAAATCAGCGTATTAACCAAACTTTGCCCAAAACGCCCGTCATTGATCAAGCGAATATAATTAGCCCCGCCATTAAAGACGGGCAGGAGTGTGGTGGTGAGGTTTTGGGTAAACAGGCTTAAATAAAGGGCCTGTCCGATGGGATAGACAAAGACTAGTCCCAGCAGCACAAAGGCAGGGGCGACCAAAAGACTACGTACCGGAGGCAAAATAGCCTCAAACCGCGTACTGGGGGATCTGATCAAAATTGAGATAGCGATAGAGATCCGGGGCAACGGGGTCGATGCGTTGACGCATGACCGTCTGATACTGTTCAACCGTCGGGATCTGGCCTAGCAGGGCACAAACTGCGGCGAGTTCGGCGGACCCGAGGTAAACCTGTGCCCCTTTACCCATGCGATTGTTGAAATTGCGGGTCGAGGTCGAAAAAACTGTCGTGTTGTCTTCCACCCGGGCTTGATTGCCCATACATAGGCTACAGCCCGGTACTTCAGTCCTGGCACCGCTTTGAATAAAAGTCCCGTAGATCCCTTCCGCCCGTAATTGTTCTTCATCCATACGGGTCGGGGGACAGATCCAAAGGCGTCCTTGCACCGTGCCTTGGTCTTCTAAGACCTTTGCCGCCGCCCGATAATGGCCAATATTGGTCATACAGGAGCCAATAAAGACCTCTTGCACCGGATCTCCGGCAACGTCCGAGAGTAGCTTGACGTTATCGGGGTCATTGGGGGCTGCCACAATGGGCTCAGTGATCTGGTCTAGATCAATGTCTAAAACGGCTGCATAGCGCGCATCGGGGTCGGCTTCCAAAAGCACAGGATTTGCCAACCAATCTTCCATACGCTGAATTCTGCGTGCCAACGTCCGGCTATCTTCATAACCCGTGGCGATCAAATTTTTGAGGAGGGCAATATTGGAACGTAGGTACTCCGCCACGGTTTCGGGACTGAGTTTGATCGTGCACCCGGCGCAGGAACGCTCGGCCGTGGCATCGGTCAGTTCAAAGGCTTGCTCCAATTGCAAATCCGGCAAACCCTCGATCTCCATGATCCGGCCTGAGAATATATTGATTTTATTCTGCTTGGCAACGGTCAAAAGGCCCTCTTGCATCGCCACATAGGGGATGGCATTGACCACATCCCGCAGGGTAATGCCCGGCTGCAAGTTCCCCCGAAAGCGGATCAAGACGGATTCGGGCATATCGAGGGGCATGACCCCTAAAGCCGCCGCAAAAGCCACCAAACCAGATCCGGCGGGAAAAGAGATCCCTAGGGGAAAACGGGTATGGGAATCCCCGCCCGTGCCCACCGTATCGGGTAAAAGCATTCGATTGAGCCAGGAATGAATGATCCCATCCCCAGGGCGTAGGGCCACCCCCCCACGGGAATGGATAAAGTCTGGTAATTCCCGGTGGGTCTGAAGATCAACGGGTTTAGGGTAGGCGGCGGTATGGCAAAAGCTCTGCATCACCAGATCCGCGCTAAAGCCCAGACAGGCCAATTCCTTGAGTTCATCACGGGTCATGGGCCCGGTGGTGTCCTGAGATCCCACCGTAGTGATCAAAGGTTCACAGGAAGTCCCCGGACGGATCCCTGGGAGTCCACAGGCTTTGCCGACCATTTTTTGGGCCAGGGTAAAGCCATAATTTTCTTCTTGGGCGGTGCGGGGCCGAACAAAGACCGGACTCGCCCCGAGTCCTAGGGCATGGCGGGTTTTATCGGTTAGGGTGCGCCCGATCAATAAGGGGATCCGGCCCCCGGCCCGGACTTCATCTAAAAGCGTGTCGGGCTGGAGGCTGAAGCGGGCAATTACTTCCCCAGAACTATTAGTGATTTCGCCCCGATAGGGATAGATCGTGATGATCATGCCCGTCTCTAGGGCACTGACATCACATTGAATGGGCAATGCTCCCGCATCTTCGGCGGTATTAAAAAAGATTGGCGCGATTACCCCGCCTAAAATATAGCCCCCGGACCGTTTATTGGGAACCTGGGGAATATCTTGCCCAATATGCCAAAGCAAGGAATTAATCGCTGACTTACGGGAAGAACCCGTGCCGACCACATCACCCACATAGGCCACGGGCAGCCCCTGCTGCTTGAGTTGGGCCAAAACCTCTAAAGCTCCCGGCATCCGGGATTCGAGCATGGCTAAAGCATGGAGGGGAATATCAGGACGGGTGGTGGCGTGAACTGCGGGCGAAAGATCATCGGTATTGGTTTCACCGGGAACTTTAAAAACGACTACCGTAATAGCCTCAGCGAGTACAGGGCGTTGGGTAAACCAGCGGGCTTCCGTCCAAGCGGTGATCACCTGCTGGGCATAGGTATTGGTTTGGGCTAGTGCTAAAACATCATGAAAGGCATCATAAACCAGTAAAGTCCGGCTCAAGGCCACCGTTGCGGGTTGGGCGAGTTCAGGTTCAGCGCTTAAAAATTCGATTAACAGCGGAACATTATAGCCCCCCAACATCGTCCCTAGGATCTGAACGGCGGTGGGGGGATCGATCAAAGGACTATGGACTTCACCACGGGCAATGGAAGCTAAAAAACTAGCCTTGACATAGGCGGCTTGGTCCACGCCCGGAGGGATACGTTCCGTCAAAAGATCTAATAAAAAAGTTTCCTCGCCGGTGGGCGGTTGTTGGAGTAGTGTGCATAATTCAACCGTCTGGGCTGCATCCAAAGGCAATGCTGGAATGCCCATTTGGGTGCGGGTGGCAAGATGGCTACGATATTGAGCTAGCACGACATTCCCTTAGATTACGGGATTGCATCCTAGCATAGAGTGGTTCAAGCAGGTTCAGCGATTGCAGCAGCCGTAGGGATTGCTGGTCTGTTGATAGGCATTACGATCAGGCGTTTGAGATTCGCCCGGTCAGGTCGCCATTCAATGCTGATCACGGCATAGGTTAGATCGCCGGAACTAAAGGTATCCCCTGCTTTTAGGGGACTGGTGCGCCGTAGAGTACCCAACAGTCGTTGGTGGGTGTCCATCACCAAATATTCCATGCAACCCTCAGTAAATTGGGGAACACATCTTTGCTGATCTGCCGCAGTGCTTGAACTTTGGTTTGACCCAGAGTTGCCTAAGTCTTTAGCTTAGATGGATATCAAAGCGCAAAAACTTACTTAAACAGTGGGCGAATGAGGTAAAGGATGATCCCCTACATCCTAACCCAATTTTCCTGAGAAACACGCCGGATCTAGCCTAGATGTACCGGATCCACGTCTATCTTAAGAACTACGTAGGGGCTGCTGGAGCGGATCTGGGTTAGAAACACTTGCGGTTTAGTGGTTAAGGGTATTTTCCACAGGGCCTGCCAACGGTATTTATTTTGAATCTTGGGGATTAGGGCGGGCGCTGGGCCTAAAACTTCCCCCGGCCAATGTGCCATTGCCTCTATGGTCTGTTGTGCAGCTTTGATCACTTGGTCTTGCTCTTCCCCCTGCCACAAAAAGCTCACAAGCTGACCAAAGGGCGGATAATTTAGACTCTGCCGCTCCTTGAGTTCGCGCTGGGCAAAGCCCCCATAGTCATGGTTTAAAACAGCTTGGACCACTGGATGATCCGGATCATAGGTCTGGAGGATCACTTGCCCCGGATGTTCAGCCCTCCCGGCCCGTCCAGCAACTTGGGTCAAAAGCTGAAGGGCTCTTTCTCCACAGCGAAAATCCGGCATATGCAATAGGCTATCCGCGGCTAAGACCCCCGTCAGGGTGACGCGGGGCAGATCGAGTCCCTTGGTGAGCATTTGGGTGCCAATCAACAGATCCGCTTCCCCTTGGGCAAAGCGCTTGAGAATGCGTTGATGCGCGCCTTTGTTTTGGGTGGTGTCCTGATCAAAGCGCAGCAATTTTAGATCAGGAAAAAGAGCCTGTACTGCCTGTTCGATCCGTTGGGTGCCTGTTCCAAAATATTTGAAGTGTTCTGACCCACAGTCGCTACATTGGGCCGCCAATTCTGCCCGTAGGTAACCACAGTGATGACAGCGCAAAAGTTGATCACTCAGGTGAAAAGTTAAGGAAACATCACAATGCGGGCACATCAACACAGCCCCACAACTGCGGCACAGCACAAAAGTCCGAAAGCCCCGCCGATTGATAAACAAGATCCCCTGTTCCTGGCGCTCGGCCATGGCAATGATCTGGGCTTGTAAGGGGCGCGAAAGGGGCGAATAGACCCCAGCCGCAAGTTCAGCGCGCATATCGACTAGGGTCACGGTGGTAAGCCATGCACCGCCCGCACCCGTTCCGGGAGGACGGCTAAACGATACGCTCCCTTTTGCGCTTGATAATAGCTCTCCAAAGCAGGGGTGGCCGATCCGAGGACTAGGGGACAGTGTTCATTTTTAGCCCGCCACTGAGCCAAGGTCCGGGCATGGTAACTAGGGGCGGGGCGGTCTTGTTTATAGGAAGGATCATGTTCTTCATCGAGGATCACCAAGCCCAAATGGGGCAGGGGGACAAAAATTGCCGAACGTGTCCCAATGACTACTTGGGGTTCGCCGGTGAGCATCTGTCGCCAACTGTCATAGCGTTCCCCTGCCGAAAGGGCCGAATGGTAGACCCAGACCTGTCCTGGAAAACGGCGCTGAAAACGCTCGGTTAACTGGGGCGTGAGCCCAATTTCAGGCACCAGTACTAAAGCTGATTGCCCCTGGGCCAACACTGGGGCAATGGCTTGGAGGTAAACTTCGGTCTTACCTGATCCAGTGATGCCCCAGAGCAAGAGGGTTTCCCCCGGCCCTAGGGCTTGGATCTGCTGGAGCGCTAGGTTTTGCTTAGGGGTCAACTGTTGGGGCTGGTCTTGATCCGGGTGTTCCGGTGCCCCTTGGCGTAAAATTTCTCTAGCAGCTACGCTGATCCAGCCCTGGGTACTTAGCTTATGGATCGTTGGGCGAGTCGTCTTGGTTTGGCTCAAAAGTTGGGCTAAAAGCAGTTCTCCCCCCTGATGCTGGAGCGTCTGGAGGATCTGACGTTGGCGCGGGGTTGCCCCTATAGCTAAGGGATCGATCAACGTCACCCAGGTTTGGGTCTTGGGCTTGGGGGGAACGGGGCGGTAGAGATAACTCTCGACTAATCCTCTGGCTTGAAGTTCCTTAAGGCTGCTTTCGGCGTGACTAAATTCCCTACGCAGGGTCTGCCAAGCCGCAGACTGTTGCTTTAGGTGTGCCAAATAGTGCCAAAGCTGCTGTGCTGCTTGACTCGTCCCGGTAAGATCCCCGTCGATCCAGAGAATACGTCGCTGGGGGCGACTGAGAATGCCTGCTGGTAACGCGCATTGGACCACTTGAAGCAAGGAAGCATGGTAGTACTGGGCGGTTTGTTCGAGTAGGTTCCAGTAATGAACCGGTAAAAACCCCCGATGGAGCAGGCCCAGCACTGCTTTGATTACTCGGTCAGGGTGCGGATTTTCGGTACTTGTGGTCAATACGATCCCGCCTACTTCGCGGTTACCAAACGGCACCCAAACCCCATCTCCAGGCTGAATAGGGCCTTCTGCTTTAGGCCAGGTATAGGTAAAAAGTCGGTCTTCCGTGGGGCAATCCACCAAGACCTGTACAAATTGCACCCGCACTCCCCACATACCGATCTCTACTATTACCCTACGATTGGGCCAAAACTCAGCCCATCGCCCCTAACGCAGGGCGTGCATCACAGTACGGTAGTTACCCGATCCGCCCCGGTCCACGTCATGGCGCCTTTCTCTTTGATCCAAATAAAACGCAACTGCTCTTTGGATTTAATGGCTTCAACCGTCCGTTCATTCAAAAAGCGATTAGAGGCCATGATCCCCTTAAGTTTAGGTACATCAAGCCATGAATCAATAAGAAATTTACCATCGGTCCAGATCCAGTCCACTTCGGCTAATTCTTTTTGAAAGCGCCCACGCACTTGGCGCTGTTCTTGGACCGAACTGGAGCCTAGGTATAACACCCGGCCCTCTTTGGTTTGGATCACGAGCGCTAGGGGCTCAAGGCTTAAAACCCGTACAAAAGTTTGATTCCCCAGGCGCAAAATATTGGGGGCGCTATAGATCAGGGGGGTTCCACAGGGGAGCTTGATGGTTTCAACCGACCATACATTGCCTAGGGTGCCATAGGTGCAGGCTTGGTCTATGCCTTTGAGATCGGGTGTTTTAAGCGCTACTAGCCCGTCGATCTTGGTGGTCCCTTGCTGCTGGAGGTAGGGGACAACGGTAAATTTCATAGCCCGTTCCTCCCCATCCCCGATCAAATAGGTCTTGCCCTCGGCTTCTAACAGTGCTGTAGTGGCCCGCCCCGTATCCAAAACAGTCAGTTGTACCGCAGGGCTGAGGGGTAACAGGGCTGGGCCAATGAGGAGTAAGCCAGCGGTCCCGGTGCCTAAAAGCGGCTGCTTGGACAGGGGGGTAGGAAAATGTAATAGCACCAGCACCACATATAAAAGTACAACCTGGATCCCCGATAAGGCCCCTGGATATAAAGTACTGCCGGGCAGGCTGACAAAGAAGTTGACCATAGCAATTAAAATCTGCAAGGCCCAACCCAAGGGAAGATCAATCAGTTGGGCTAGGGGTGCAAAAAAAAGGCTGATTACGGAACTAATAAAACCGCCTACGGTCACGACTTCTACGATTACCACGGAGAAAAAATTTGCTGGTAAGGCGTAGGGAGAAAGCTTACCAAAAACCTGGAGTTGCACCGGTAACGTCCAAATATAAGCGGCGATGGGTACGGCAATATTGGTGGCTATGAGGGCGGGTAAAAAAGTTAGTTTTTGGGTGATCAAAGGCACCGTGATCAAAAGTCCTAGGGTGGCTAGGAAACTAAAATGAAAGCCCACATCGGTTATCCACAGAGGATTCCACAGTAAAAGGAGCATCGCTGATAGGGCTAAAACCGGAACGGATTCGCCTTTTTTGCCATAGACTAAACCCGCAAGGGCAAAGTAGCCCATTACCCCAGCACGGATAATCGACGGCCCCCCTCCCACTAAAAGCAGGTAGACCATAAGTACGGTTCCGGCTACCCCCGCCTGTAGATAGGTGGATTGGCGGCGCAGGAGGATCAGACAGTTGCCTACGATCAACGACACCTGCATCCCCGAAGCCACGAGAATATGGGATAGGCCCACGCGGGTAAAGGCTTCATTCAACTTAGGATCTAGATTAGCCGCCCCAGACCCGACCACCATGGAGGCTAAAAGTTGTCCGGTGGGTTCGCCCAGGGCTGCCACATGGGATGCCACCAGGGTACGGCGGATCTGCGTCAACCAATTGTCTGGCTGGGTTAAGACCTTGACTTGATCGGCATAAAAAGTGGCAAAGACCGACTTACGGGCCAAAAAAGCCCCAAAGTCAAATTGACCAGGGTTCGTGGCGGCTTTATTGGCGGTTAAGGACCCAATGAGTTGGAGCTGAACTCCGGGATAGATCTGGGTCAAAAGTTCTTTAGGTAAAGGAATCGACTGGACTAGGGGCGTAGTGGCAGCTTTGCTCGGATCAGTCTTAAGTTCTGGATTAAGTTCTGGCCCTTTATAGCGTACATAGAGATTGCCTTCCGTCAGGGCTTCCACAGGGGCAATCAGCTTGGTTACCCGCACCACCACCGAGAGCGCGCCATTAGAGCCCAATTTAGGATCATCCGTTACTTCAGCCTCTAATAGGGCTTGCTTTTGGGGCGCGAAGACACTGACATCGCGGGGGGTCGGCGTGGGGGTCCGTAGGATCAGATAAAAGTTCATTCCTACGGTAAGTAAACCTGCTAAGACCCAAAAGGGCAGTTCAGGCATCCGGGGCTGCTGGCGGGTAAGGACATAGCCTACCCCCACTAAGACTAAGCTCACCAACCACCCTAAAGGATGAAGAATTGCTGAGGCTAAGCCTGCGATAAACGCTCCCCAAAGCAACCAGAAAATGGTTTGAAACTCTGCCCTGGTATTGATCCGCATTGCTTAGCCTTGGTGGGGTCTTGTCATCATAGGGACTGGATCTCAAGGATTGATGTCGCCTAGATCACAAAGTAACCCAGCCTCTAAGGCCCTTCGACTTTTTGTACTAAAACATCAAAAGCCTCCAAGATCTCATTGGGGCTGAAGAGACAATGTCCATAGCGCGCAATGGGGTTGGTCGTCAAATCCACACCGACTGCTTTTTGTCCATAGAGGGCTTCGTGCCAAAAGGGTACTAGCGGGTCTTGAGTCGTATGTAACGTCACCAAGGGGACAGTGGCGGTACCACGGGTTTCGTAGTTACGCTGTATCTCGGCTAGGGCCTGAGGATTGGCCCGCACCCGTTGGATCCTTTGGTTGAGTAGGGTGTCGTTATTAGACCCACGGTACACCCGGTCTATATTGCTGAAGCCCTGACCGCCTAATTTGGCTTTAGCATCGTTATTGGCAAATACATTGAACCACAGCAGTAACGCTACCGATTCCTCAGCATTAGTCGTGGGCACTTTGGTTACGTTTAAAAGCTGGGCTAGTTTATCGGCATTAGCCGGATCAAAAACAACGGGTTGGACAATATTTTCATAATAGGCATCCCAATTGTCTATGAGTATTTGGGGCACCCCGGCCACCGATCCGGGCACCAATCCTGGAAAGAAATAATCAAAAACTACAAAGAAATCACCCTGGTAGTCGATCTGTTTTTTAAAGTCCCCAATTGGACCACACATGGCTAGGGTGCCATCGATCAAAGTAGGTGCCTGTTCGGTGGTCAAGGTCGCAATTAACCCGCCTTCTGAGATCCCGGTGAGATAGGTCTGAACGGGCGTGCCATAGCTTTGCTCAAAGAGCCTGATCAGTTGTTGTAGGTCTTCAACACCCTGGGTTACTGCCAATCCATTGACCCGGTAGCTGGTGGTGGTGTAGGCGTAGCCCAGATCCGTAAAGAGGGCTTCTACAAAAGGACTTTCAACGGGGATCTGGATGGGCTCAAAGGGATCGACATAGCCATGGGCATAGACCACCAGACGCCCATTCCAAGTATCAGGAAAACAGGTGCGATACAGGGCACCGCTAGGTTGTACCCGGTCCCTACAGGTGGGGGCGGCCTGGGCGGGTAGAGCCATAAAAATTAAAGCTGCAGCTAGCCAGGGGGTTATAGCATTCATGGGATTTTAGGGTAATGGCCACGGTTGATCATACCCTGGGATCCTCTAGAAGATCTGCTCTAGTAGCGCAAACATAGCGTTACTCCTCAGCGCTAAGACGCACGGTGATCCCCTGTTCTTGACTCAGTTCCGGGCCATAGCTAGGGACTAAATAGCCTTTGTAGCGCGGTTCCGGAAGAGTTCATGAACACTGGCGCGTGGATTTCCTACCGACGGAAGATCTTCGGGAACAAGGTTGGCTGGCGGCTCCAGCTCAATATCCGAAATTTGCTTGGGCAAAAT